>MNUQ01000075.1 GCA_001871085.1 Desulfovibrionaceae bacterium CG1_02_65_16
CGCGCGCGGCCTACGAGACCCATCTGATCCGGCCGGACGGCGGCGAGCGGCTGGTGCGCATCATGCCGTTCCCGCTGTATGATGCGGGCGGCGCATTCCGCGGCTCCTGCGGACTGGTGGCCGACATCACCGGCGAGCACGCCGCGTGCGAGGCCGAGAACCAGCGCCAGGTGCGCCGCGCGGCCCTGCTGCGCCTGCACGAGATGCAGGGCGCCAGCCGCCAGGAGTTTTTTGACTCCGCCCTGGACGAGGCGCTCAAAATGACGGGCAGCCAGCTGGGCTACATCGGCGCTTATGACGAGGCCTCCCGGGAGTTCACCGTGCACGCCTGGTCAGAGGGCGTCATGGACGCGTGCGGCGTGCGCGGCGCGCAGACGCTTTACCGCCTGGAGCAAACGGGCGTGTGGGGCGACGTGGTGCGCCAGGGCGCGCCGGTGTTGCTGAATGACTTCGCCGCGCCCCATCCGGGCAAGCGCGGCCTGCCGGAAGGGCACGCGCCCCTCACGCGCTTCCTCTCCGTTCCGGTCATCCATGCCGGGCGGGTGCGCGCCGTGCTGGGCGTGGCCAACAAGATCAACCCGTACACAGAGGAGGACAGCGCCGAGCTGTCCCAGTTCGTCAATGGCGTGTGGAGCATTTTGGAGCGGCAGGACGCCGAGCGGGAGCTGCGCGCGCTGACGGAGCGCCTCCAGCGGGCCGCGCGCGCCGGGCGCGTGGGGCTGTGGGAGTGGGACCTTGAAACCGGCGAGGCCTATTACGACGCGATGATGGCGGAATTGTTCGGCCTGGACGAAGCCGCCGCCGCGGAACGCTCCGATCGCACCGGCACGCCGGAGGACTGGCTGTGCCGCGTGGCGCGGGAGGACCGCGAGGCCGTGCGCGCGGCCTTGCTGAACGCCGCCGCCAAAGGCGAACGCTTCGCCGCCGCCTTCCGGGTGCGCAAGCCCGGCGGGGAGGAGGCGTACATGGAGGCCTCGGCGGAGGCCCGCCTGGACGCCGACGGCCGGCCCCTGCGCATGGCCGGCGTGCACATCGACGTGACGCCCCTGCGTCTGGCGGAGCAGAAGCTGGCTCAAAGCCTGCGCTTCCTGCAAACGCTCATCGACAGCCTGCCGCACACGGTGTTCTGCAAGGATGCCGAGGGCCGCTTCCTGCTGGTCAACCAGGCCTATGCCGACATGCGCGGCGGCCGGCCCCTGGAGGAATATCTGGGCAAGCGCACGGAGGACGTGGAGCCGCCCGAGCACGCGGGCCTGCACCGCGAGTGGGACGCGTGCGCCCTGGCCGCCGGCCCGGGCAACCCCGTGAGCTATGAGTATGACAGGACGCTGCCCGCCGGCGGCGTGGAGCACCGCATGGTGTTCAAGAGCCTGGTGTCCCTGCCCGGCGGCGGCGTGGGCATCGTCGGCATCAACGTGGACAACACCCAGCGCAAGCAGGCCGAGGAGCGTTTGGCCCAGAGCGAGGAGCGCTTCCGGCACCTGTTCGAGAACGCGCCCATCGCCTACCAATCGCTGGACGAGGACGGCCGCCTGCTGCTGGTCAACGCCGCCTGGCTGGACGCGCTGGGCTACACCGAGGCGGAGGTGCTGGGCCGGCCCTTCACCGACTTCATGGACCCGGATTCCCGGCCGCTGTTCCGCGAGCAGTTCGCCCGCTTCCTGCGCGAGGGCGTGGTGCGCGGTGCGGAGTACCTGCTGCGCGGCCGCGACGGCGCGCGCCACCTCATCAGCGCCAACGGGCGCGTTGCGCGCAACTGCCATGGACGGAGTCTGTGCACCCACTGCACCTTCCAGGACATCACCGAGCGGCGCGCCGCCGAGGACCGCCTGGCCCGCAGCCACCGCTTCCTGCAGAATCTCATCGACAGCCTGCCCACGCCGTTTGTCTGCAAGGACGCGCAGGGCCGCTATCTGCTGGTGAACGAGTCCTTCGCCAGCCTGCACCGCCTCACGCAGGGCGAGATCCTTGGGCGAAGCATCGGCGATTTCGGCATGGGCAGCCAGGCCGAGCTGCACGTCGCCTGCGACGCGGCCGTGCTTTCCGGCCAGGGCGGCATGCAGTACGAGGCGAACTTCGCCGCCCCAGGCGAAAAGCCGCGTCACTGGCTGGTCTCCAAGGCCGGCATCGCCCTGGATGACGGCGGCGCGGGTGTGGCCGCCCTGGCCATAGACATCACCGAGCGCAAGCAGGCCGAGCTGGCCTTGACCGAGCAGCGCCGCCGCCTCTCCGATGTCATCGAGGGCTCGGGCACTGGCGTGTGGGAGTGGGACATCGGCGCGGGCACGCTGCGCTGCAATGAGCGCTGGGCTCAGATTCTCGGCCTGCCGGGCCAGGAGCTGACGGCGTTGCCCATGGAGGAGTTCCTGACGCGGCTGCACCCGGATGACCGCGTCCGGCGTCAGGAGGCGCTGGCCCGGCATCTCTCCGGAGAAACGCCGTTCTTCGATCTGGAGTGCCGCCTGCGCCATGAGGACGGGCAGTGGGTATGGGTGCATACGCGGGGCCGCGTCTTCAAACGGGACGAGGACGGCGCGGCGCTGCTCATGTCCGGCGCCATGACCGACGTCAGCGCGCGCAAGCTGGCCGAGGAGCGCCTGGAGCTGGTGGCGCGCTTCCCGGTGGAGAACCCGCACCCGGTGCTGCGCGCGGATGAGAGCGGGGCGCTCTTGTACGCCAATCCCGCGGCCGAGGTGCTTTTGGCCGGCTGGGGGCAGAAGGTGGGCGGCGCGCTTCCGGTGGAGCTCAAGCGCGAGCTGGACCTGGCGCTGGCCTCGGGCCAGGCGCGCACCTCCGAGCGCTCGTACCCCAGCGGCGTGTACTCCTTCACCCTGTCCCCTTTCATGGAGCGGGGCTACGTGAACATTTACGCCGTGGACGAGACCCAGCGCAAGGCGGCGGAGATGGCCCTGCGCCTCGGCGAGCTGCGCTACCGGGAGCTCGCGGTCATGTTGCGGCTTATGTGCGACAACGTGCCGGACATGATTTGGGCCAAGGACATGGAGAACCGCTATCTCTTCGCCAACAAGGCCTTGTGCGAGCGCTACCTGTGCCTGGGCGAGGGCGAAACCGCGTTGGGCCGCACCGAGGAACACTATGGCCGTCGCGAGCAGCTCGCCCACCCGGATGATCCGGACTGGCACACCATCTGGTCCGCCTGCGCGGCGTCGGACGAGGCGACCCTGAAGGCCGACGGCCCGAGGCTCTATGAGGAGGCGGGCTTCTGCCAGGGCCGCTTCATGCGCTACGAGGTGAGCAAGGCGCCCTTCGTCAACGACGAGGGCGTGGTCATCGGCACCGTGGGTTCCGCGCGCGACATCACCGAGCGCAGGGCCGCCGAGCAGGCCCTGGCCCGCAGCGAGGAGCGCTTCCGCACCCTGGCGCAGGTTTCCCCCGTGGGCATCTTCCAGGCCGACGCCCAGGGCCGCTGCACCTACGTCAACGACCAGTGGATGCGCATCAGCGGCTATCCCCGGCAGGCGGCGCTGGGACGCGGCTGGCTGCGCACCCTGGCCGCCGCGGACCGCCGCGACATTCTGCGCGGCCTGCGTGAGACCGCGCGCACCGGCGACGACTTTATCACCGAGCTTCGCTTCCGCCCCGCCAAGGGCCTGCCGCAGGGACGCTGGGCCCTGGTGCGCGCCGCCGTGGAGCGCGGACCGGAGGGCGTCCTCACTGGCTTTGCGGGCGCGGTGACGGACATCACGGAGATCAAGAGCGCGGAGGCGGCCCTGCGCCGCGCCAAGGTGGAGGCGGAGGCCGCCACCCAGGCCAAGGCGCTCTTTTTGGCCAACATGAGCCATGAAATACGCACCCCGCTGGCCGGCGTCATCGGCACCACGCGGCTTTTGGCCCAGTCGCGGCTGGACGAGGCCCAGCGCCGCCTGGCGGAAATGGCCGTGGATTCCGGCCAGGCCCTGCTCGAAGTGGTCAACGACATCCTCGACTTCTCAAAGATCGAGGCCGGACGGCTCACCCTGCGCCGCGCGCCCTTCCGGCTGCGCCGTATGCTTGACTCCATCACCGGGCCCATAGCCGTGCTTGGCCGGGAACGCGGCCTCACCCTCGGCGTGGCCGTGGGGCGCAACGCCCCGGACGCGCTGGTGGGCGACGAGGGCCGTCTGGGTCAGGTGCTGCGCAACCTGCTCACCAACGCCTTCAAGTTTACGGAAACCGGCGGCATCACCGTCACCGTCCGGGCCGAGTCGCGCTCCAAGGAAGCGGCCCGGCTGTCCTTCAGCGTGGCGGACACGGGCTGCGGCATCGACCCCAGCTATCTGCCGCATCTGTTCGAGAGCTTCAGCCAGGGCGACAGCTCCTATGGCAAGCGTCATGGCGGCACCGGCCTGGGGCTGGCCATCAGCAAAAGCCTTGTGGAGCAGATGGGCGGGTCCATCCAGGTGCTCAGCACCCTGGGCAAGGGCAGCACCTTCACGGTCACCCTGCCTTTTGAGCTGGAGGCGTCCGCGTCCGCAGAGCCCCCCCGGCGCGAGGAGGCCGTGCCCGCCGCCGCCGCCGCCGCGGGTGAAGTCCGCCGCCCCCTGCGCGTGCTGTTGGCCGACGACAACGCCATAGGCCGCGTGCTCATGGAGCATGTGCTGCAAAACGCCGGCCATAGGGTCAAAAGCGTGGCCGATGGCCAGGAGGTGCTGCGGGCCCTGCGCGAGGGCGTTTTCGACCTTGTGCTTATGGATGTGCAGATGCCCCGGCTGGATGGCGTTTCCGCCACGCGGCAACTGCGCCGGGGCGCTGCTGGCGAGGCCGCCCGCAACATCGCCGTTGTGGCCCTTACCGCCTACACCTCCGGCGACGACCGCAGAAACTTCTTTGAGGCCGGCATGGATGACGCCGTTTCCAAGCCGACGGAGGAGAAGGCCTTGTTCGCGGCGATGGAGCGCGCTCTGGCCGCCGCCGCCCAGCGGGGGGATGCCATCACGTCGGCCGCCACGCCGGCCGGGCATGCAGGCGGGAAGGCCGCCGCCCCACAGCAAGACGCCGGCGGCGTTCTGAACCCCGCCTCGCTCGACAGGCTGGACCACGCCTACCTCACGCGCTCCTTCGGGGACAATCTGTCCTTGCTTTCCCTGCTGCTGCGTCAGTTCAAGGAAAAGAGCCTGCCGGAGGCGGAACGCGGCCTGAACCAGGCGCTCGACTCGCGCGATCTGCGTCGGTGCCGCGCCACCGCTCACCGGGCCAGGGGCATGTTGTCCGCGGTGGGAGCCGCCCGGGGGGCGGCCATCGCCGCCGAGGCCGAGCGCGCCGCCGCCGCGGGAGACGCGGCCCGTTTCGCCGAAATGGCCTCCGCTCTGCGCGTGGAACTGGACGCCCTTTCCCGGCATCTGCTCCAGGGGCTGCCCTGGGGCCCTCTTTCGGAGTTGCCGTGATTATCAAAACCGCCAGCGTAAGGAGCCAGCAATGAACCACCGGGGGGCGCTTCCGGATGATCCTGAAATAGCAGCCATTGTGCGCGCGCTGAACCTTGTCCCTCTGCCGCGGGAGGGCGGGCTCTACGCCGAGGTCTATCGCTCCGCGCGCATTCTGCCCGCCGGAGCCGCCGGCCCGGAACAGACCGGCCCGCGCGCCTGCTCCACGTCCATCTACTACCTCGTCACGCCCACGCGCTTCTCCGCCTTGCACCGCGTGGCCAGCACGGAAATCTTCCACTTCTATCTGGGCGACCCCGTGGGCATGCTCCAGCTGCATCCCGGCGGCCGCGCCAGCTCTCATGTCATCGGCGTAAACATACCCGCCGGCCAGCGCCCGCAGGTTGTGGCGCCGCGCGGCGTGTGGCAGGGCACGCGGCTTCTGCCCGGCGGCCGTTTCGCCCTGCTCGGCTGCACGGTCAGCCCCGGGTTCGACTTCGCCGACTACGAGCACGGCTCGCGCGCGGCGCTCACCCGCGCCTACCCCGACCAGGCCCGGGCCATCCTCGAGCTCACTCCGGACGAATAGCCCCCCTTGCCTGTGGCGCAAAAGAACCTATTCTCATCGACATGAAAAAACTCCTTTGCCCCGCATGCCATGCTGTGAACAGAGTTGACGAGGCCCGCCTCGGACAGGCCGTGTGCGGCAAGTGCCAACAGCCCCTCGCCGGGACCCTGCTGCACCTCGACCAGCCGTTGCTCGACGCCATGCTCACCCGAGACGACCTGCCCCTGCTGGTGGACTTCTGGGCCCCCTGGTGCGGCCCCTGCCGCATGATGGCCCCGGCCTTTGAGGAGGCCGCTCGCCTGCTCGCCCCGCACGTGCGCCTCGGCAAGGTCAACACCGAGGAGCAGCAGGCCATTGGCGCACGCTTCCAGGTGCAGTCCATCCCCACCCTTGTGCTTTTTCAGAACGGCCGCGAAATCGACCGGCTGCCCGGAGCCCGCCCGGCGCGCGAAATTGTCGACTGGACCCGTTCGCGGCTGGGGTAGCCGGGAGTGACACGCAGGTGGCGGACCGGGGCTCCGCCCCTGGACCCCTCAGTCCATTGAAAAGGCCCGGGCCGCGTTCTTCGCGGTCCGGGCCTTTTCAATGGGGCGGGGGAGGAAATTAGGGCTTGCCGATGGCCGTTTCGACGAGCTGGAGCACCTCGGCCGGGTCAAAAGGCTTGCGCACCGTGGCCACCGCCTTGGGAATGGCCATGTGGATGCCCGGCAGGCCGCTGATGACGATGACCGGAATGTGCTTGAACTCCGGCATGCGCATATAGCGGTTGTAGAACCTTGGCCCCCATTCCTCCGGCATCTCCAGATCCAGCGTGATGAGATCCGGGGTCTCGCGCAGCAGCACCTCCGTGGCCTCCACGCCGCCGCCGGCGCTGCAGGTCTCGTAGCCGCGCTCGCGGAACACCGTCACCAGATAATCCACAATGTCCGGATCATCATCCACCACCATGATCTTCTTGGGCGCGCCCGGCAGCTTGGGCGGACGGCTGGAGGCTATGGCCGAACGCTGCCGAAGAATGCGCCGAACCGCCTTGCGCCGGGTGCCGGCGTCTGGCGCGGGCGCAGGCGGCGTCTTGCTCTTGGCCTGCTCGGCCTCCTTCTTGGAAATGCAGTTCTGCCCGTCGTCCATGATGTCCTTGACGGTGACGGAATCGAGCTTTTCAAACATGGCCTGATCGGCCGCCACCCAAATGGTCCGCGTAAGGCAATGCACGGAGCGCGGGCACGACAGGCGGTTGTGGCTGCACGCCAGCTGGGCGCTTTCGCCCTCCAGCACGCGCACTATGTCGCCCACGGTGATTTTCTCCGGCGGCACGGCCAGCAGGTGCCCGCCCTCGCGGCCGCGCAGGCTCTTGACGATGCCCGCCCGCTGTAACTCGCCGACCAACCGCTCAAGATACTTTGCGGAAATGTCTTGCCGCAAGGAGGTCTCGGCCATGGAGACGGGGCCGTACTTTTCATGCTGTGCAATGTCGAGCACGAGCCGCATCCCATAACGACCTTTCGTGGTCAGGCGCATCAACGTCCTCCTCGCGTGAAAAAGTTCAATATCAA
>MNUQ01000103.1:0-430 GCA_001871085.1 Desulfovibrionaceae bacterium CG1_02_65_16
ACCTGAAATTGTCGCTCATTTCGCTTGAACAAAAAGCATCCAGTCAACTTGTCCAGATGCTGCAACCTACGCGCGCCACAAATGCTTGTAAAGGATTATTGCAGATATTTCGAAAAATATTTTCATTGCCAATAGCCATTATTTCAGGAGGATTTCGCCCACCGCGCCAGCATTTTTCCGCCAAATCCCCCTATAAAAGCCGCCCACATCCCACAAAACGCAGCAACAACCACTGCATGTCCCCTTGCTGCAATTATGCTGCAACCACAAGCGCCGCAACACAATTTCCGTCTGCAACGCAGTGTTTTCCACATCCCACTCCGCAAATGGGCAAAAGAAAAGCCGGCGCTGCGCCACGCCGGCCTGTCTCCCCAAATCACAAAACATGAGCGGCCTGCGCCGCGCCTACCGCGCAGCCAGACCAACCTCC
>MNUQ01000103.1:439-7799 GCA_001871085.1 Desulfovibrionaceae bacterium CG1_02_65_16
CACTGCGTGAAGCTTTCGCGCGCGCGCTGGCCGTACAGCTCCTTGCGGATTTTCTTGCCCGCGCGGCGGTTCAGCTCGGGCATGAGGCCGAAGTGCGCGTTGGACGGCTGGAAACGCTTGACCGGAGGGGTGCGCAAATGGCCGAGCAAGGCCCCCAGCGCGCTGGTGACCGGCGGCTGCGGCAATGCGCGTCCGGCCAGCCTGGCGGCCAACATGCGCCCCACCCACAACCCGCAGGCCGCGCTTTCCAGATAGCCCTCGACGCCGGTGATCTGCCCGGCCAAAAACACGCCCGGCCGGCCCTTGAGCTCCAGTTCGGGCGTCAGCACGCCCGGCGCGTCCACAAAGGTGTTGCGGTGAATGCTGCCCAGCCGCAGGAACTCGGCGTGCTGCAAGCCGGGAATAAGGCGGAACACGCGCTGCTGTTCCGGGTACTTAAGTTTTGTTTGAAAACCCACGAGGTTGAAGGCCGTCTTCTCCTTGTTCTCCGCGCGCAGCTGCACCACGGCGAAGGCCTCCGCGCCGGTGCGCGGATTGGGCAGGCCCACGGGCTTGAGCGGCCCGAAGCACAGGGTGAGCCTTCCGCGCTCGGCCATTTCCTCCACGGGCAGGCAGCCCTCAAAGTGGATGGCCTTCTCGAACTCGTGCGGGGCGACCTTTTCCGCCGCCATGAGCGCGGCCAGAAAGACGTCGTACTGCGCCTCGGTCATGGGGCAGTTGAGGTAGTCGTCCTCCTCCGGCCTATAGCGGCTGCCCCAGAAGGCGATGTCCATGTCCACGCTCTCGCGGCTCACAATGGGCGCTATGGCGTCGTAGAAATACAGGCGCTGGCCGCCCTCCGCCTGCGCGGCCTCGCCCAGGCTCGCGGCGAGCCCGTCGCTGGCGAGCGGCCCGGCGGCAATGACCACGGCGGCGAACCCGGCCAGTTCCGGCGCGTCCAGGCTGGCCACCTCGGCCCGCACAACCTCGATGTTCGGCTCGCTTTCGATAACACTGGTGATGAACGCGGCGAAGCCCAAGCGGTCGACGGCGAGCGCCTTGCCGGCGGGGATGCGCGTTTCGTCCGCCGCGCGCATGACGAGGCTGCCCAACTCGCGCATCTCCATTTTAAGGATGCCGATGGCCGTTGTGAGTTCGTCGCTGCGCAGGGAATTGGAGCAGACAAGTTCGGCGAGGTCCCCGGTGGTGTGCGCGGGCGAGCTTTTGCCAGGCCGCATTTCGAACAGGCGCACGTTTGCCCCGGCGCGGGCCAGCGCCATGGCGCACTCGCACCCGGCCAACCCGCCGCCCACAACGGCGACACGCTTGCCCGCCAGTTCCGCCGTCCTGTCCGGCGTCACAGCCGCCGCCTCGTTGTTATCCGTCATGATTTCCGTTATCCTCGTAAAAGTTTGGCGGCCCCGTAGCCGTTCACCCTCAACACCGCGCGGCCATGCAGCAACACGACACAGGCGAGCCTCTTCTCGACATCCGCGGCCTCACCACGGCCTTCGCCCGGCAATCGTCCGGCTGGGCGGGCGGCTGGGCGGGCGGCAGGAACGCTGCGGGCGTCGCCAGGGCGGTTGATACCGTGAGCCTGCGCGTTCGGCAAGGCGAAACCCTGGCCGTGGTCGGGGAATCAGGCTGCGGCAAAACCGTGCTCGCCCTATCCATCCTGGGGCTCATCCCTGACCCGCCGGGCCGCGTCATCAAGGGCGAGGCGTTCTACCGCGGGCGCGATCTGCTGGCCATGAGCGAGGCGGAATTGCAAGACGTGCGCGGCGCGCACATCGCCATGATCTTTCAGGAGCCCATGACCTCGCTGAACCCCGTATTCCGCGTGGGCGAGCAAATCGCCGAGGGCTACCGCCTGCACAAGAACGCCGACCGCGCCGAGGCGCTGGAGCGCGCCGTGGAGATGCTGGCGCAGGTGGGCATCCCCAATCCCAAAGCCCGCGCCATGAGCTATCCGCACGAGCTTTCCGGCGGCATGCGGCAACGCGTGATGATCGCCATGGCGCTGGTGTGCGGGCCGAACCTGCTTTTCGCCGACGAGCCCACCACCGCGCTGGACGTGACCATCCAGGCGCAGATTCTGGACCTCATGCGCGAGCTCCAGCGCAAAAAGGGCTCGGGCATCCTGCTCATCACCCACGACCTTGGCGTTGTGGCCGAAACGGCCCACCGCGTGGCGGTGATGTATGCCGGACAGGTGGTGGAGGAGGCCGACGTGGCCGAGCTGTTCGCCGCGCCCGCGCACCCGTATACGCGGGGCTTGCTGGCCAGCGTGCCGCGCCTTGGCGAAAAGCGCGTGCTCGCGCCCATTTCCGGCATGGTGCCGGGCATCTTCGATCTGCCGGACGGCTGCCGTTTCCGGCCGCGCTGCGCCCAGGCCTTTGAGAAATGCCAAGCCGCGCCGCCGCTTTTCCGGCTATCGGACGCGCGCACTGCCCGCTGCTGGCTGTGCGAAAAAGACGCGGAGGCGTTGCTGTGACCGCGCTGCTGCAACTTTTCAACGTGGCGCGGCACTATCATGTGTCCGGCGGGCTGCTCGGCCTGTCGCACGGGGTGGCGCGCGCGGTGGACGGCGTGAGCCTGGCCATTGAGGCCGGCGAAAGCCTGGGGCTTGTGGGCGAAAGCGGCTGCGGAAAATCCACGCTGGCGCGCTGTGTGCTCGGCCTGGAGCCGCTGGCGGCCGGGCGCATCGAGTTCCAGGGCCGCAACATCGCGTCCTGGCCGGAAAAGGACCTGCGCCGGCAGATGCAAATGGTTTTTCAGGACCCTTACTCCTCGCTCAACCCCCGCATGCGGGTTGGAAGCATCGTGGCCGAGCCCCTGGAGATCCACGGCCTGGGCACCCGCGCACAGCGCAAGGCCAAAACGCTGGAGCTGCTGCGCCTTGTGGGCTTGCCGGAGGAAATGGCCGGACGCTACCCTCACCAGCTTTCCGGCGGGCAGCGGCAGCGCGTGGCCGTGGCCCGGGCGCTGGCAGTGAGCCCGGCGCTGGTCGTGTGCGACGAGCCCGTCAGCGCGCTGGACGTGTCCATTCAGGCGCAAGTGCTGCTGCTGCTGCAAGACCTGCGCGAGCGCCTGGGCCTCACCTATCTGTTCATCTCCCACGATCTGGCCGTTGTGGGGCAGGTGTGCGAGCGCATCGCCGTCATGTACCTGGGCCGCGTGGTGGAGGCCGCCCCGGCGCAGGCGCTCATCAAGCGACCCATGCACCCGTACACCCAGGCGCTGCTCTCCGCCGTGCCGGTGCCGGTGGTGCCTCTGCCGGGGCACGAGCGCCGGCGGCAGCATCTTTCCGGCGAGCCGCCAAGCCCACTGTCCCCGCCCTCCGGCTGCCCCTTCCACCCGCGCTGCCCGCGCGCCATGGACCTGTGCGCCAAGGAATTTCCGCCACCATTCTACATCGGGCCGGAGCCCGGCGCGCCAGACGCGGCGAAACGCTTCGCGCACTGCTGGCTCCACGCGCCCAAGGAGTAACCGCCATGCTGAGCCGAGACGAAGCGTACGCCCTGCTCACGGAGCACATCACCGAGCCCATGTTGCTGGCCCACAGCCTGGAGTCCGAGGCCGTGTTGCGCGCCCTGGCCGAAGAGCTGAAACAAGACGCGGACCTGTGGGGCCTCACCGGCCTGCTGCACGACCTGGATTACGCCACCACCAAGGACAACCCGGCGCGCCATGGACTGAACGCAGCGGAAATGCTGGAGGGCAAGCTGCCCGTGGAGGCGCTGGACGCCATTCGCGCGCACAACTGCGAGCACACGGGGTTTGCGCCCAGCTCGCCCCTGGACTATGCCCTGCGCTGCGGCGAAACCGTCACCGGACTCATCCACACCAACGCCCTGGTGCGCCCCGCGCGCATGGAGGGCATGGACGCCAAAAGCCTCAAGAAAAAGATGAAGGACAAAGCCTTCGCCGCCAGCGTCAACAGGCAGACCATTGCCGAATGTGAAAAGCTGGGGTTGGAGCCCGCTGCGTTCTTCACCGTCGCCATAGGCGCGGTGGCCGGTGTGGCCGGGCAGGTGGGGCTGGCCTAGACTCCCCCCCCAATGCCCCAGGGAAAGGAAGCAACAGAAGGGAAACCCGAAGGGGAGACCCGAATGGGTGCCTGGGTTGCAATCAAGACGACCTTGGCGCACAATGCAAAACATCCCCAAACCCCTTACCCAAGGGAGTCCCTCATGAATCGCAGCACGCAGCTTCTTGCGGCCGTAGCCGGAACCATGCTTCTGGCCACGCCCGCGCTGGCGCAGGAAACACTCTATGTGGCCTCCGAGGGCGCAAAGCTCAAGGCCGACAAAACCGCCTCGTCCGACACCATCGCCGAGCTGCCCGTGGGCACCCAGCTCTCGGTCCTCGGCCAGGAGGACAGCTGGTACAAAGTCTCGGCAGGCGGCCGCAGCGGCTGGATTTATCGCGGCAAGGTGGCCGCAAGCCCGCCCGAAGCCAGCAGGCAGGGAGGCGACAATCTCTTTGGCGGCGGCGGCTCAAGCGCCATCATGGTCAGCGAGGCCGACAGCGCGCGCAGCGTGCGCGGCCTCACCGAGGAGCAGGCCGCCAAGGCCGGCAACCGGCCCGTGCGTTCCGAGGCCGAATACAAGCAGGCCCTGGACGGCGTGCTGGCCGAAAAAGTGGGCAAGAAGGAGCTGGAAGGCTTCCTCAAGGCCGGACACATCGGCGAATACGCCAAATAAAGGGGGGCGACATGGACAGAAGAAAATTCATTCTGGGCCTGGCCGCGGCCGGCCTGCCCCTGGCCCTGCCCGGCTCGGTCATGGCGGGATTTCTGGACAATCTGCTTGATCCCAACTCCAAGGAGAGCAAGCTCTTTTCCGGCGCCAAGAGCGTGCTGGCCAGCTCGCAGCAGCTGGACTACAAGAGCGAGCGCACCATTGGCGAACGGCTGGCTGTGGAGGGCTTCCGCCGCTACGGCATGCCCGTGCAGAGCAAGGGCCTGCAGCATTACGTCAATCTGGTGGGCATGGCCTCGGCCTCCAACTCCCCCCGGCCAAACATCCCCTACCGCTTCGTGGTGGTCGACAGCGACATCCAGAACGCCTTCGCCTGCCCGGGCGGCATCATCTTCGTCTCCAGTGCGCTGGTTTCCCTCATGCGCACCGAGGCGCAGCTATCCGGCATCCTCTCCCATGAGATAGGCCACGTGGCCCTGCGCCACGCGCTCAAAAGCATCCAGCGCTCGCAGTTCTTCAACGGCGTTGGGCAGATTACCGCCGCCACCATGAAGGGCGACAAGGGCGCGCAGTTCGAGAGCATGATAGGCGACATGCAGAACGTGCTCTTCGACAAGGGCCTGGACAAGAACATGGAATACGAGGCCGACGCCAGCGCCATGGAGACGGCCTACCGCACGGGCTACAATCCGGCGGGCCTCACCGAGACGCTTTACGCGCTGGAAAAGGTCGAAACGACCTCCAAGAAAAAAGGCTCGTGGTTCTCCACGCATCCGCCGCTGCCCTCGCGCATCGCCAAAAACCAGGCGGCCATGCGCAAGTACCCGGACGCCGCCACCCTGGCCGTGCTGACCGACCGCTTCAAGACGCAATCCAAGTAGCGCCGCGCGCCATTGCAACATCGGGGGACCGGGGCAACCGCCTTGGCCCCCCGTCTTTTTGCTATTTCCCTAAAGATGCTTCGCGTCCTGTCCGATAAGAGAGGCGTCAACGCCAGACACCAGAACGCTCGAACGCCAAACGGAGCAATCCAATGTCCAAGAAGCTGCTGCACGCCACCGGATTCGGCCGAATACACCAACTCATCTGCGAAGACCGCGCGGATGAGGCCAAGGAACTCCTGCGAGCCCTCCAGCACGAGTACATCGGACTCGTGGAGGAGAATGAAGCCCTCAAGGACCAGATCATTGAGGTGGCGCAGGTTCTCGACATGGCCGAATGCATGGAGTTCGACGGCCAGAAATACTGGCTGACCGACGAGCTGCGGCACAAAGGGCCATACTGCCAGCTCTGCTACGACCGCGACGGTCTGCTGATGCGCCTGCAGAAGCAGCAGCGCCACTGGAAGTGCCAGTGCTGCGGCAACGTGTTCGTGGACGCCAAGATCATGAAGGACACCACCCTGCGGCGCGCGTTCCCCGCCGCGGCGCCCCGGCCGCCCATTCCGCTCTTTGGGAAATAAGCGCCCGCCCGTACCAAAACCAAAGGGCCGCGACGACACCGCCGCGGCCCTTTTCTTTGACCAAAAATCCACTGCGCAGGCTACTTGCCGCCGTCCTCCAGCACCACGTCGCGCCACCAGAACTCGCTGATGCGCCCGTCGTCGTGAAACTTCACCACGGCATAGGCCAGGCCATGCGGGTCCATGCGCGCGAGCAGCAGCTCCAGCTGCAGAATCTCGTTCTTCCGGCGCTCGGTCTTCCATATCTCGCGGGCGATCTTGCGCATGGCCTCCCTGGCGGGCGGACGCGCAAGATTGAGCCGCGCGCGCAGGACCGTCACCGGCGGCTTGGCGCGACGATCGGCCTTGCGCTCCAGCACCGTGTAGCCCACGGCCTCCTCGGCGTCCTTGCCCTTCTTGCCAGCCTTGGCCAAAGCGGCATCCGGCGTGGACGCGGCCGCGTGCCCGGACGAGGCCTGCGGGCTGGACGGCTCCGTCTGGGCGGCGTCATAGCCCGCCTGCGGCACCAGGAATTTGGCGTAGCAATAGCCCCAGGCGCGGCTTTCCTCGCGCGTCTTCTCCTCAGGATCAAACACGGCGGCCCAGCCGTTCTCCACAAAATCCACGCGCACCTTCTGCCCGGCCCTGAGCACCTTGCGCAGCGTGGCCTCCTTGTCGCGCTCCGCACGCACGGAAAGCGTCCGGTCGGCCACCAGCACCTCGCCAAACCCCTTACCCGCCTTGCCGCTCTTCTCGGACTTGGCCGCCTTGTCGGACTTGGCCGACTTGCCCGGCTTCAGGGCTTTGTCGCGCGGCTCGAGCTTGGCGTCGTTCGCGGCCAGCTCCGCCTTCGACACGGCCTTGGCCTCAATCCTGCCGCGCTTGCCCGCCCTGCCTGATTTTTCTGACGCCGCCACGGCCCTGGATTCATCAGCCTTAGGCTCCACAGCCTTGGGCTCGCGCTTAAGACCGTGCGCGGACTTGCGCACCTCGACGGAATCCTCGCGCGGCTCCTCCGGCACTGCCCGACCGCCGGTGAGGTCTGTCACCCGGACGTACCCCAGGGCGCGCAGCTCTGAGCGCTTGGTCTCCTTCAGGTCGAACACGGCGGCCCAGCCGTCCTCAAAAAAATCCGCGCGGACGCGCTGCCCGGCCTTGAGCACACGCACCTGCAAGGCCGTGTCCTCCGGATTTTCGCGCACGGAGGTTTGCGCCGGCACCACATACACGCGGCCCC
>MNUQ01000140.1 GCA_001871085.1 Desulfovibrionaceae bacterium CG1_02_65_16
ATTTTCTGCACATTGACATCAAAAAGTGGGGGCGGTTCGACAAGACCGGGCACCGCGCCCACGGTGCTCACCGCCCTGGCCAACGACCCGCGCCACCGCGACATCACCCTGATGGCGCACAGCATGGGCTGCTGGCTCACCATGGAGGCCTTGCGCGAACTGCGCCTCACCGGACAGGGGCGCGTGCTCGACCGGCTGGGCGCGGTGATTCTGGCCGCGCCGGACATCGACCTCGACGTGTTCCGCGCCCAGGCCCAGGTCGTGGGCCGGCTGGAGCCGCCCATCACCGTGCTGGCTTCCCCGGACGATCGGGCTCTGGAGATCTCCACCCGGCTGGGCGGCGGCCGCGACCGCGTCGGCGGGCTGGACGTGCGCGACCCGCGCATCCAGGAGCTGGCGAGCGCCTATGGCGTTCAGCTCATCGACATCTCCAACATGGCCGCCACCGACAGCCTGAACCACGACCGGTTCATCGGCGCGGCGACGGCGCTCAGAAACACGCTTTCACCCAAAAAATCCGCCAACCCCATCCGCAAGGCCGGGGCCTATGTGCTCGACGCCGTGGCCGCCGTGCTGGAGACGCCCGGGCGCATTGGCCGCGCCGCAGCTGACCGGGTGCAGTAGGCCGCCACATAGACCAAGGACTGGCGGCGGCCCTCCGGGGGCGCTCCCGCTTGCCCCCCCCGGTCAAGCCAAGGGGCTCCGCCCCTTGACCCCGGTCAAGAGGAGAATTGTAACACCCGGCTGAACATCCCAAAACGTCGACGGGGCGAGGAGCTTATCACGCTTCTCGCCCCGCATTCGTTTGGCGGTTGCCTTAGGCCTCAGTGGTGCGCCTGCTCTTCCGTCGGCGGATCGGTGAAGCGCGTGGGCAGTTCCTTGATGCGCCAGAGCTTGATGGCTCCAAAGAAAAGATACGAAAAAAATGCGTACATATAGAAGCGATAGACACTCATCGTATGTGTTCCAACAATATCCGGCCAAACGTTTGAAACCACATTGGCAATTATGTATAAAGACAATGCCCTGCTGGCGAGACGATGGCCTTTGTATGTGTACCATGCGAGGATAAACACAAACAGCAATGCTGCCGCAGTGATTGCGAGAAGCGTGGGATTGTTCTTGTCCTGGACAGCCGTAACGATGGCCCTCAGAACACATAAGAAACAGTACACATCAACAATGTACCACGCTCCTCGCATAATTCATCTCCAGCTAGGCCAACTGGCTTGTTTTAGACGTTGCTATTTGTTTCGCTCATAATACGCTCGGAAGGGTGTGACGTAGTCGAACCCTAGTGGTATGCGAACTTCCTCCGTACTGTTATCCCCTCGGAATGGTCCAGCCAATATGTCCGGGACTTTGACTGAGAAGTCTATTACAAATGGCTCTGCGCCCGGGTGGATGTCAATCGGCTTGTAGTCCCCCTGCATGGTCCCGTTGCCATCGCACGGATACACCTTGCAGTAAAGATTGTCGTCGCGGCCGGTTCTGTTCTGTTCCGTGTTTCCTTCGCCCGATTTCTGCTCCTCACCTCCGAAGCCGAAGAGAGACCACAGCCCCCACGCATCCACTCTATTCACCGGATCATCGACGCAGTAGCCGTACCAGTCGCTGTAAAACAGGCAAGGCTGTCCTGCTGCATGCAAGGCCGCCCTGCGTTGTTACGGCTTGTCGATCTCAGGGGGCTGCCCGGGCCTGCGCAAGTACCAGGCGAGCAGAGGAATGGCTATGCCTGCGGCCAGCAAGACGTATGCTGTCCATAGTGGTGCGGGAAAACCACGAACAGAGGCTTTGCCCGCGCCTATTTGCAATGCTCCTAAGACGGCAAACATTTGCCCGAAGTAAATTTCCGACAACTTAACTCTCATTGCTTACTCCAATTATATGCCTCGTTTGCGGCATAGCCTTTTACCCCAGCCCATGTCGTAGGCGGGAGGCTTGAGTCAAACGCGCCAGAGAGGAATTCATAAGCCCCCTGGACCTTCTCGGGATTACGCGCCACGGTCGTGGCGATAATCGGCCCGGCCTCAACGCCTCCAGCTACGGCGATGGGCAGCGCCCCCGCGCCAATGGCGATGCCGGTGTATTTCTGCAAGTCGTCGTTCGTGGCGAATGCGTCGGCCGTTTTGCTCAATGCTTCTCCCGCGCCCTTGGCTCCTTCGGTCACCGCCTGGCCGATGCCCACCGGTGCCTTGTCCCAGAGCTCCCCCAGGCCCGCCCCGATTTTCTGCACGCCGCCCCACCACGAATCATCCAGCCCCCACACATCCACCCGGTTCACGGGGTCGTCGACGCAGTAGCCGTACCAGTCGCTGTCGCCGCCTTTTGCGCCCAGCGGGTCGAGGGCGGTGAAGCGGCCGGTGTCGGCGTCGTAATCTCTCCACACGAAGCGCGTCAGGCCGGTGTCGGCGTCAAAGAACCCGCCCGCGAAGCCGATGGGCAGGCGAACGACATCGCCACGAACCTGCAACAGGTTGCCGAAGCTGTCGTATTGCATCGTCTGTACAATATGACCATCCGTGGTGGCAAGGGCCAGCGGCGTGCCGACCTGATCGCAAAGCAAAAAGTACGAGTCGTCGCCGTTGGTCACGCCAACGGGCGTCCGGCCCTTGAGGTACGCCAGCCGCCACCACTCGCGCCCGTCGTGGAATTCCGAGAGCCGCAGCGGATCGAGCCAGCGATAGACCTCAACCAGCCGCCCGTTGGTGCGCTTTTCCGTGCGCTGGCCCTTGGCGTCGTAGGCGTAGTCGATCCGTCTGCCGTCGGGCAGGTCCACGCGCAGCAACAGGCCCGAGGGCTCGTAGTGGTAGTGCGTCTCGCGGCCGCCTTCAAGCTTCAGGTTGCGGAACCCCGCCTTGTCGTGGCCGTACTGGACGCGGCCCGCCTGCGAAAGCCGGTTGCCCGCAGCATAGCTGTAGCGCCGCTCGCCGCGGAAGCGCAACGGGTTGATGTCCGCGAGGCGTCGGCCTTCGCGGTCGTACTGGTAGGACTCCAGTAGTCCGCCGCGTTCGTCCGCGACGCGGGCGAGGCGTCCTGTGGAATCGTAGGCGTAGCGCCGGATTTCGGCCTCGCCGCCAAGGTTCAGGGTGCGTTCGGCGATGCGGCTGCGCTCATCGCGCCGCAACGAGAGAAATGGGGAGGGCATAGAAACTCCTTGCGTTTGCGCGCCAGGCGTTGGATTCCCCGAAGGGGGCCCGGCGCAAATGACGCAAGGATAACATGGGGTTCCGGGGCCGGCCAAAAAAGGGATGGTTTTGGCCAGTAAAAGGACAAAAATTCCGGGTTGACAGGTATTGCGGGGAGATCAAGGGGCTCCGCCCCTTGATCCCGCCAGAGGGCATGCGCCCTCTGGACTCCGCAATCCGCCGGACCCTCCGCAAAACGGAGGATCCGGCGGCGGAAGCGGTGGGAATGTGCAGCGTCTGGGCGGGAAATGGGGGAAAGAAGAAAGAAAAGACAGCAGGCCACGGAAAGATGTCAATCGATTGATTGACATCATCGGGAAGCAGGCATAGTCCCCAAACCTCTGGGCGGATGCGCCTGGAATGCAGGGAGCAGGACATGGACGAGAACGGGAAAATCGACACGCGGACAGCCAAAGGTCAGGCGACGCGGGACCGGCTGCTGGCCGAGGCCTTGCGGCTGTTCGCCATAAAAGGCTTCGAGGCCGTGGGCACGCGGGAGTTGGCCGCCGCCGCCGGAACCAACATCGCCTCCATCGCCTTTCATTTCGGCGGCAAGGAGGGGCTGTACGGCGAGGTGGTGCGCCACGTGGCCGCAACCCTCGCAAGCCTGTACCAAAACGCCTTCGCCGCCGCGCAGGCGGAAAGCCGCGCAAAGGGCGAGGAGCCCATACGGCGCGCGCACCGCGTCATCGCCAAGCTTATCGCCGCGCTGGCGGCCTCCAACCGCTCCCGGTGGATGAGCCTGTTGCTGCAACGTGAGTTCATCACGCCAACGGCCTGTTTCGACACCCTTTACGAGGAGGCCATCCGCCCCTGCCTGGAGGAGTTCTCCCAGCTGGTGGAGGCAACCGCCGGTTTGGCGGCGGAGTCCCTCGACAACAGGGTCCTCGCCTATTCCCTGTTCACCATGGCCAGCGCCTTTTCGCGCAACGGCAACTTCCTGCGGTTCACAGGAAAAACCGGCTACGCGCCGCAGGATATCGACGCCATCGGTCGGGCCGTGGCCGGCTTCATCGACAAAGGCCTGCGCCCCAGCGCCTAGGCGAAACATTCAACCAGCAACCTTCCCCATGACACGCCCGAAAAATCTGCTCAACTTCGACTTCGTCGCCATCTGCCTGTTGATCTTTCTGACCTACTGCAACATCACGGTCTTCTACAACCTGTACCAGTTCCTACAGCAAATAGGCATCGCGCAGCAGTGGCGCGGATTCCTCATCGGCTGCTCGTCGCTGGCGACCATCGCCTTCTTTTTGCTCGCCAGCCCCTACCTTACGCCCGGCAACGCTCCCAAATGGGCCCTTGTCGGCGCGGTGCTGCTGCTGGTCTGCGGGCCGGCGTATTTCTTCGCCACCAGCGCCGTCGCCATTCTGGCCGTGCGTCTAGCCAATGGCACCGCCGTGTACCTGCTCTCCGCCGCGTGCATGACCATGATGGTTTCGCACATTCCCCCGGAGCGCAGCGGGCAGGCCTTCAGCCTCTATTCGGTGGCGCTGTTGCTTCCGTACTCCATCGTGCCGGCCGCCTGCGGCCTGGCCGCGCCGCTTTTGCCCTCGGCCGCCTACGAATACGAGGCCGCGTCCCTGCTGCTTGTGCCCGGTCTGGCGCTGGTGCTGCTCATCGCCAGGCGGCAGCGCAAGGAAGGCCGCGCCGACAAGCCTCAGGCCAGGGTCTCCCTGGCGGACATGTACCGCAACGCCGCAGCCCCGCCCATCGCGATGGTGCTGCTGCTGAACACGCTGTACATCATCGCCTTCTCGTCGCTGTTCTTCATGGCCAAGGGGCTGTTTCTCTCGCGCGGGTTTCAGGACGTAGGCTACTACTTCACCATCCAGATGTGCTGCATGATCTTCATCCGCGCCTTCGGCAAGCATCTGTTCGACCGCGTGAGCAAGGTGGGCCTCATCCGCCTCACCTTTGTCCTCTCCGCCCTCAGCTTCCTTTTGGCCGAGCACTCCACCGAGCTGTGGCAGCTGTACGCCTCGTCACTGGCCATGGGCATCGGCATGGGCTTCGGCTCGCCAGCGCTGTACGGCTACATGTTCACCATATCGCCGCCGCGCTTCAAGACCATCAACTCCAACCTGATGATGCTCTCCCTGCAGGTGGGCAACTTCGCGGGGCCGGTCTTTGGCGCCTGGGCCATGCACTACGCCGGGTACAACGGCCTGCTTCTGGCCGACGCCGGGGTTTGCGCCGTCGGCATCGGCTGCACCTATGTGTTGCGGCACCTGCGCGCCGAGGTCGAGGCCGAGGAATTCGCCCAGGCGCGATAACGTCGCCCGCGCGGTCCTTCGGAGGCGCTCCCGCTTGGAACCTGGTCAAGCAAGGGGCGAATTGGAATATCCGGTTGCGCGTCTGAAAAATGCCGACGGGGCGAGGAGTTACACACGCCTCGCCCCGTTTTTATTTGGAGGATGCCGCCGACCTCAGTAGTGCGCCTGCTCTTCCGTCGGCGGATCTGTGAAGCGCGTGGGCAGTTCCTTGATGCGCCAGAGTTTGATGACGCCGATGACGAAGTAGACTCCAACCAACAACCTGTAGATCAAATACACATCGACCTGGGTATGGAGCGAGATGAACATTGCAACTGTTGAAGCTGAGCTCAGGACTATGTGGACGGCGAGGATACGACTTGCAAGCCTATTGCCTCGGTAGACAAACACGGTGACTGCAACTATGAGCAAAAAATCTGCGCTTGAAAATGCAAAAAACAGGTTCGTTGAGATATCGCACTAACGATCCAAGCATTCTGAGTATTGCTAGACAGAAATACACCTCAACGACATGCCAGCATTCACGCATGTTGCCTCCCACGTGCACTACTCATTATCCTTCTTTTTCTTACTGAACCATCCATTTTCATACCCGTGGTGGAATATGTACGAAAGTGGATCCCAAGGAAGCGGCAGCACAAAAGATTTCGTTCCTTCTCTATCGGCAGCCGCCCCGCATGGTCCCGTTATCATCGAGGGATACACCTTGCAGTAGGGATTGTCGTCGCGGCCGGTTCTGTTCCATTCCGTGTTGTCTGCGCTCGACTGCTGTTTCTCGCCACCGGACCCGAAGAGAGACCACAGCCCCCACGCATCCACCCGATTGACCGGATCGTCGACGCAATAGCCGTACCACTCCGAGTCCCCGCCCTTGGCACCCATGGGGTCCAGCGCCGTGAAGCGCCCGGTGTCGGTGTCAGACGTAGTATTATTTCTTCGCCTTTGGCGTACGCGGCGGGATGCGGATGCCCTTTATCCAAAGGGCAAGCGGGCCACCAATGGAAAGCGAGAGATCGGCGGCCAGACTTTTCCAATAACTCAGCCAAAACCACTTGAGTGGTACCTGAGTTGAAGTGTCGGCCACCCAAGCGCTGACAATCGAGTCGACTTTGAAATAAAACCAACCGCAGATCGAAAGTATAAGCAGCGTATTCCCAAAACGAATTCTTATTCGCCCAAGAGAGGCGTGATTTTCTTCGCCAGGCCCCCAAGAACGCCACATGTAGCACAGCCCTATTGGAAAAGAGAGCAAAGCGAATAGGCCTAGATGTTGGGTGTCTGAAAGAGTCGAGTCTGGAGTCCAAGACACAAGGAACAGGAGATGCCGAACATTTGAAGCAACAATAGCCAGCAGGGATAAACCAAGAAAGAACAGCGGATACCATCGTTTCATGAGCTCTCCCTGCTGACCAAGTGCGTTCATTCTACGTCTGTGCGGCAGTAGTTCAACACTTCTTTTACGTTCGTCTGGCAGTCATTGGCCCCGGGGAAGTACGTTCCAATGTCTGTGCCAGGTCGTATCAACTTATCCACGCAACTTTCATCAACGTTGGGTACGGGCCAGCACTTGGCGTTCGGTTGTTCGGACTGTCCTGTATGGTCTTCCCAACTTGAAATCGAGAAGAGGCCGCCTTCGGTTTCCTTTTTGAGGCCAGCCTCGGTCGAGTCGGTCTTGAGCCAATGGTGGTCCAGTACCCTTTCAAGTACTGGAAATTTAAGCGGGCGCTCGCAGAACTCCACTTCCAGCCCCCACACGTCCGCCCGGTTCACCGGGTCATCGACGCAGTAGCCGTACCAGTCGCTGTCACCGCCCTTCGCGCCCTTGGGGTCAAGGGCTGTGAAGCGGCCGGTGTCGGCGTCGTAGTCGCAGACGAAAGCCCCGGCCCGGTGATTAAGCCAAGCCGGGACTGGCTTACAAACGGATACGGATCTCTATTTATCCTTGCTTTGTCTTGATCGCAGAATGTACGCAACAATGGGTATGCTGACACCAAGGACAATGAGCGC
>MNUQ01000078.1 GCA_001871085.1 Desulfovibrionaceae bacterium CG1_02_65_16
TTCAGCGTTGCAAAACAAACCGCCCATCAGCCGAATTGAGGTGGGAGTGAACAACGTCTTGCAACTCCACAGCTAGGGCGCGCTGGTTTCGTTGGCGCCGGGCTCCTGCCGGTTTGTGCGGCCGTGGCCTGGGCAGTTTGCGCCCTCCAGGCAAAAGAAGCGCACCCGCTCGCGGTTATACACGGCGCGCAGGTATTTGGGGTCGGACATGCCCAGGCTTATGCCGCTGTCGCACTGGGTGACGTGCCGGGCCTCAAGCGCGCGCACCTTGCGCGGCCAGCCCTCCACCACAAAACGCGCCAGCAGGTAGTCGCGCGCCACGTCGCGCTGGGCCAGCTTGAGCGCGGCCCCGCCGACGCCCCGGCAGTTGGCGGCCACGTCGATGTCGCAGGCGGCCTCGACGATGCGCTTGCCATCCTTGGTCTCGTAGGAACTCCAGGTGATGCTCTTGAAATAGGGATACCGCGCGAGGGCCTGCTCCACGGTGACGCTTTCGTCCGGAGAGATGCGCGCCTCGCGGACGGTCTGCACGGGGTCGGCGCAGGCGCACAGCAAAAGCGACACCGCGAGAATAACTGTAACCAGTGGGCGTCTGAAGCTCATTTTGAAACAGTGGCACAGCCGCCCGGTGAAAGCAATCCATAGGCCTGACATATGGCGCATAGGGGGTTGCGTTGCGCGCTTCAAACGCATATGGCACACTGGAAGTTGTGGGCGGACGGTGTCCTGGGACGCCATCAGCACCATATTTCAAGCATTCTTAAGTGGCTGGAGGATGCCGGCCCGCCAATTCCACAGGGGAGAGTATTGCGGTGCGGGCGCTCACTTCCTCCGGCGCTGTCGGAGCGTGCAGGTTCCGGCGCGGCGCGCAACCATTTGCGGACACATTCGAGGGAGGGAGAGGTAGCCAATGGACATGGTTTCCGTACTGCTCGCGTTTTTCCCGGTCATCGCCATTTTTCTGCTGCTGCTGGTGTACCGCGTGGCTGCGGACACGGCCGGGTACATAGGCTGGCTTGTGGCCGCCGGCGTGGCCTGCCTGTACTTCGGCACGCCGGTCACGGTGGTGCTCACGGCCTCGGTGGCGGGGCTTGTCGCCTCGCTGCCCATCGCGCTGGTCATGGCCGCCAGCATCATTCAGATCACCCTCATGCAGGAGACCGGGGCCGTGGCCCGCGTGGTGGCGCTGATGAAGACCATCGCCCCGGGCCAGCACGCGGTGCAGATCATGATCATCAACGTGGGCTTCGGCATTCTGCTCACCAGCCTGGGCGCGGTCACCGTGTCCATTCTGCCGCCCATCATGCTGGCGCTGGGCTATTCCACCTTCGCGGCCATCCTGCTGCCGGCCATCGGCTACGACGCCCTGTGCACCTACGCGCTGCTGGGCATTCCCGCCGTGGTCTTCGCCCAGTTCGTGGGCATGCCGGTGCAGGAGGCGGGCCTCCATTTCGCCTACTTCATGCCGGTCATCAGCACCTGCATCGCGCTCGCCATGCTCCAGCTCACCGGCGGCGCGCAGCTGGTCAAAAAAGGCCTCGTGCCGGCGCTCATCGCGGGCGTCACGGCCGGCGTCATCGCCATACTCATGGCCAAGGCCGGGTTGGTCACCATCACCGGCATCGCCGCCGGCCTGGGCGTCATTCTCGCCCTGGTCGTCTATGTGAAGCTGACTGGCAAGCCGCTCTCCGACCGCGCCACGCTTTCCGACAAGGATCTTGCGGCGGAGGCGCGCATCTCCCTCCCGCGCGCCCTTTCGCCCTGGATTCTGCTTACGGTGTTCTCGTTGATTCTGAACGCGCCGTTTTTGCCATTCTTCAAGCTCACTTTCGTGGATCTGGCCATGCCGCTGGAGATCATCCCCGGCAGCCCGGAAAAGCTGCGCGTGCTGTGGCAGGCGTACTTCTGGGTGGTGGTATGCACCTTTTTGGCTCTGCCCATCATGCGCGCCACGGGCGAGCAGCTGCGCCGGGGACTCAAAACCTCGGCCAAGCGCGCCATGCGGCCCATCATGTCCGCCTCGGTGTTTTTCGCCATCGCGTATGTGATGAACAACTCGGGCAAGGGCTTGGATTGGAAGCTGGCCGAGCCCACGCACAACATGATTTATGTCATGGCCGACGCCTCGGCCCTGGCCTTTGGCCGGTTCTACGCCGCCGTGGCGCCGTTTCTGGGACTGCTTGGCGGGTTCATCTCCGGCTCGGAAACGTCCTCCATCGCCATGCTGACCAAGCTGCATCTCTCCACGGCCGATAAAATTGGCGCAACGGGCGTGGTGGTGGCCGCCGGCAGCGCCATCGGCGGCGGTCTGGCCAGCGTCATCTCGCCGGCCAAGCTGCAAAACGCCGCCTCCAGCATCGATAAGATCGGCGAGGCCAGCACGGCCATCCGCCCGGCCTTCGTGGTCTCCATGCTCATCACCGCCGTGTGCGCGGTCATGACCATGTACTGGGCCTACTAGCGGCATTCGCCGACGGCATTCGCCGGAGGCATTCACAGCCGGCAGTCGCCGGAGGCATTCGCCGTTGGCATTCGCCGGAGGCGCGCTTTCAAAAAATCAAGCAAAGGGCCGGGGGGCAGCCTCCCGGCCCTTTGCTTTGCGGCGGACGCTTTCATGCCTGCCATGTTGACCGCCGCGGCGCTTCCATATACAGGCGCGATATGCACATCACGCTGAAATGCTTCGCCACGCTTTCCCGCTTCAGCCCGCCGGATGCGGAGGCGTTTCCGGCCGCGCTGAACGAGACCGTGGCCGATATCGTGGCCCGGCTGGGCATTCCCGAGGACGAGCTCAAACTCGTGTTCGTCAATGGCGTGCACGCGCCGCTGGCCACGCCCCTGGCCGATGGCGACCGCGTCGGCCTGTTTCCGGCCGTGGGGGGCGGCTAGCCATGGCCGCGTTTTCCGCCGTCAACGATGCGCATTTGGAAGAGCGCATCCGCGCCTTGACGCAAACCGCGCGCTTGGCTGACGGCCGGGAGCTGCCCGTGCTGCCGTTCTTTTTTGTGCAGGACCTGGCGCGGGCCCTGGCGCGCAGCAGAACCCGGGAGAAGCATCCGCGCGGCCAGGCCGTGGCCCATGTGGAGCGCGTGGCGCTGGCCCTGGGCGTGTGTCCGGAGCGGTATTTGCGCAACCACGACGCCTACAGCCTCGTCGAACAGCTGCGGCTGTTGGAATCCGGCGCGGCGCTGGTGGGCCTGGGCGGCCTGGGCGGCTATGTGCTGGAGCTGCTGGCCCGGGCCGGGGTGGGGCGCGTTCGCGCGGCCGATGGCGACGAGTTTGTGCCCACCAACCTGAACCGCCAGCTGTACGCCACGCGCCGCAGCCTGGGCGGCTACAAGGCGGCGGCCGCCGCGGCGCGCCTGCGGCTGGTGAATCCGGCTGTGGATTTTGAGCCGATGGCCGTGTACCTTGAAGAAGCGGACATGCTGAAGTTTTTCCAGGGCGCGCAGCTGTGTCTGGACGCCCTGGGCGGCCTGGCCGACCGCGCGGCGCTGCTGCGCCAGGCGGGGCAGGCCGGCTTGCCGGTGGTGACGGCGGGCGTGGCGGGAGCCAGCGGTTTTGTGGCCACTGTGCTGCCGGGCGAGAAGGGCCCGGCGGATTATTTCGGCGCGGGCGCTGGCGCGGAGGACAGCCAGGGCACCCCGGCCCCCGCGGTGGCTACCGCCGCCTCGCTCATGGCCGCAGAGGCGCTGTCCGTTCTTTGCGGACGCGGCCCCCGGCTGGCGGGCAAGATGCTTGTGTTCGACCTGAACCAGATGAGTTTTGAGACGCTGACGCTGTAACGCCTATCCCTGGTACTTGTGGCGAATGGCGCGGATGGTGTCCTGAATCTGCATGAAGGCGTCGACGACATCCGGGTCGAACTGCGTGCCCCGGTTGTTCACAATCTCCTCCACCACTTTGTCCTCCGGCCAGGCGGGCTTGTACACGCGCGGGGAGATGAGCGCGTCGTACACGTCGGCCAGGGCGGTTATGCGCGCGCTGATGGGGATGTTCTCGCCCACGATGCATTCGGTGCACAGCTCGCGCACCTGGCTCAGGTCGTCGGGCAGGCGGCCGGGGTAGCCGTTGCCGTCCCAGCGTTCGTGGTGGCCTTGGGCCACCTCGCGGCAGAGCATGTCCAGCTCGGAGGTGGTGTTGGCGAACAGCGCCGCGCCGTACACCGAGTGCCACTTCATGACCGCCGCCTCGTGCGGCTCAAAGCGGCCGGGCTTCTTCAGAATCACGTCGGAGATGCCGACCTTGCCCACGTCGTGCAGCATGGCCGCCAGGCGCAGCATGTCCTTCTTGCGGCGGATGACGAATTCGTCGTATCCCTTGTTGCGCGCCCACTGCTGATAGATTTCCGCCGAGTACGCGCCCACGCGCTGCACATGCGCGCCGGTTTCCTTGGGGTCGCGCATTTCGGCCATTTTCATCATGCGCAGCATGGTGTCGCGGGTCATTATGCCGCGTTCGATGGTCACCGAGGCGGAGTTGGCGAACAGCGGCGCGTAGTGGATGTGGTAGTCCGTGAAGGGCCGCACCGTTCCATCGCAGTCCTTGGCGTTGATGAGCTGCATGACGCCCACGATGCGCCCCTGGAAGGTCTTGAGCGGTATGGTGAGCATGGAGCGCGTGCGGTAGCCGGTTTCCTCGTCGAACGACTTGTTGAAGGAATACGGCTCCGCGCCGGAAAGCTCGTACACATCGGGTATGGCGAGGGTTTCCCCGCTCATGGCCGCGTAGCCCACAATGGAGCTTTCGTCGATGGGCACGGTGAAGTCGGTGTAGAGATGCTTGCTGGCGTCCGGGCCTCTGAACAACGTGTCGTTGTGGACGTAGCTGAAGCGCAGGGTCCCGCTCTCCACAAGGTAGATGGACCCGGCGTCTGCGGCGGTCATGTCGCGCGCCTCGGCCAGCACCTTGTCCAGTATCGCGTCAACGTCCTTGAGGGTGTTCAGCTCCTCAATGACCTTGAGAATGTCCCTGACAATATCGTATGGTTGGCGGTCATGACATTCCACGGGCGACTCCAGGCTAAAGGGGGTTGCGTTGTTCTTGTATCGGCTTCGAGACATGAAATCCAGGGGGTAATTGTGTCAAAATTACGCCAAATGATACAGGTTGCCGGCGTGTTCACCGCGGCGGAGGCCCTTATGCTCGCCCGCGCGGGCGTCACCCATGTGGGGCTGCCCCTGCGGTTGCCCGTGCACAAGCCCGACGTGACCGAGGCGGGCGCGCGCGACATTGCGGCCGCTCTGGCCGCCCAGTCCACGCCGGGAGAACGCGCGCAGTCCGTGTGCATAACCTATGTGACGGACGCGGGCGAGGCGCTGGACTTGTGCCGGCATCTCGGCGTGGACGGCATCCAGCTGCACGGGGCCATGCCGCTGGACGAGGCGCGCCGCCTGCGCGCCGCCGCGCCCGGGCTCTTCATCATTAAAAGCTTGGTGGTGGGCACGACGGACGAGGCCGCGCTGCTGGCCCAGGCCCAGGCTTACGCGCCGTTTGTGGACGCCTTTCTGACCGACACCTTCGACCCCGCCACCGGCGCCGCCGGAGCCACGGGCCGCACCCACGACTGGGACGTTTCCGCGCGGCTGGCCCGGGCGCTGCCACGCCCGCTTATTTTGGCCGGCGGCCTGAACGCGGACAACGTGGAGCGCGCGGTGCTCGCCGTGCGTCCCGCAGGGGTAGACGCGCACACCGGCCTGGAGGATACGCTTGGCGTGAAAAATGAGGCCCTTGTGCGCCGTTTTGTGGCCGGGGCCCACCGCGCGTTCGCGGCTCTTGATGCGCCGGGGCTTGCCAAAGATTGCGAATCGAAGTAAGAAGCGGCACCTTTCAAGAGCCTTTGAAGCTGGCCGAGCCCCACGGCCGCCAGCGCAGAGGTCGCAATCGAGGAGACTGCATGTCCAAAGAAGAAGCCATTGAGGTCGAGGGCGTCATCCAGGAGGCCCTGCCGAACGCCATGTTCCGTGTGGAACTGCAAAACGGCCACAGCATCCTGGGTCACATCTCCGGCAAAATGCGCAAGCATTACATCCGCATTTTGCCCGGCGACAAAGTCAAAGTGGAGCTCTCGCCCTACGATCTGACGCGCGGCCGCATCACCTTCCGCCTGCGCTAACAATCCCACAATCAACGCGACGCACACGGGCCCGCCTTTGGCGGGCTTTTTGTGTTTCCAGCAACCCCTTGCGGCGTTTTGACCATGCTGTTCCGCCGTCGCCGCATTGCCAGGGCCGGGCGGGGTGGGCTATGGTCGCGCCCAGAGCTTGGTCAGAGCTTGGTCAGAGCTTGGCCAGGGCCGCGTCAGGACCATTGCGCCCAGCGCTTGGCCGTGTCCGGCACCAGCCAATGCGCACAGATTGCGCCCCAGGAGACCGCCATGCAGCGACACACCGGCACCGTGAGCTATTTCGACGAGCGCAAGGGCTTCGGCTTCCTCACGGACGAGGCCGGCCGCGACGTGTTCGTGCACTATGCGGAAATCCAGCGCGACGGATTCCAGACCCTTGCACCGGGCGAGCGCGTGCTGTTCGACCTCGCCGAGGGCGGCGATGCCTTGCGGGCGGTGAATGTGGCGGTGCTGGAACGGTAGGCCTGTCGCTTGAGGGCTTTTGCTGGGAGTGGACTCGGCCAGCGCCCGGCTCACCATGCGCCGCGCATTCCCTTCCAACGGCTCAAACGTGTGGCGCACAAGCCCGATGCGTTGGAAATATGTGCGGCCCGTCACAATGACTGGCGACGCGTTCAGGTTGGGTCGGGGCCGGGACCAATAACTTTGACCGCGTAGGGCTTCAGCCGTTTGTATGCCGTTATCGGACCTGAAGAACCGGGGATGACGCCCAGAAAATCCAGCACCGCCCTCTCTCCGTTTTTTTGGGCGAGGCGATTGCTCAGCTCATGGAGCGTGGTGTCGGGATTATCCCTGAACACATTGAATATATTGTAGAATAGTCTGCTGATAGATGATATCAGTCCATCCGCGATCAACTCGGAGATGTTGATCGTGATGCCGTCGTCGAAGCTGATAGGCGCATCGCCTTCGGTGCTGTTGCTCGCAACGGAGAGAATCAGCAATTCGCACTCGCCGGTAGGCTTCCATTTGGTGCGCTTCTCCAGCTCCTCCTCGAAGGCGGAGTAATGCGCCTGGAAATAATACCAGCTGGCGCCGTCGATTTTTGCTACTTCCTTTTTGTCGCT
>MNUQ01000014.1 GCA_001871085.1 Desulfovibrionaceae bacterium CG1_02_65_16
TTCACGTGTTTTAATCTTGGCTGGATTCCATCACGTTCACGGAAAATTTAGTGATTTCTTGAAGGGCTGGAAAGTCTGTGCTTTGTCTCTCCCAATGGTATCTCAAATCGTAGTAAAGCATATACAGATACTTGTGATAGTTTTTATAAAAATCTGACAAATTTAAAGTTGCTCGTTCGTGCGTAACGTGGGCGAGTGTAATATTTCTACATTTTCTAAATTTGCTTGCGAAATCTAGTGGAACAGTGGTTGGAAAAGAAGATATGTTATTTTCCCATGATGGGGCAGTGCCTTTCAGTATCGCTTCGCGTCTTGTTGTTAAGACTCTCTGTGCATGATGTAGTAAATATGACTCAATTATTTTAGGTTCAGCTTTCCGTGTGTTTCTAGTGTCGCGCTTAAATGCACCAACCATAAACTCGTACAGGTGATGAATGAATCTAGCGTAGGCATTGTATGCTGTATATGCGATCCGTATGTTTTCTCCTTGCATAATCATGACAGTCGCAGCTGCTGCAAATTCTTTAAAAGCATCATCACAACGCAGAAACTCATGTTGTAATGAAATGCAGTGCGCGTTGTCTAACGTGTCGCCAGGATTAAACTTCAAGAATATTCCCTCCAACCTGTACACATTCTGCCACCAGTCCTTTGCTCAGGCGGCAGTCTGGTCAGAATAGATACCTGAAAACTCCCAACTCGGGCGGGCACAACCCTCTCAGGCTATGCCCGCCCAGCTTATCACTATCTACTGCACCCTGCCGCCCCCGTCCACCTTGGGGCCTGCGGGCGTGACGTCCGCGTCCATCACCACTTCCCCGTCCTCGTCCTTGCGGCCAAACACGATGCGCCCGTCCAGCACGTCCACCACCACCTGCGCGCCGTCGTCCAGCTTGCCGGAGATGATCTCCCGGGCCAGCGGGGTTTCCAGGTGCGTTTGCAGGTAGCGGCGCAGGGGGCGCGCGCCGTACACGGGGTCGTAGGCCGCGGCCGCCATGAAGGACTTGGCCGCGTCGGTGATTTCCAACCCCATCTTGCGGTCGGCCAGGCGCGTGCGCAGACCGTCGGCCAACAGCTCGATGATGCCCATGAGCTGCGCCTGCAACAGCGGCTTGAAGAGCACGGTCTCGTCCACACGGTTCAGGAACTCGGGCCGGAAGTGCCCGCGCAGGGCCTCCATGACCTGATCCTCGACGCCGGGGCCGAAGGTGCCGTCGGGCCGGATGCCTTGCAGCATGTACTGTGCGCCGATGTTGCTCGTCATGATGAGGATGGTGTTCTTGAAGTCCACCGTGCGGCCGTGGCTGTCGGTGAGCCGGCCGTCGTCCAGAATCTGCAGCAGCGCGTTGAACACGTCCGGATGAGCCTTCTCCACCTCGTCGAAGAGCACCACGGCGTAAGGCTTGCGGCGCACGGCCTCGGTGAGCTGTCCGCCCTCGTCGTACCCCACGTAGCCCGGGGGCGAGCCGATAAGCCGCGCCACGGAGTGCTTTTCCATGTACTCGCTCATATCCAGGCGGATCATGTTCTCCTCGGTGTCGAAGAGCGCTTCCGCCAGGGTCTTGCACAGCTCGGTTTTGCCCACGCCCGTGGGGCCCAGGAACAGGAAACTGCCGATGGGCCGGCGCGGGTCCTTGAGGCCGGCGCGGGCGCGCAGCACAGCGTCGGCAACGGCCTGCACCGCCTCGTCCTGGCCGATGACGCGTTCGTGCAGCACGTCGGGCAGGCGCAGCAGCTTCTCGCGTTCGCCCTCCACCAGCCGCGTCACGGGAATGCCCGTCCAACGGGAGATGATGTTGGCGATGTCGTCCGGGCCGACTTCCTCCTTGAGCAGGCGCGGGGCGTCCTCGTCCCCCCCTTCCAGGGAAGGCGAGCTCTCGGCCAGCCGCTTTTCCAGGGCGTTCAGGGTGCCATAGCGCAGCTCGGCCGCGCGGTTGTAATCGAGCGCGCGTTCGGCTTCCTCGATATCGTGCTTGGTCTGCTCGATTTCGGCCTTGATATGGCGCACCACTTCGATGGCGCTCTTTTCGCGCTCCCACTGGGCCAGCATTTCGGCCTGCTTGACTTTCAGTTCGGCGAGCTCCTCCTCCAGCTTCTCCAGGCGGCCCAGGCTGGCGGAGTCGGTCTCGCGGCGCAGGGCCTCGCGTTCAATCTCCAACTGGAGCACGCGGCGGTTGGTCTCGTCCAGGTCGGTGGGCAGGCTGTCGATGTCCGTGCGGATCATGGCCGCCGCCTCGTCGATGAGGTCGATGGCCTTGTCCGGCAGTTGCCGGTCGCTGATGTACCGGCTGGAGAGCGTGGCCGCCTCCACGATGGCCGAGTCGCTGATGCGCACGCCGTGGTGCACTTCGAAGCGCTCCTTGAGTCCGCGCAGAATGGATATCGTGTCCTCCAGGCTGGGCTCCTCGACCATGACGGGCTGGAAGCGGCGCTCAAGGGCCGGGTCCTTTTCGATGTATTTGCGGTACTCGTCGGTGGTGGTTGCGCCAATGCAGTGCAGCTCGCCGCGCGCCAGCAGGGGCTTGAGCATGTTGCCGGCGTCCATGGCGCCCTCGGCCTTGCCCGCGCCCACAATGGTGTGGATCTCGTCGATGAACAGGATGATGCGGCCCTCGGACTTTTGCACGTCCTTGAGCACGGCCTTGAGGCGCTCCTCGAACTCGCCGCGGTACTTGGCGCCGGCGATGAGCGCGCCCATGTCCAGCGCGAAGATGGTCTTCTCCTTCAGCCCCTCGGGCACGTCCTGCTTGACGATGCGCTGGGCCAGCCCCTCGGCGATGGCGGTTTTGCCCACGCCGGCCTCGCCGATGAGCACGGGGTTGTTTTTTGTGCGGCGCGAGAGGATGCGGATGACGCGGCGGATCTCCTGGTCGCGGCCAATCACCGGGTCGAGCCGGCCGCTTTTGGCCTCGTCGACCAGGTCTCGGCCGTATTTTTTGAGGGAGTCGTAAGTGGACTCGGGGTTGTCGCTGGTCACGCGCTGGTTGCCGCGCACCTCGGTGAGCGCGGAGAGGAATTTGTCGCGCGTGAGGCCGAACTGTTTGTTCACGCGGCCAGGACCGGAGGAGGGCGGCTCGTCGAGCAGGGCCAGGAACAGGTGCTCCACGCTCACGAACTCGTCCTGCATGCGCTTGGCGGCTTCCTCCGCGCGCACAAGAACCGCGCTCACGGCCTGGGTCACGTAGACCTGTCCGGGTTGTGCGCCGGGACCGGACACGGATGGCAGGCGGGAAAGCTCGGCCTCAACGGCCTGGGCATAGGTCTTGGGATCAAGGCCGCATTTGCCGATTATCTGGGAGACCAGTCCGCCGTCCTGCACGGCCAGGGCATACAGCAAATGCAGGGTGTCCACCTGCTGGTGCCCGCGCGAGACGGCGAGGCTTTGCGCCTCGGACAGGGCGGACTGGGACTTTTGGGTCAGCTTGTTGGGGTCCATGGTTGTCCTCCCGATATGTCGCGGCGATGCCGCGGTGTTATAGCAATTGCTTGAACTCCGAAATTTCGTGCTCCAGGCGCTCCACGCGCTCCAGCAGGTCCACGATGATGCTGCCCGCGCCGAAGGGGATCTCCAAGTCGTGGCACAGGCGCATGAGCTTCTGGATGCGGTATACGTCGCGCGAGCGGAAAAGATAGTCCTCCGCGCCGGTGCGCACGGGATCGATCCAGCCCATATCCAGCAGCTCCGCCATGGTGGCGGGCTCCACGCTGGTCAGCTCCACCAGCTGCGCCCAGGCGATGAGGTCCGAGCGGATGGGCAGACAGGGCCGAGCGTGTTTCTCCAACTGCGACATGACGTTTCTCCTCGCTTTAGCGGGCTTCCCCTGCCAGGACGCTAGGCGCGCGGGCTGAAGGACGAGGTCCGGGCCAGTTCTTCAAAAAGCTTGCGTTCCTCAGTGCTGAGGGTCTTGGGCACCTGGACCATGATGCGCACCATCTGGTCGCCGCGCTTGCCGGCCGTGCCCAGGCCCTTGCCGCGCACGCGCAGCTTGGAGCCGGAGCCGACTCCTGCCGGAATCTTCATCTCCACCGCGCCGTCAAGGGTGGGCACGCGCACCGTTGCTCCCAGCGCCGCCTCCCAGGGGGTAAGCGCCAGGTCGTACACCACGTTGTCTTCCTTGACCTTGAACTGCGGGTGCGGGCGCACCTTGATCTTGAGGTACAGATCGCCCGACTCGCCGCCGGGTCCGCCGGAGCCGCCCTGGCCGGACAGGCGGATCTTCTGCCCGTCCTTGACGCCGGCCGGGATGTTCACCTTGAGCGTGCGCGTCTGCATGGTGGGAAAGCCGCCGGGGCCGGCCACCTGTTCCTGCAGGCTCACCGATTGCGGCCCGCCCTTGTACGCGTCCTCCAGGCCGATTTCGTAGATGACCTCGGCGTCGTGCCCGCGGCGCGGACGCTGCTGGAAACCGCCGCCAAAGCCGCCTCGCGCGCCAGCGAAGCCGCCGCCGCCGCCGAACAGGGTCTCGAAAAAGTCGCTGAAGCCGCCAGCGCCGAACCCGCCAGGGCCGCCAGGGCCGGACTGGTGAAAGCGCATATTCTCAAAGCCTGGAGGCGGCTGGAAATTCTGGCCCTGCTGCCAGTTGGGGCCAAGCTGATCGTACAGCTTGCGCTTCTCGGGGTCTTTCAGCACCTCGTAGGCCTCGCCAGCTTCCTTGAACTTGCCCTCGGCGCTCTTGTCGCCGGGGTGCAGGTCCGGGTGGTACTTGCGGGCCAGTTTTTTGAAGGCCTTGGATATGTCGTCCTGACTGGCGGTGCGGCCAACCCCCAGAATCTTATAATAATCTTTGTATTCCACACTCATGGTGGTGCAACTCCTTGGCGGCGGTGGCCGCTTTCTCGCTCCGTTGTACAAAATAGTGTGTGGTTGCACCCTGTCAAGGGAGTTTTCCACAGGCTTGGACAGGTCATCCGTCCCAGAAGCGGACCCGCAAGGAGCCCTGCAAGCATAGCGGAAGAAGCGTCTCAGGGGAAGGCGCACGGACGAATCCGCCGGTTCTGGAGGAGCAGAGGGCGGCCTGCGTTTCGCTCAGCGGGAGAAGCCGGGGCTATTGGCCGCAGCCCAGGCTATGGCCAGTATTTGTTGACGTAGTCGGATGCGACGAAGCGGGATGTGAGCCCGCCGGCATTGGTGGGATTGAAGGCCTTGTTTGTGTAGAAGGCGCCGATGGATGCTTCGCCGCCGCCGAAGGAGATGTCGTCTCCAGCGTATACGGTTCCGAACCAGTTGCTGCCGCCGGCGAAGTATACCTTTCCACGTATATCCATGTAGACTCTGCTCGCAGCGGTGTACTGGGCGAAATTAATGCTGTTGATCTGATTTACGGAATCGAAGCAGTTTGTTGTCGTTGACGTTCTAACATAGAGTGTGCTGCGGATGTTCATGTCGCCGCTATCAAAAATATTTATATACGTGTTTGGCTTGGAGAGATCAAAGCAGATTTTTGTGCCGCCAGAAGAATTTATTGAGCTGAACGCGTAGGAATGGTCGCTGATGTCATCCTTGCCGCTGAAAATGTATTGGTTCGATCCTGGGCCGCTCCAGTTGACGCTAAGTGCTGTGCTGGAGGAAACGTTCTCGTGTTCTGGAAGCGTGTAGCTTGTGCATTTGTCTGGAACTGGCGAGTTGTAGTACACTGTTCCTTTGAATGAGGTGTAATATGGCGGCTGCGAAAAGGTGCCGTGGGTGTAAATGTCGCCATTGACGGTTGCGCCGCCGCCCCACGTGTTGTTGCTGTTCTTCGCCAGGGTGACATTGCCGCCAGCGTAGATGTTGCCGTTGACCGTGCCGTTGATGACGTTGACGTCGCCCTGGGCGTACACATTGCCGTTGATGGTGGTGCCGCCGGATATGTTGATGCAGGAATCGGAGCAGACGTAATCATTGCCGCCAACGACGCCGACGGTGACGCTGCCGCTGATGCTCAGGCAGGTGGGGCTGCTGCTCAGATAGATGAGCGAGCCGTTGATGGTGGCTCCGCCGTTGAGGATTGGCGCGGCCGTGGCGAAGTTGCCGGTGAAATTCCCCGAGATGTTCGCCGAGGTGCCGCTGTATATTCCCTTCAGCGCATCGCTGGTGGAGGCGTCGGAGGCGGTGCTATAGGTTATGATCGTGGTCAGGGGGAGCTGGTGCTTCGCCATGCCGGTTTGCGCATAGCCCGTGGAGGTTACGAGGATGCTGGTCGTGCCGCTTTGGGTTGCGACGATGGCGAATTTTCCGGCATTGGCCACGGTGACGACACCGGAGTTTTCATTCAACGCGGCAACAGCTTCGGCAATAGGCTTGGATTGGTTTTTATAATAGGCCGCAATGCCCTTGGCGTATTCTATTCCGGATTCAGCAAGAAAACGCGCATCATTCAGTTGGGTCAGCTGTAGCTCCGACATGATGGACGAAGCGGATATTTTTGCGATTGCCGCACCAATGATGCTCACGATGACAATGGATATGATAAGGTAGATTATTGAAAATCCACTTTCACGATTTGTTTTGTTGTTGCGGCGCATCATTTGTATATGGAAAGCGTTGTTTGCGTTGTCGCGTTATCCGCAAGCTGGGTTGTGAACGCAATGTTCACCATGTTATCCGCATACGATGCGGTGAGGCCGGCGATGTTATCCGTCAGCACATGCTCTGTTCCCGCATCGTTCAGAATGAGTTTCCCGTCGCTGTCGTATATCGATTTTGAGTCGCCTAAGGTGTACGAAACGACGTTGCCTGTTGCGGAAACAGTGGAGCAATTTTTGATTTCATACAGTATTCTGGTAATGGCGATTTGAATTTTCTGCGCCTGCTGATAGTTCTGCGTAAGACTTTGCTGAGACTTGGCGAAGTACACAAAGCCGATGGTGAGGCCAGTGCCGAGAACGCCAAGGAGTATGATGACGCATATGAGCTCTATGAGCGTGAAGCCAGGGCTCTTTTTCATGCTGCTAGTAGTTCTGTACTGTGAACACATGCGATGCGGTCTCGCCTTGGCTGTTTGTTATCGTCACCAGTATGGCGTCGGGCAGCAGCCCCACGGTCGTTGTGGCGGCGCTGCCCGTGCATGTGGCGCAATAGGCGCCGTAGTTCGCGTTGAAGTTGTTCACTTTTGCCGCCAGGGCGGTGAGATCGGCGGCGGTCTTTGTCGTCATGGTCTCGTCGTCCCTTATGACAGCCTCCATGGCGTTGGAGAGTTCCGCTGCCTTTTGCAGCCGCTGGAAGGGGACATGAGCGAAAACGATGTCCTTGCTGAGATACGAGGCGAGCATCATGGCGAACAGTCCCGCCAGGATCAGCGTTGCAATGACTTCCACCAGGGTGAACCCGCGGGCGTGGCGTTGGCTTGTCATGGAATGTACCCCGTCTCGGGCTCGATGTAGATGCTGGCGGGGATGCTCTGGTTTGTCTGCAACCGACCGACTTGGTCGAAGGCGGCGGAGAACTCCCCCGTGGTGCCAGAGAGATCGTAGCTGGAAATGAGCGTGCCGTTGTTGTAGATCGACACGTTGGACGCTGTGCCGCTCAACGTCCAATTCGCCCCGGACAAATCCGAGGTCGACCGCAGCTCCAGCTGACGCAGCGCCGTTTTGATGGTGGCGATGTCGCTCGCGGCGCCGCTGGGTTTTGACGTTTTGTTCATGGCGAAGATGACGCTCGCCAGGATGCCGATGATGGCGATGACCACCACCAGCTCAAGCAGCGTAAAGCCCTCGCGGGCTGAGCCTGTCCGCCGTATTGGTTCGTGGTCCCCGGACTTTCGCCTCATTGCCGTGACACGTTTTGTTTTCACATCTGCCGTATATGCGGTTTCGGTTCGGATGTCATCCCGGCTTTGGGGGGCGGCCGGTCGGGGCGGGTCGTATAGCGTGGGAACGGCCACCGCAAGGGAAGGCATTCGGCCGGGCGGCCCGGTTGCACGGTCCCTGCGGGGCGATCCGGCCTCCGGGCGGAATCAGGCCCCCGGCGCGTAGTCGCCCTGGGGCACCGCCGTGCCGAGGTAGTGGTGGCCGATTCCGGCGGCGGAGCATTCGGCTGCCAGCCTGCCCAGCGCCCGCCTTTCGGTTTCGCTGACTGTCTCGGCGTAAAAATCGCGTGAGATGCACACCTGCTTGACGCCCTCCTCGCGGCAGCGGTCCACAAAGGCGGAGATCTCCTCCGGCGCGGCGTTTTGCGCGGTGACGATGTACTTGAGGGTGAGGTTTTGCGCACCGGCGGCCACGTAGTGGCGGATGTTCGTCCAGACCGTGTCGAAGCCGTCCACGCCGCGTATGGCGGCGTATGTCTCTCGCGTGCCGGCGTCGAGGCTGCACACGGCGCGCAGCCGGCCGGCAAGCCCCTGGGCCACTACCTCGGAGTATTTGAGGGCGTTGGTGTACACCAAGCCGTGCCCGCCTTGGCGCAGCAGGCCTTGCGTGCGTTCGGCGAAGGTCGGGTACAAGGTTGGTTCGCCCGCGCCGCCCCAGTCGAAATAGGGATCATTCACCACGAATCCCCGCTCCAGCGCGTGGTCGCACAGGGCCTCGAAGTCGTAGTCCACGCCCTTGGCCGTGTTTTTGACGATGCAGTACGAGCAGTTCAGGTTGCAGCGCGTGCTCACGTCCAGGTGCAGACCGGTGAATTGCGTTGGCAGCGTGCCAGAGTTGGTGGCGAAGGCATCCGGGCAGTTGGCGCAGTAGGGATTGCGGCCCTCGTCCAGGGCTTGGACCAGGCTGTGGCGGATGTCGTCCAGCCGGGACAGGGCCCGGGAGCGGGAGGCTGCGTCGCCTGGCTCGGGCACTTCCACAAGGTCGGGCATCCAGCAGCAGAGTGAAAGGCCGCTGGGGCGGAAATAGATGGTGGAGAAGCTTTGGCAGCGCAATTTTTGGCCCGGGGTCAACCGGCCCGTCATGTCCGCGCAGGTGGCGCGCAGGGGGTGGCGGTGCGTGTTCAGAACAGCGACGATGTCCCGTATGGGCACGTCCTGTAACGGCTGGGCCTCGTCCTTGCAAAGCAAGACAGCGCAGGCTTCAAGGCCGCGTTCGGTCAGAGAGCGGACGATCTTGCGATGGTAGGTCGAGGCCACCACGATGCGCGCCTCGCGCAGCTCCGGCCGGGCCAGAACGATTTTGAGCTCCTCCAGGGAGTATACGGGCAGGCCCTCGAACGTGCCGGATTTGAACGTGTCGACGAAGCCGGCCACGGAGTGAAGAAGCCCGTCGCGCTCGGCCGCGCGCAGCAGGTCGCGTCCTCGTCCCCCCGCCCCGTAAATCAGCAGCGGCGCGCCTTGGGCCAATTCATCAAGGGAATGGATGTAGGTGACATGCATGCCGCCAGCATAGCCCGGCGCACGGCTTCTTGTCGAGGGCCTGGGCGGCCTTTCAGCTGAAGCGGAAGTCCCGGCCCTTATACTCGCAATATACGCAGCGCTCCGGCCGCATGAACAGGCGCACCAGGAACATGCCGGCGAGAAAACCGCCCACATGCGCCCACCAGGCGATGCCCGCGGCCTGCACGCTCAGGCTCGCGTACAGGCCGGAGAGCACCTGCGTGGCGAACCAGAATCCCAGAAACAGCCACGCCGGCAGGCGCACGAAAAAGGGTATGATGAGAATGGGGATGAGCGTGAGCACGCGGCCGCGCGGGTAGAGCGTGATGTAGGCGCCCAGCACCCCCGCGATGGCTCCACTGGCTCCGATGATGGGCTCGCCGCCGGTGAGGTGGAAGGCCATGTGCAAGGCCAGCGCGGCCAGCCCGCACAGCAGGTAGAACACCATGAAGCGCAGCGGCCCCATGACGTCCTCGATGTTGTCGCCGAAGATCCAGAGCATCCACATGTTCATGATGAGATGCCACCAGCCCGCGTGCAGGAACATGTAAGTGAAGAACGGCAGCACGCCCATGGGCGGAAAACCGGCCACGGCGGCCCAGTCGGGGAAGACGTAGCGCGCGGGCACCACGCCCAGCAGCCGCATCACGGCCTCGCGCGCGTAGGGCGGCAGGCTGGAGACCGCATACTGCATGCCCACGTTGGCCAGAATGATGAGCGCCACGGCCACGGGCTTGTGCACGCGCGGCGTGTCGTCCTTAAGGGGGATCACTCGTCCTCGTCCTCCCAGGCGTCCTCGTTCGGTCCGGCATCCGGCCCCTGCCCGGGGCCGTCTTTGAGCGCGCCGTTTGCCGCCGCCTCGTCGAGCAGCTCCCCGAGCCCGGTGTTGAAGCGCTCGCGTCGTCCGGCGCGCAGCTCCGCCAGCCGGACGAGCAGCGCCTCCGCCGCGTTGTCCAGCTCGGGCAAACCGCCCGCGTTGTCCACCACGATGTCGCAGGCGGTCAGCTTGCGTTGCTCCGGCCACTGCCACGAGTCGAAGGTCGCCAGCACCTCGGGAGCAATGCCCCGGCTCTCGCGCAGGGGGCCGCGCCGCAGCTCCTCCGGGCAGCGCACGCCCACAACCACGTCGGCCAGACGGGCGGTTTTGGCCCCGCCGCCGTAGCCGGACTCGAAAAAGAGCGGGATTTCGGCCACGGCGAGCGGTTCGGACCCATGCGCAGCCCAGAATTCCGCCAGCTGCTCGCGCACCATGGGATGGATCACGTCCTCCACCTCGCGGCGCAGGGCCGGCCTTTTGAGCAGCAGGGACAGCAAACGTCTTTTGTCCACGCCGCCGTCGGGCGTCAGCACGCCTTTGCCAAGGGCGCGCGCCAGCATCTGCGCGCCGCCGCCGCCGGGAGCATACAACTCGGACACGCAGGCGTCGGCGCTGAACACGGGGGGCGCGGCCAGCGTGCGCGCCAGGGCGCGAACAAAGGCCGATTTGCCGCAGCCGGGCATGCCGGTGACGACCGCGCGCTGGCAGTCCTCGGCCAGGGCGCGCAGCAGCGCCATGAAGTCCTCCGGCGGATCCTGGCGGAAAAGCAGCTCCGCGTCCGTTTCCGGGTGGTGAAGGCTGAGGCGGAAGGCGTGGAGCATCTGCCGGGTGGTCAGCGCGGCCAAAGGCCCGGCCTGCGCCATCCAGCGCGCGTGCTGCGAGGGGCCGTACACGGGGTCGCCCAAAAGCGGATGTCCCAGGTGCGCCATGTGCACGCGGATCTGATGCGTGCGGCCGGTGTGCAGATCCACGGCCAGCAGGCTCGCGCGGCCCAGGCGGTCGGTCCACAACCTGCGCCAGCTGGTGCGCGCCTCGCGGCCGCCCTTGCGCAGCACGGCCATCTTGGTGCGGATGGACGGATGCCGGCCGAGGGGCAGGTCGATGTAGCCGGCGTCCTCCCCGAAGCGGCCGGACTCGTCCCCCGTGGGCCGGCCGTGGACCAGGGCCAGATAGGTTTTGTGCACGCGGCGCGCGGCGAAGTCTTCGGCGAGGGTGAGGCGCGCGGCCTCGGTGAGGGCCACGAGCATGAGCCCGCTGGTGTCTTTGTCCAGCCGGTGCACAATGCCCGGACGTTCGCCCGTCATGCCGGAAATCTCGGGCGCCAGCTCCGGCAGGTGGTGCAGCAGGCGGTTCACAAGCGTCTTGTCCGGCTGGCTGGGAGCCGGGTGCGTGGTGAGCCCGGCCGGCTTGTCCACCACGGCCAGGGCCTTGTCGCGGTAGATGATGCGCAGCGGCGCGTCCTCGGGCTGGGGCACGCCCTCGCCGGTCAGGTCCGGCGCGTTGAGCGCCAGCTGTTCGCGGCCCTCCAGTCGTTGGCCGGGCTTGCGGCAGGCCTTGCCGTCGATCAGCGCCAGACCGGACGTGATCCATTCCTTGATGCGCTCGCGCGAGACGCCGAGGTCCGCGCTCTCGCGCACCCAGAACTGGTCCAGGCGCATGCCGGCGTCCAGCGGCGCGGCGCGGCGGAGTATGGCTGCCGGGACATGGTCTGCCGTGGGCGTGGGGGCGGTGGCTTTGGTGCTCATGCGCGCCTCATAGCCCGTGGCGCGCAAAAGCACAAATGCGGCCCTCCGCGCCGTCTTGACCAGGGCCGGGGCGCAACGTACAATACGCAATCAGCACGGCAAAACATCGCGAGGACTCATGACCCCCACCGTCCATCCGGCCCGCACCATCGGGCTCGTCTTGACCTATAACGGCGAGCGCCTGCTTGCGCGCTGCCTCCATTCCCTTGAATTTTGCGACGAGATCGTGGTTGTGGACTCCCTGAGCACCGACGCCACCGTGGATATCGCCCGCGCGGCCGGGGCCACCGTGTTGCCCCGCCGGTGGGAAGGCCCTGGCCCGCAGTTCCGCTTCGCGCTGGAGTTCGTTCGCTCCATGGAGCCCAAAGCGGATTGGGTGGTGAGCCTGGACCAGGACGAGTATCTGACCGACGAGCTGCGGCAGAACATCATCGCGGCCACGCGCAACGCCGGCGGCGAGGCGGGCTTTCTCACGCCGCGCGCGTCCTTTTATTTCGACCGTTTCCTCAAGCACAGCGGCTGGTACCCGGACTACCTCTTCCGCGTGTTCCGGCCGGACATGATGGAGGTGCACGTAAGCGGCGCGCACTACAGCTTTCACGCCCTGGGCCCCACGCGCAGGCTTGGCGGCGACATCATCCATTATCCCTACCGCAACTTCCGCGAGCAGTTGGACAAGATGAACTCCTACGCCCAGCAGGGGGCGGATGCGCTCAAGGCCAAGGGCAGGCGCGGCGGCGTGTGGGCCGGCGTTTCGCACGGGGCGGCGCGTTTCCTCAAGCTCTATGTGCTGAAGCTGGGCGTGCTGGACGGCCGCGCCGGGTTCATCAACGCCGCGCACGGGGCGTTTTACGCCTTCCTCAAACATTTGCGCGCGGGCGAGACGGGCGACTGGGGCCCCAGACCTTGAGGCTGGCCGTTGCCGTCAGCGGCGGCGGAGACAGCCTGGCCTCCCTGCTGCTGCTGCGCGAGGCCGGGCACGACGTGCTGGCCTTGCACGGCCGCTTCCTGCCCGACGCGGGCGATCCCAAAAGCATTCAGGCCGAGGCGGGCCTTGCGGAAGGCTGCGCCGGGCTCGGCGTGCCCCTCCATGTGCTCGACCTGCGCGACGCTTTCGAATCGCTGGTGGCCGCGCCCTTTACCGCGGAGTATCTGGCTGGGCGCACGCCCAACCCCTGCGCCCGCTGCAACGCGGCCATGAAGTTCGGCCTGCTGCTCGACGAGGCGCTGCGGCTCGGCGCGGAGGCGCTCGCCACCGGGCACTACGCGCGCAGCGGCGCGCATCCCCTTCACGGCTGGGCGCTGTCCCGCGGGGCGGACCCGGTCAAGGACCAGAGCTATTTCCTCTCCCTGGTGCCGAGGAATCGGCTTATGCGGGCGCTGTTCCCCCTGGCGGACGCGCGCAAGGCCGATGTGCGCGCGGACCTCGCCGGACGCGGGCTCACCCCGCCGGTGCCGGAGGAAAGCCAGGAGATCTGTTTTGTGCCGGGCGATGACTACCGCGCCTTTCTGGCCGCGCGAACGCCCGAACTGCCCGGACCTGGGCCGGCGGTGCTGCCCGACGGCACGCCCGTGGGACGGCATCAGGGACTGTGGCGGGCCACCATAGGCCAGCGGCGGGGACTGGGCCTGGCCTGGAGCGAGCCGCTCTACGCCTTGGACAAGCGTTGTGCGAGCAACACGCTGGTGGTGGCCCCGCGTGCGGCCCTGCTGACGGACGGTTTTTGCGCGCGCGAGGTGAATGTGCTGGTTGATCCGGCCGGATGGCCGGAAGTGGCGCTGGCTCAGACACGCTACCGCGAGCAGGCCGCGCCCGCGCGCTGGGAGTTGCGCGGCGGCGAGCTGCGCGTGCGCTTCGTCGAGCCCCGGACGCGCCCGGCGCCCGGGCAGGTGGCCGCGCTGTATGGCGCGGATGGCGTTGTGCTGGCTGGCGCGGTGGTGGCGGGGCCCCTGGGCTAGCTGCGCTTTAGTTGTCGTTGCTCCTGGCTAGTAGGACAGGTGCTCGGACTCTATTTCAAAGCGTCTCTGTTCCTCGCGGCCCTTGTCCAGCGCGTCCTGGAGGTCGGCAATGGCCTCGTCCGCCGCGATGTCGGGATGCGTCAGCAGGCGGGAGGCCTCCTCCTGCACGAACTTTTGCTGGTAGTACTTGAAGGGCCAGCGGAAGCGGGTCAGGTCTGTGAGCGCGGCCTGCCCCTCGCCCTTGCCAATGCGGGACAGCCCCAGGTAGAAGAGGGCGTTCGGCTCGCCGGGCGCGCGGGAAAGAATGTCCCTGAAGCAGGCCTCGGCTTTGGCGTAGTCCCTCATGGTGAAGTAGGTCAGGCCGATGCGCTGGCGGATGTAGATCGAGTCGGGATTGTCGGCCAACGCCTCGTTGTAGTTGGCCAGGGCGGCGGCATAGTCGCCCTTGCCCAGCGCCATGCTGCCGCGCACGGCGGGCGAACAGCCTGTCGCGGATGCGGCGAGCAGCAGCAGACACAGGGCCAGCACGGGGAAGCAAGGGGCGGAACGCATAGAACCTCCTTTTTGGTGACAGCAGCATTTTGAGCCAGACACATCCAACAATCCAGGGAAAAGTGACGGCGATTATGCGAAAAGACGGGCAGCCCGCAACCTTTCACGTGGCCACGCTGGGCTGCAAGATCAACCAGTACGAGTCCGAGGCGATATCCGAGGCCTGGACCGCCCAAGGCCTGTCCGAGGCCGAGGACCCGCGCAAAGCCGACGTGCTGCTGGTGAATTCCTGCGCCGTCACCGGCCGCGCCGTAAGCGACCTGCGCGCCAGCGTGCGCCGCCTGCGCCAGCAAAATCCGGGCGCGCGCATCGTCGTTACGGGCTGCGCGGCCCAGGTGCTGGAGGCGGAGCTCGCCGCCATGCCCGAGGTGGACGCCGTGGTGCCCCAGGCGCGCAAGGGCGATCTTCTCGGCCCCTTCGGCCCCTTCGGCCCCTTCGGGGGTGAAAAGGCGGACGCGAGTGTGGCTGGGCATCGCGCCCGCCCTGCTGAATTGTCGGCCGAGTCGTCGACTGGATCGCTGGCCGGATCGCTGGCCGAATGCCGCGCCGAGGGTCGGGACGGCGCTGCGCCGGAAGCCGGGGCCTGTACCGTCCCGGCTGCGCCGGCGACCGAAGCGCGCGTCTTTCCGCCGTTCTCCATCGCCGCCTTCAACCGCGCGCGGGCCGTGGTCAAGGTGCAGGATGGCTGCTCGCACCGCTGCACCTACTGCATTGTGCCGCTGACGCGCGGGCCGAGCGTCAGCCGCGATCCCGCCGAGGTGCTCGCCGAAATGCGCCGTCTGCTCGCCGCCGGGTACCGCGAGCTGGTGCTCTCCGGCGTCAACTTGCGCCAGTACGGCGCGGACTTGGCCGAGCCGCTCGATTTTTGGGATCTGCTCGCCCGCGCCGAGACCGAGCTGACCCCCGAGTGGGCGGGCCGGGCGCGCCTGCGTTTGAGCTCGGTGGAGCCCGGCCAGCTCGCCGCCAAGGCCGTGGATGTGCTTGGCGGGTCGCGTCTCGTCGCGCCGCACCTGCATCTTTCGCTGCAAAGCGGCGACGCCGGAGTGCTGCGGCGCATGGGACGCGGGCACTACAAGCCGGAGCAGGTGCTCGATGGCTTGAACGCCCTGCGGCGGCATTGGCCGCGCTTTGGCCTTGGCGCGGACCTGCTCACCGGCTTTCCCGGCGAAACGGCGGAGCAGTTCGAGACCACTTGCGCCTTTTGCCGTGAGCTGCCGCTGACCTACGCCCACGTGTTTCCGTATTCCCCGCGTCCGGGCACGCCCGCAGCCTCGTTGCCGGACCCCCTGCCCAAGGTCGAGCGCACCGCGCGCGCGGCCCGGCTGCGCGCCCTGGCGGAGTCCAAGAAGCGCGCCTTCCAGAACGAGCTGGCGGCCCTGCCGGGCCTGACCGTTCTGGTGGAGAACGCTGAAACGGGGCAGGGCGTGTGCGAATACTACGCCGCCTGCCAGGTGCGCCCGGCGGCGGGAGGAGCGGGCCTGCGCGCGGGCGCGTTGATGCGCATGCGGCCGCGGGGCGTCGTCCAGGGCCGCGTGGTCGGAGCGGCTGTGGAGGATGACGCGTGAGCACCCCGAGGGAGCCCTCGCCCGGCAAGCCGGTGCTTTCCGTGCTGGCCGCGCCGGACTGGTGGGAACAGCGCTGGGAGACGCTGCGCGCGGCGCTGACCGAGCGCCTGGGGCCTGCGGATTATGAGTCGGAGCCGCTGGCCTTTGAGCACACGTCGTATTATGAGCCGGAGCTGGGCGCGCATCTTTTGCGCCGGCTGCTTGGCTTTGCGCGGCTGCTGCCGCTTGACGGCCTGAAGGACCTGAAGCTGGCAACCAACGTCCTGGAGCGGGCCGAGGCCCGGACCGACGGCTCGCGCCGGGTGAACCTGGACCCGGGGTTCGTCACCCTGGAGCGGCTGGTGCTGGCCTCGGGCAAGAATTTTACGCACCGCGTGTACCTTGGCGGCGGCATCTGGGCCGACCTGACCTTGATTTACAATAAGAGCCAGGGCTGGGTGGACCTGCCCTGGACTTTCCCTGATTACGCGGACGGGGACATGAAGCGCCGTTTGACCGTGTTGCGTACCCTGTACAAAACAGCAATCGAGACCGGCCAAGGCCGGAACAAGCAAGGAGAACGCCCATGCCCGTGAGCATGACAGGATTTGGACGCGTGGAGACCCTCGGCGAGGAATTCAGCCACGTGTGGGAGATCAGAAGCGTCAACAACCGTTTTCTCGACGTCAAATGGCGCATGCCCTCTGTGCTGCGCAGCCTGGAGGCCAAGTTCGACAAGCTGCTGCGCAAGCGGGCCTCGCGCGGGCGGGTGGACATCAGCCTGACCGTGGAGACGCGCAGCGCCGCGCTTTTGGGCGTAAGCCTGAACACCGCCCAGGCCGGCGCCATGCTCGATCAGTTGCGCGCCCTGGCGAAAGCTCAGGGTGTGGCCTTTACGCCTGACATGAACCGCCTCATGTCCGCCTCGCACCTCTGGCGCGACGACTCCGCCGAGCCGGATCCCAAACTTGCCGCCAGCCTGGAGCAGGGCTTTTTGAAGGCTGTGGACGACTGGAACGCCTCGCGCCGGGTGGAGGGCGGGGAGCTGGCGCGCGATCTGACAGCGCGCTTCGCCCGTCTGCGCGAGCTGGCCGCCGCCGTGGGCGAGCGCGTGCCAACGGTGCTGAAGGACAAACAGGCCGCCACGGCCGAGCGCCTGAACGGCCTTGTGGCGCAGGCCGGCATGACCTTCACCGAGGAGCGTTTGGCCCAGGAGGTCGCCGTGCTGGCCGACAGGTTGGACGTGACCGAGGAGCTGACCCGGCTGGCCGCGCATCTGGACCGCCTGGACGAGGCCGTGGCCGCCGACGGCGAGGCGGGAAAACGCCTGGACTTCCTCATTCAGGAGGCCTTCCGCGAGATCAACACCTGCGGCAACAAGGCCCAGGACGTCGAGGTGAGCCGACTCATCGTGGACTTCAAGGTTGAACTGGAAAAATGCCGCGAACAGGTGCAGAACCTCGAGTAGCGATATGGACAAGAGCGCACCCAGACAGGCGCCGCGACAGCGGCTGGTGAACCTTGGCTTCGGCAATTTCGTCGTGGCCGGGCGCATCATCGCCATTGTGGACCCGGCCAGCGCGCCCATGCGCCGCCTGCGCGAGGACGCGCGCCAGGAGGGGCGTCTTGTCGACGCCACCCAGGGCCGCAAAACGCGCGCCATCGTCGTCACCGATTCGAACCATGTCATCCTCTCGGCCATCCAGGCCGAGACCATCGGCCAGCGCTTTTTGGCCGAGGAAAGCGCGCCAGCCAACAAGCGCGAGGAGGAATAATGCGCCCTACCGACGCCCCCCTGGACAACCTGCAAGGCGCTACGCGAAAAGGTCTGTGCCTTGTGCTCTCCGCTCCTTCCGGCGCGGGCAAAAGCACTCTTGTCGCCCGGCTGCGGGCGGAGTTCCCTGGTTTCGCCTACTCCATCTCCTGCACCACGCGCGCCCCGCGCGGCGCGGAGGAGAACGGCGTGCACTACCACTTCCTGACGCGTGAGGATTTTCTCGCCAAGCGCGGCGCAGGGTATTTCGCCGAATGGGCTGAGGTGCACGGCAACTTCTACGGCACGCCTAAGGCCCCTGTGGAGGACAAGCTTTCGCGCGGGCAGGACATGCTGTTCGACATCGATGTGCAGGGCGCGTTGCAGCTCAAGGCCGTTTTCCCTCAGGCGCTGTATGTATTTATTCTCCCCCCCTCCAAGGAGGTGCTGGAGCGCCGTCTGCGCGGACGCGGCACGGATTCCGAGGAGGCCATCGCCAAGCGCATGAAGAACGCCCTGGGCGAGCTCAACCAGGCCGGCCACTTCGACTACCACATCGTCAACGACGACATTGAGGAGGCGGCCGACGAGTTGCGCGCCGTCTACGTGGCCGGCCGCGCCCGGGCCATTTGCCGCCCGGGACTGGTGCCCGGCCTGCTTGCCCAGTGGGAGCGGGCCTGATGCGCGTGCCCGAACTCGTCGTCGCGCTCGACTTTCAAGCCCCGGCCGAGGCCCTGGACATGGCGAGGTGCCTGCAAAGCGTCACCGGCCCCGGCCAGCCCAAGCTGTGGATGAAGGTGGGCCTGGAGCTCTTTGTGGCCGGCGGGCCGGATATCGTCCGCTCGCTCAAGCACATGGGCTTCCGCGTCTTCCTCGACCTCAAGTTTCTGGATATTCCCAACACCGTGCGCGGGGCTGTGCGCTCCGCCGTCAAAAGCGGAGCGGACATGCTGAACATCCACGCCATCGGCGGGCTGGAAATGGCGCGCACCGCCGTTGCCGCGCGCGACGGGGCGGCGGACGAACTCGGCCTGTCCGAAAAGCCGCTGCTGCTCGCGGTCACCGTGCTTACCAGCATGCAGGACACGGACACCCCAATCCTGCGCGGGCGCGAGGCCGGCGACGTCGCGCTTGACCTGGCGAAGCTTGCGCGGCAGGCCGGGCTGGACGGCGTGGTCTGCTCCGGCCGGGAGGTTGCGAGCATCAAGGCCGAGTGCGGCGCGGAGTTCGTCTGCCTCACCCCTGGCATCCGCCTGCCGGATCCCCTCTCCGAGGCCGACGACCAGCGCCGCGTGATGACCCCGGAGGCCGCAGTGGCCGCCGGTTCCGATTTCCTTGTGGTGGGCCGGCCCATAACCCGCGCGTTGGAGGGAAAAGGCGGTCCCGTGGCCCTTGCCCGCGAAATGCTCGGCCGCATGGCGTCCGCCAGCGCGGCAGGCAAGGTCTAGGCTCGCGCCATGCCCTGCAACTGGAAGCTGCTTTCCGGCGCGCCCGTGCCGGACGACATAGGTGCCCTCGCCGAGGACCTCGGCATCACGCAGGTCATCGCCGAGGTGCTGTGGCGGCGCGGCTTCACCTCCGCCGTCAGCATGGACCATTTCCTTTCGCCGGGGCTGCGGCACCTCGCCAAGCCGGAGTCCATCCCCGGTCTGGCCGAAGCCGCGCGCGCGCTTGCCGCCGGGCTGGAGCGCGGGCAACGCCTGTGCGTCTGGGGCGACTACGACGTGGACGGCATCACCGCCACGGCGCTCGTCAAGGATTTCTTCCATAAGCGCCTGGGACCGGAAAAGGGCGCGTTCGACGGCGCCGGCCAGGTGCGACACTACCTGCCCAACCGCGTGGACGACGGCTACGGCCTCAACACCCACGGCATCGAAAAGCTGGCGGCCGACGGCGTGGGCCTGCTGCTCACCGTCGATTGCGGCATTAGCGCCGTGGCCGAGGTGGCGCGCGCCAATGAGCTGGGCATGACCGTGGTGGTGAGCGATCACCACATGCCGCCGGGCGAGCTGCCCCCGGCTGTGGCCATTTGCAATCCCCGCCTGTGCCAGGGCGCGGAGGGGACGCTTGGCGGCTATTCCGGCGGTTGCGGCGGCCAGTGCGTGGGCATGTGCGAGCTGGCGGGCGTGGGCGTGGCCTTCATGCTGCTCGCCGCGCTCAACCGGCTTTTGCCCGGCGAACCCATCGACATGCGCCAGTTCCTCGATCTCGTGGCCCTTGGCACCGTGGCGGATGTCGTCGGCCTCACCGGGCAGAACCGCATACTGGTCAAAAACGGGCTGTTGCTCATCAAGGAGGCGCGCCGGCCGGGCATCGCCTCCCTCAAGGTCTACAGCGGCTATGACAAGCTCGCGGAGCTCGGCGCCGGGCAGATAGGCTTCGGCCTGGCCCCGCGCATCAACGCCGCAGGGCGCATGGCCGATCCGCAGATCGCCCTGGACATGCTGCTCGCCCCCGACATGGACACCGCCAATCCGCTGGCCTCCAAGCTCGACGGCCTGAACGCCAAGCGCCGCAGCGAGGAGCAGGCCATTTTAGACGAGGCGCTTGTCCAGGCGGAGGAGCAGAAGGACCGCCTCGGCCTCGTGCTGGCCGCCGACCACTGGCACCCGGGCGTCATCGGCATTGTGGCCTCGCGCATTGTGGAGCGCTACTACCGGCCGGTGCTTATGCTCTGCCGCGAGGACGATCCCGAAGCGCCCACGGGCGGGCACTGGAAGGGGTCCGGCCGCAGCGTGGCGGAGTTCAACCTGCACGACGGGCTGGCCGGCATGGCGCACCTGTTTCTGGGGTTCGGCGGGCACAAACAGGCCGCCGGGCTCTCCATGCCGTACGAAAATCTCCAAGCCCTGCGCGAGGGTTTCCACCTGGCCGTGGAGGCCGCCCTTGGCCCCGTGCCCCTCAAGGCCACGCTCAAGCTCGACCGCGAGCTTTCCTTTGGCGACATTTCGCACACGCTCTTGAAAGAGCTGGAGATGCTGCAACCCTTCGGCATGGGCAACCCGGAGCCGCTTTTTGTCTCCCCGCCGGTGCTGGTGAAGGATTACCGCGTGTTCGGCAAGGACCATGTGAAGCTGATGCTGGCCGAGCAGGTTTCGGCGGAAGCGGCCGGCGGCCGCCCCGGCGCGCTGTTGCCCGCCAAGGCCTGGCGCAAGGCGCAGGAGCTTACCCGCGACGTGCAGGGCAAGCTCATGCGCGTGGCCTTCACCCCGCGCATTGACAGGTTCAGCGGGGTGCCCAAAATCGAACTGCAAGTGAAGGACTGGGACGTCTAGCCCCGTCCGAACTCCGGGAGGACAATTATGACCATCGCCACCCCGCAGGAACATTACACCGCCCTGCTCGATGACGTGTATCCGTGGATGATGGGGCCGTTTCGCGCCAAGGCCGACGAGCAGCAGGAGATGTTCACGCGCTTTGGGCTCGTCCCGCGCGGCTGCAAGAACGCCCTCGACCTCGGCTGCGGCCCTGGCTACCAGTCCGTGGCGCTGGCGCGCATGGGCTTTGAGGTTACCGGCGTGGACACCAGCGAAAGTCTGCTCGCCGTCATGCTGCAGGAGTCCAACCAGCTGCCCGTGCGCGGCGTGTTGGGCGACATCCGCCACCTGCGCGACCTGGCCCCGGGCCCGTGGGAGGTGGCCGTGTGCATGGGCGACACCATTTGCCACCTGCCATCCAAGGACGCCGTGGTCGACATGCTGCACGCCGTGGCCGGGCGGATGGAGCGCGGCGGGTCCATGGTCATCAGCTTCCGCGACATGAGCGCGCTGCCCAAGGGGCTGGAGCGCTTCATCCCCGTCAAGGCGGACATGGGGCGCGTGGCCGTGTGCTTCATTGAGGAGGACGGGCCGGACACGTACCTTGTGCACGACATTGTGCACACGCGCGAGGGCGAGCACTGGCGGTTCGACAAGGGCTGCTTCCGCAAGCTGCGCATTGCCCCGGACTGGCTGGTGGGGCAGCTTGCCGACTGCGGTCTCGCCCTGCGCCAGACCGAGAATCTGCGCGGCATGACGATTCTTGTGGCGGGAAAATAGACGGCGCTGGCGTTTGCGCCGCGTGTGATGCGCCGGGCGGTTTGCCGGGCTTTCGCGCAGGTTTTTTTTGAACATGTAACCGTGCGTTTGTGAGGCGATTCAATGGCGAGCCGCAGGCAGGAATTTATGGCGCTGGGAAAGTGGATCTGTCAGCTGCGGCCCATTGGCACGCTGTACACGTTCACGGCGCGGGGGCTGAAGGGCAGGGATATTTCCATCAGCTTCGGCGGGTTGGATAACTTCCGCGGCACGGTCAGCCTGCCGCCCGAGCAGCTCACCTTCACGGCGAGCAATTTCTTCGAGATCATGTCCCTCTTCGACAAGAACAAGATATCCTTCAACGATGTCGTGCGGTTGAAGGGGCTCATCAAGGCGCAGGTTGAGCGGGGGAAGTAGAGGGGGGCGCAAAGATGCTGCCGCTTATGAAGGTGTGCCTGAAATTGAACTGTAGGTGAAGGATTGGGAGGGATAACGGTTCATTCACCTCAATTGGTTCTTACGGTCTTTCTTTGGCAAGGGAGGCTATCGCGGCTTTAAGAACTTGCAAACAGATTTCTGCCGTATGTTTGTCGGGTGAAAATTTTGAGGCCATTTGTTGGTAGGGATGGATATAATTTCTGAACTCTCTGAGTTCCTGGCTGAACTTTTTTACATCGAGCTTCAGAAAATCAGTTTCATACGCAACATCAATGAATTGCGCTAAGGACCAGTCGTTGAACTTCTTAACTTTCCCTTCGTTGTCCTTTGGGGAGCTGCTAGCTGTATTAAAAATTTGGGGGTTTGTAAGTGCGGTGCCAAGTAATAGACCTTCAAGAATACTGCCACAGAGAATAACGACAGAAAATGATGAATTATTATGTAGACATTGGATTGCCTCTTGTAACCTAGACTCTAAAATTGGCAGAAGCAGTGGCTCAATATTTAGTTTTGCAATGTTCACATTGGCATATTTTTTTTGTAAAAAATCAACTTCAGGGTTAATCTCAGCGTTAGCAGAACCAGATATCTTTTGTGCTAACTTCTGACATTCGTTGTGAAGATTTTTCTTTGTTTCCGTAGCTGTTGAGTAATAAAGATATCTCCAGTGTTCCAAGAGACTACTTAGAACTTTCCCTACAGTTATATCTGGTTCAATGGCCCAGAATTCGCGTAAACGCCGAGCTTTAGACTCGCCATTTTGGGCATATTTCCCGTCGTAGATATTTATTCCTGTTTTTCCTTTTATGAAATCTGCGAATGACCTATTCGTGAAGTCAAGGACATAGCCGCTTTCCATCCCGAACAGATCTTCAAATTTGCGTTTGTCCAGTGACGTTAGGTTGCTCATCTCTGCCCCTTATGACTGTAGCTAATCTGTTGATATGTCACTTGTAATCGGTAGTAAAGTATACCGTCAAGCATTTAAACGTAAAACAAAGCCCCCCTTGCCTTTCGGCTTGGGGGGCTTTGTCTTGCCTTAAATCGTAGTCTAAGCGGTTACATGGCCATCATGTACGGCACGCCCACGATGAGCAGCACGCCCAGGAAGATGGCCCCGAAGATGGCGCCCTGCAACCAGAAGTCCTTGCGGCTCACAAAGCCCGATCCGTAGTAGATGGGGCTGGGGCCCGTGGCGTACGGGGTGATGATGCCCATGAGGCCCAGGCTGACGCACAGCAGCATCGCCAGCGTCTTCATGTTCACGCCCGGAATGACCGCCGCCGTGGTGAGGAACACCGGCATCAGCGCCGTCACGTGCGCTGTCAAACTGGCGAAGAGGTAGTGCACCACAAAGAACAGCACCAGCAGCAGCACGACAATGGTTGTGGGCGAGTACCCCACCATGCCCGCCGCCGCCGTGTTGGCGAACCACTTGAGGAATCCCACCTTGCCCAGGCCGTCGGCCAGCGTCACCAGCGTGGCGAACCAGAACAGCACGTTCCAGGCCTGCTTGTTGCCCAGCAAATCATCCCAACTGATGACGTTGAACAGGATCATGAGCGTGAGCGCAATGAGCGCAACCAGCGTGGCGTTGAGGTATGCGCCGGCGAATATCCAGCCCAGCAGCGCCAGCACGGCCAAACCCGCCATGGACAGCTCCTTGCTGGAGATGGGCCCGAGCTTGCCGAGTTCGGCGGCGGCCCACTTGGGCGCGTCTTCCGATGTCTTGAGCGTGGGCGGGTAGAGCACGTAGGTGAGCCAGGGCACCGCCAAAAACAGGAGGATGCCAACCGGCGCGAACGATATGAACCACTCCATCCACGTGATCTTGAGGCCGACGGTCTTTTCAACAATGCTCATGGCCAGCAGATTGGGGGCCAGGCCGGTGAAGAACATGGAGCTGGTGACGCAGGTTGTGGCCAGCGCCACCCACATGAGATAGCCGCCAATCTTGCGGGGCTCGTTGTCCGGGGTGGAGCCGTAGAGCCCGGGGATGTTCTTGATGATGGGGAAGATGGTGCCGCCGCTGCGCGCGGTGTTGGACGGCATGAACGGGGCCAACGCCAAGTCGGCGAGCGCCACGGCGTAGCCCAATCCCAGCGTGCGCTTGCCCAGCTTCTTGATGAGTACCAGCGAAATGCGCTTGCCCAGGCCGGTCTTTTCATACCCCAGGGCGAACATGAAGGCGATGAATATGAGCCACACCGTGCCGTTGGAGAAACCGGCCAGCGCCCACTTGATCTCGTCGGAAGGCTTGGGCGGCTTCTTGGCGGCCGGCTTCTTGGCGGCGTCCGCGGCCTTGATGTCGGTGGCGTTGGCGGCCTTGCCCGCGTCAGCCGGCTTCACGTCGGCGGACTTCACGTCGGTGGCCTTGGCGGCTACTGCGGCCGCGCCAGCCTTGAGCGCGCCAGCCGCATCCGGCGACTTGCCGTCCGGCGACTTGCCGTCTGGCGACTTGCCGTCTGGCGCCTTCACGCCGTCTGGCAGCTTCTGCGCATCTGCCGGGGGAGCGGCCTTTGCGGCCCCGGCCTTGGGCGGCGCGGGGGGCTTGGGCGGCTCCGGCGCGGGCACCAGCATCAGCGAGGCGCACAGCACCACGCCCACCAGCCCCACAGCGGCGGCGGGGATGGGCTCCAGGATCAGCGCGACAACCACGCCCACGAAAATGGAGAAATACTGCCAAGCGTAGGGCTCAAGTCCCTGCGGAGTGGGTACGGCCCAAACAGCCAGGGCGGCCAGGATGGGAATGAGGCCCTTCCAAAGTCTGCTCACGGTGTCCTCCTGTGGTGTATGTGGCAATGCGGCATCGGCCCTGCAACGGCCTTGTTCTATGATTCACAAATAGCCCTGTGCATAGTGCCTGTCCAGAACAACCCAGGAAGTTTTTGAAGGATTCTCCTCTTTCCCGCGAGTCTATTCCTGCGGGTCGGCGGCCATCTCCGCGGCGTGATAGCTGCTGCGCACCAGCGGCGCGCAGAACATTTTCCCCACGCCGATGGACCGGCCGAAGGCGGCCAGCGCATTGAATTCCTCCGGCGGCATGTAGCGCTCGACCGGCGGGTGCAGGCGCGAGGGCCGCATGTACTGGCCGATGGTGATCATGGAGCAGCCGGCGTTTTTCATGTCGCGCACAACCTCGCGCAGCTCCTCGTCGGTTTCGCCCAGGCCCACCATGAGGCCGCTCTTGGCGGGAATGCCGGCGCCGCTCGCGGCTACGCGGCGCAAAAGCTCCAGGCTTTGCGCGTAGTCGGCCTGCGGCCGGATGGACGGATACAGGCGCGGCACGGTCTCCACGTTGTGGTTCAGCACGTCCGGCCTGGCGGCAAGCACGGTGGCCAGCGCGTCGGCGTCGCCCTGGAAGTCCGGTATGAGCACCTCGACGGTGCAGTCGGGCCGGCGCGATTTGACGGCCTGAATCGTTGCGGCGAAATGCGCGGCCCCGCCATCGGGCAGGTCGTCGCGCGTGACGGAGGTGATGACCACATGCTTGAGGCCGAGCCGGGCCGAGCCCTCGGCCAGTCGACGCGGTTCGTCGGGATCGGGCGGGAGTTGTTTGCCGGGATTGATGTTGCAAAAGGCGCAGTTGCGCGTGCACTCGCATCCCAGAATCAAAAACATGGCCACCGAGCGCGAAAAGCATTCCCACGTGTTGGGACAGCGCGCACCCTGGCACACGGTGTTCAGGTCCAGGTCGCGCAGAAGCGAGCTGGTGCAGGCGAAGCCCTTATCCCTGGGCAGTTTGACCCGCAGCCAGGGGGGAATGCGCAAAACGGGCGCGGAATTCTCCGGCGAGGACATCCTTCACTTCCTCCACAGTTATGGTGCGCCCGGCCTCCCGGGATATGGACGTGGCCTCGGCCCCGCCGATGCCACATAAGGTGATGAGCTCGAAGAGGTCCACGTCCCGGGCCACGTTGAGGGCCAGACCGTGATAGGTGACGAAGTGCTTCACCCCGATGCCCATGGAGCAGATTTTGCGGCCGCCGGCCGCCGCTGGCGTCCATACGCCGGGGTAGCCCTTGCGCCGGGTGGTCTCAATGCCGAAGGCCGCCGTGGTGCGGATGACCGCCTCCTCCATGTCGAAGAAGAACTGCCGGATGCCGCCGGGGCGCTTCTCCACCCGGAACACGGGGTAGGCCACCAGCTGGCCGGGAAAGTGGCAGGTGATGTTGCCGCCGCGCCGGATCTGGACCAGCTCAATGCCCTGGCTCTCCAGATAGGCGCGGCTCACGTGCAGGTTTTCCTCGCCGCCCTGTCTGCCAAGGGTGATGACCTTGGGGTGCTCCACGAAAAAGAGCGTCTCCTCGGCCCCTTGCATGACCTCGGCCAGGGTGGCCAGTTGCAGCTCCTCGGCCTTGTGATGGCGCATAAGCCCCAAATCCACAATGCGCATGCGGCGGTTCCTTTCGATTTCTGAGGCCTAATTCTTGCCGCCCTTCTTGTCCGGCCGCCCCTTCGGATTGCCTGGGGCGTGGGGCTTCTTGCCCGCGCCCTTGCGCGCAGCATGGGAGTCTTTGTCCTTGGGCTTGCCCGTCGGCTTGCCAGTCGGCTTGCCCGCTGGTTTGCCCGCGGGCTTATGACCGCCGCGTTTTTCGTCCGCCGGACGTTCGGACGGCAGGCGTTTGCGGCGCGGCGCTGGGGCGGCTTGCGCCAGGTCTTCGGCGGTGAGCAGATTCTCGACGGTCATGGTCTTGCCCTTGCCCTGGTCCGACGTGGGGGCAGTCCCCTGCGCCCCGATCGACCGCCGGGCCTTGGGTTTTGCGGCGGCTGCCTCGGCGCGCTTCGGCGGGCGCGGGGCCTTTGCGGATGGCGCGGCGGTCTTGGCGACAGCCTTGGTGGCGGGCTTGGCTGGTTCCTTGGGCTTCGCCGGCACATGCTCCGCGCCAAGGGGCAGCACCAGCGCGCCGGATTTGGCGTCGGTCTCGGGCGCTTCGGGCCAGGGGGCCTCGATGAGCGCGCCGGGCAGGGGCAGTAAATGCTTTTGCGGCATGGAGATCAGCGTCATTCCATGCTCTGAGCAGGCGTACTGGCCGAAACGCCTCGCCTCGCCGGAGCCGGCCGGCGCGGGCAGTTCGAACGGTCCGGACACCGCGCGCACCAGCGCCTTGCCCGGCGTCGCCTCCAGCTTGCGGCCCCTGGCGGAGAAGCGCAAAAAGCTCAGGCTCACGTTGTCCTTGGGCAGTCTGGCCTCGTCGGACAAGCTCTTGAGCCAGTTGGGCGCGGATTCGGCGTCGAAGTTGAAATGGCACCAGGCGGTATAGCCCCGGCCGCTCATGGGGCAGGGGCCGTCGTGCGGGCAGGGGGCCACGGGGTTCAGCCCATGGTGCAGAAAGCCCCGGCGCAGCGCGGCCAGCAAGTGGGCGGAGGGGCGGATGCCCGGCTCCACGACGCAGATTTCACCGGTGGGGGTGAGCATGCCGGCGAGGTGCCAGGCCAGCGCGTCGGCATTCTCCAGCATGTCGCCCTCGCCGCGGTGCAGCACCTCGTTGAGCGCGTTGGCCATGATGAGCAGGTCGGCCTTTTCGCGCAGGCGCGCGTCCAGCGGACCTTTCACAATGGTCACCTTCCAGGGGGCCAGGCCCCCCTGCCCGGCGGCGAGGCTATGCAGCGCGTCGAGCCCCAGGCGCATGGGTTTGGGCGCGCGGTCCACGCAGATGAACGTGAGCGGGCGTTTGCGCAGGTGCGGCCGGCTCATCCAGAGGGTCAGCGGTGCGGTGAGCGGCCCGGTGCCCAGGTCCACGATGGTGGCCGCGCCGTCCGGATTGTCGCCGCCGGGATCAATGGCCAGGCCGTTGAACAGCACGCCCAGCCGGTAGATGTTCCAGGGCAGAAAGTAGCGCAGATAGGCGGAAAGCGCCGCCGGATCGGCCAGGTAGTCGCGCCGGAGGTCGCCGCGCTCGTCGGTGAGCAGGTGCGAAAGGTGCCGGATGTCTCCCGGCAGTTCGCGGCGGTGTTGCTTGCGCATGGGCATGGCCGCGTCCAGATGTTTGGGCAGCCCGGCGAGCAGGGTCAAAAACTCGCGGCTCGGGCGGGGGAAGAGTTGTTCAGGCGACATGGCGCAACACCATCCTTTCTACATAGAGCGCGCCGAAGCGCGGGTCGGAGGCGAGATCAAGGGCGCGGCAGCGCGCGGGCAGCGCGCGCACCCAGTCCCAGGCGGCCGGGGATTCGAGCAGGAGCGCGGCCCCGGCAAGCGACGTGTTGCCGGCGCGGGCGAGTTTGCTCGCCAGCGCCTCGGGCAGAAAACCAAGGGTGGCCAGGTCGCGGGCGTCCACATGTTCGCCCATGGCCCCGGCCAGGTACACGGCCGCGAGCGCCCCGGCGGGCAGGCCGGATTCCGCCAGCAGCCGCGAGAGCGCAAGGTTGAAGGCGGCCTTCACTTTGACCAGCTCCTCCACGTCCGAGGCGGGCAGGCTGAGCCCGCCGGGCAGGGACAATGCGGCCTCGCCGCCGTCTTCCGCCGGGGCTGTCGTTAATCCGGCCGCGACGCGACGGCCCAAGGGCGTTGCGGGTACCACGAAGCGGCCCGATTCGTCCAGCACGCCCGCGCGCAGCAGTTGCGCGGCGAGGGACAGGTACCCCACGCCGGTGATGCCCGCGTCCTCGCCGGGCAGCGGCGGGCGCTCTATGTATTGTGGGGCAAGCCCCGTTGGGGCGAGGGTGAAGGCGCGCACCGCGCCGGGCCCGGCCGTGCGGCCATGGCGCAGGCCCACGCCCTCCAGCGCCGGCCCCATGGGCACGCTCGCCAGCAGATATTTGTCCGGCGAGAGCGCCAGCACGAATTCGCCATTGGTGCCCAGGTCGGCCAGCAGGAACGGATAGGCGGGCGGCCCGGCCTCGGCCGTTTGCGGTCCCAGGGTCAGCGCGGCCAGTCCGGCGCTCAAATCTCCGCCGACAAAGGGCGCGAGCAGGGGCGGAATGCGCGCGGGCGGCAGGTCCGGCGCAAGTTCGCGGTCGTCGCCGCCGGCATAGCCCAAGTGGTAGGGCGCGCGCGAAAGGCCGGTTGTGGACAGGCCCAGCAGCAAATACGTCATGGCGCTGTTGCCCGCCACGCACAGCCGCGAAACGCGTCCAACATCCTTTGTGAGGCGGCGCAGCCGGTTCAGAATCAACGTGCGCAGAACCGCCGCGCCGTCGGGCGCGGCCGCAAAGCCCAGACGCGACATGACCTCGCTGCCGAGGCCCATCTGCGGATTCAGCCCCTGGCCGGAGACGAGCGTGCGGCCCTGCGCGCGCGACGCCCAGTGGACGCTTGTGGTGCCCAGGTCCACGG
>MNUQ01000054.1:0-6617 GCA_001871085.1 Desulfovibrionaceae bacterium CG1_02_65_16
AGGCGCGGGACTTCTGGAAGCGGCAGACGGCGCGGCCCTTCATGCTCTCCGTGTGCGGCCAGTTCGACGAGGCGGCGGTGGTCGCCTTTGCCCGCAAGCTGGACCGGGAGCTGGCCCCCACGGCCGCCCCGCTGCCGGACGCCGCGCCAGCCTGGCGTGAAAAGGCCAATGCGGAGCTCCGCCTGCCCGGCCGCAATCAATCGCACCTGTTCGTCATCTTCAAGGCCCCGGGACGCGAGAATCTGGACGAAAGCGCCCGGCTTTCGCTGTTGCGCGCGGCCCTTGCCGGACAAAGCGGCCTGCTCTTCCGCGACATGCGCGACAAGCAGGGCCTGGGCTACACGGTGACGGCCTTCCTGTGGCAGTTGAAAAAGGCCGGCTTTCTGGCCTTCTACATCGGCTCCGACCCGGACAAGCTACCCCAGGCCATGGAGGGCTTCCGCAAGGCGGCGGCCGATCTGGTGGCGGAGCCCCTGCCCAAGGCCGAAATCGACCGGGCCAAAAACATCCTCGCGGGCGACTACTATCAAGACAGGCAGGGGCTCATGTCCCGCAGCCGCGAGGCCGCCGCAGCCCTTGTGCAGGGCTTTGACCGCGACGCCGAGCTGAAGCTTGTGGAGCGCGCCCGGAAGCTCTCCCCCGAGGATGTGCGGCAAGCCGCCGCGCGCGTGCTCAAGTGGGACAGGGCCTCCGTGCTTGAGGTGCGGCCTTAAGGTTCTTGCCGGGGGCGCGCGCCTGGGGTAAAAGAAACGGCGCGCGCCTCCCGCAACGTTCGGGAGCTGCGGCAAAGGAGACATGCATGGCCATATTCAAGGGCGGCAAGAGCAAAACCGCGGAGGACGACGCCAAACCGGAGCCGCGCGTGGTTCAGGCCAAGGACGTCTACATGGCGGGCCGCTTCAAGATCGTCACCCTGGACGCCATATACGGACGTGAGGTGCTGGGCACCTTCGGACTCATCGTGTGCCGCAGCTACAACTTCGACAACGCCTTCTACGGCCTCATCGCCCAGGCGCTGGAGGTCAACGCCGACGCCATTTTGGGCTACCGCGAGAGCGTGGCCTTCCACCCCGATGGCGAAAAGTACCACTCCTGCTACGGCACGGCGGTACGCCTCAAACCCATAAAATAGCGCCAAACCAAAGGCCCGGAGCACTCGCCCCGGGCCTTTCCTTTTCCGCGCCGCGCGCGTTTTTTTGAACGCTACTCGGCCGTGCTCACCCCGGCGGAGGCGAAGGAGGCCATGTCGGTATACATGGCCGCCGCCCCGCGCAGCAGGAACATGGCGATGGCCGCGCCGGTGCCCTCGCCCAGGCGGAAGCCCAGGTCCAGCAGGGGCTTCTTGCCCATCCGCGCCATGGCCATACGGTGCCCCGGCTCGGCCGAGGCGTGGGAGAGCACGGTGTAGTCCGCCGTGGCGGGCGCCAGCCTCCACGCCGCCAGGCTGGCCGCGCTGGAGATGAAGCCGTCCACGCACACCATCTGCCGGTTTTTGGCCCCACCAAGCACCAATCCCGCCAGGCAGGCGATCTCTAGCCCGCCTAGGGCGGTCAGAATCTCCAGCGCGTCGCCCTTGCCGACGACATCCGCATGCAGGGCCAGCGCCCGGCGGATGACCGCCGTCTTGCGCGAGACGCCGGCCTTGTCCAGCCCCGCCCCGGGGCCGGTCATGTCCTGCGGGTCCAGGCCGAGGTAGGCGCAATACAGCGCCGTGGAGGGCGTGGTGTTGCCGATGCCCATGTCGCCGGTGCCCAGCACGCGCACGCCGTCGGCGGCGGCACGGTCGGCCAGGTCCACGCCCAGCAGCAGCGCGTCGACGCACTGCTCGCGCGTCATGGCCGGTCCCTTGGCCAGGTTGGCCGTGCCCTGGGCCACCTTGCCCCGGATGAGCGCCGGGTGGGCGTCAAAATCCGGGCCCTTGCACCCGGCATCAACCACGAAAAGCTGCGCCCCGGCCGTTTTGGCCAGCACGTTTATGCCTGCGCCGCCGTTCAGGAAGTTCAGCACCATCTGGCGCGTCACCTCCTGCGGATAGGGGCTCACGCCCTCGTCCACCACGCCGTGGTCGCCAGCCACGGTGTACACGCGGGCGGGGTCGGCCACCGGGGGCTTGCCGCCCTGCACGAGGTAGAGCTGAAGCGCCAGCTCCTCCAGCCGGCCCAGGCTGCCGACGGGCTTGGTCAGATTGTCGATGTGGGCCTGCCCGGCCGGGGCAAGGGACTGGTCCACCGGGGAAATGGCCGCAAGAACGGCGTCGAGACTTTGGCGCATGGTGCTGCTCCTTTATGCTGATGTGGCTGCCGGCGCACGGGCAAAGAAAAAGGGCCCGGCGGGCGCAAAAACGCCTGCCGGAACCCTTTGCCATCGCGTTCCGTAACAACAACCGTCGCGGACAGGTCTTCCGGCTTCCGGATCAGCCCGGCGGAGACGGCCTTCCCGCGCGGAATATTCCGCGCAGTGGCTGGGCCCTGGGCCCCGCGTCCCCCCAGTCCCCGGTTACGGCGATGGGATCGCCACGGAATCGCACCGTGTTCCGGGATGTCCGCCCGGCTTGCCCGGTGTAGCCGATGCGCCGGCGCTTTTCAAGACGCGCGCCCGCCGGGCTTGCGGCGGCATGGCGATTGCAATTCACCGGGCGTGGAAAAACGCCTCGCCATATTGCACGCCAACTGCCAGGGCGAACCGCTGGCCCGGGCGCTGTGCGCCAGCCCGGAGTTCGCCGCGGCCTTCGTCCCCCGCGTTTACTGCAACTACACCCGCGAGGATGTGCCGCAGGAGGCGCTGGACGCCTGCGGTCTGCTGCTTTACCAGCACCTCGGGCCGGAATGGGGGGCCCTCGCCTCCGCATCGCTCTTGCGCCGGCTGCCCGCGCGCACCCCCAGCCTGTGCGTGCCGAACATGTTCTTCCGCGGCCCCTGGCCGCTATGGTCCGGCGCGCCGGGTTTCGACTACCGCGACCGGCTGCTGGACCACCTGCTCGACATGGGCCTGCCCCGGCGCGACATTCTGCACCTGTACCTGCGCACGCCGCTGGCCGCCAAATACGATCTCGACGCCCTGCTCGCCGAGACCATAGCCACCGAGCGTGAACGGCAAGCCAAAACACCAGTGCCCTATCTGGACCACGTGCTGGAGCACTTCCGCGCGCGGCCGCTGTTTTTCACCGTCAATCACCCGGGGCCGGAGCTCATAGCCCTTGCGGCGGCGGGCATTCTGCAGCATCTTGGTCTCGCCCGGGCGGCCCCGGCGGCCCTGGCGGAAGGCGAACGCCTTTCCGCATTGGCCACGGGCTATGAGGAGTTTTTCTTGCCCATCCACCCGCAGGCGGCGGAATTTTACGGCCTGGCCTACGGGCGCGCGGATGCGCGCTACCCCGTCTACGGCCTGGAGCGCAGCTTTGAGCAGTACGCGGCGGCCTATGTGGACTGCCGATTGGCCGGCATCAATGATTTCATCGGCTATTTGCAGCTGACATGAGGCGGAGCATGAAGCAACACGACGCAGAACCGGCCATCCCGGGCCCGGTCATCGCCTGGATTGGCGGACAGTTCTTTCAGCCTCACATGGAGACGCTGGGCTTCCGCACCCGGCTCATCCCGCTGACCAAACCGTCCGCCCTCGCCTGGGAGGACATCATGGCCGCCTGCGGCGAAGCGCCGGATGTCGTGGTCTATGCCGACCGCAGCCTGCCGCCCCCGCTCCTCGGCGTGGAACGCTACCCCTGCCTCACCGCTTTTTATTGCATCGACGCGCACATACACGCCTGGTACCCGCTCTACGCCGCAGCCTTCGATCTCTGCGCCGTAAGCCTGCGCGACGAGCTGCCGCGCTTCGAGACCGAGATGGGAACCGAGCGCGTGCTGTGGCTGCCGCCGTTCGCCGAGGATCGCTACCAGCCGCGCGTGGCCGCCAAGGATTTCGATCTGCTGTTCGTGGGCACCGTCGACCCGGAGACCACGCCCATTCGCCACGTCTTTCTCCAGCGTCTGGCGGATATCCTCCCTGGCCTGACCGTGCGCCGGGGCGATTTCGGCGAGCTCATGCCGCGCGCGCGCGTGGTGCTCAACATCGCCGAGCGCGGCGACCTGAACTTCCGCGTGTTCGAGGCGCTGGCCTGCGGCTCCTGCCTGCTCACGCCGCGCATCGCCAATGGCCAGAGCCTGCTTTTCAGCGAGGGCGAACAGTTCGCCGCCTATGCGCCCGATGACGCGGCCGACTGCGCGCGCACGGCCAACGAACTTTTGGCCGATTCGACGCGGCGCGAGGCCCTGGCCCGGGCTGGGCACGCCCTTGTGGACGCCGCCGACCGGCCGAGGCACCGCGCCGAGGCCTTCGCCGCGCTGCTGCGCCAAGGCCTTGAGGACAAGCTTTGCGCCCTGCGCCTGGCCCAGGGGCCCGGGGATGCGCGCAACGCCTCCCTGCGCCGCCGCCTGCGCCTGCTGTTCCTGCACTGGGCCGAGGCCTGCGGCGACCCGCTGCTGGCCGGGCGCTACCTGACCCAGGCGCGCGCATCCGCCTGACCCGCGCCCACACACGATCCGCGCCCCCGATCCGCCCCAAATGGGCTCGCCCTGAATGGGCCCTGAATAGGAAGGTTGGCACGCTCTCTGCTTCATACGGAACAGGCGGCGCGCCCCACCGATCCCATGCGGCCTCATGCGGTCTCATGTCCTCGACACAGCGAGCGCCTCCGCGCCGCAAACCCGCAGGAGCTGGACACGGCGGCGTTTTATCCCCCATACTGCGCCCACAGGAGGAAGCATGCCCCCCAGCAGATTCCGCGAACGTCCCATCTTGCAGCTCCCCCGAAACAGGAACATGCGCTACGGCCTTGCGCTCGCCGTCGCGCTCTCCGGCTGCGGGCTGCTCACATCCTGCTCCGTGTCCGACGCCGTCAGCATCGCCCGCGTGGCCAGCGGCGACACCAGCGCCGCCGTGGACCTGGCCAAGAACCGCGCCGTGCGCTACGCCAGCAATCCCAACGCCATCATGGCCGACTACAAGCGCTTCAAAAGTATTCTGGCCACGTTCCGCCGGGCCGTGGGCGGCACCTGGGGACAAAACGACGCCAAGGAGCCCCGCCCCAAGGAGTACGTGAAGTACACCGACAACTATCTTTCCCGCGCCAGCGTGGACTTCGAGGCCGGGCGCATCACCATTGAGACCCTGGACCAGGGCGCGCCCATGAAGAGCCTGCGCGAGGCCATAGTGACCACGGTGCTGACGCCCTATGACCCGCGCGCCGTGGACATGTACTCCAGCGGCCCGGTCAAGCTGGGCGGCAAGCCCTTTCTGCTGGGCGAGGTGAAGGACCAGCGCGGACAGGACATCCGCACGGAAGCCCAGGCGGAAGGCTTCGCCCGACGGCTTATGGCCGGCGGCGTGCTGGAGCGTTCAAGCGAAACAGGCAAGACCATCCACTACGTGGTCATAGAACTGGAGCGCGACCACATGTACGTGCGCGCGGCCAAGTTCAAGCCGCTGGTGGAGGAAACGTCCAAGCGCTTCGGCGTGCCGCGCACCCTCATCTACGCCATCATCCGCGTGGAGAGCGATTTCAACCCATACGCCATCAATGGCGTGCCGGCCGTGGGCCTTATGCAGATCGTGCCGCAGACCGCCGGGGCCGAGGTGCGCGGGTTCCTCTCGGGCAGGCGCTCCGAGCCGACCAAGGCCTTCCTCTTCGATCCCGAGAACAACATCGCCTATGGCGCCGCCTACCTCAAGCTGCTCGACACCCGGCATCTGGCCGGCATCGCCGACCCTGTGAGCCGGGAATACTGCGTCATCGCCTCGTACAACGGCGGGTCCGGCGCGCTTTTGCGCACCTTTGACCGCAACCGCACGCGCGCCCTCGCGGCCATCAACGGGCGGCCGCCGCTGGCCGTGTATGAGACCATCACCCAAAGCCACGCCGCCGAGGAGACGCGCCAGTACCTCAAAAAAGTGCTGGCGGCCAAGAAGCAGTTCATGGGGATGTGACGTGTTCAGTCCCGCCCGCTCATGAGCCGCCAGGCGTTCCTGTAGGCGATGTTGGCCCCGGCCCGCGGACTGAGCGCGCGCAGGATGAACCAGCGGAAATTCTCCGTCACGCGCTCGTAGTTGCTCCAGCGGCCCGTGTTCACGTCCGACCCGAACACGAAGCGGTCGCTGCGCTCCTCTAGCAGCGCCTTCCATTTTGGGTCCAGCGACGCGCTCGGCTGGTTCTTGTCCTTGCCCGGATCGATGTTGGCGTACAGCACGGAATCCACTTCCCCGGTGCCCCGGTGCCGCGCGCCCGGGGGCGATTGGTTGAGGTCGAAAAAGAGGTTGGGGTGGCGGTCCAGCATGGCGCGCACGCCCTCCGGCGTGGGCAGGATGGTCCAGGCGGCGCGGTTGCGGTTGCGGCCCACATGGCACCAGATGACCCTGGCCCGGGGGTGCCGGTCCAGCATGCGCTCCAGCTCGGGCAACAGCGCGTCCTCAGCCTCGTGGTGCACCAGCATGGGCAGGCCGGAGGACTCCGCCAGGCGAAAAACGGCTTCAAAGCTCTCGCTGTCCGCCGAGAGATGCACGTTGCGGTCGTTGGTGCTGGAGACGTAGTGCCGGGCCTCGAACTCGCCCATGGCGAAATAGCG
>MNUQ01000054.1:6627-13731 GCA_001871085.1 Desulfovibrionaceae bacterium CG1_02_65_16
GGCCGCAAGCTCGGCCAGCAGCGAGGGATCACGTCCGTGCCAGCGCGGGCCATCGCCGTGGATGGTGGCGGGGACGAGACGCGTGGGGTACGTCGCCGCGTCGGCCAAGGCGCGGGCGCTGCCGTTCTTCTCGTTCTGGCCCAGCCAGGTCAGGGCCACGCCGGCCGCGTCCATTTTGGCGATGAGCGCGGCGGGCGGCAACTTGCCTCCCCAGTGATGCTCCACATCGATGATGGGCGTAACGCCGCGCGCCAGCATGGCGCGAATGGTCGCGGCATAGCCGTCGAGCAGGGCCTCGCGGTTGGCGGACGGGGACGTTTGCCCGGCGGATTGCCCGCGGGCAGGCGTTGCGGAAACGGTGGCGAAAAACAGTGGGATCAACAGCAGGGACAGCAGGGGCAGCGTGCGTTTCATGTCGCCTCCGGGCCCTTTCGGGCGGATGATGGGCAACTACACGTCTATGAACCGGCAGTCCATGCCGCCGTCGTCGGCCACGTCGAGCAGGGCCATGGAGCCCTCGGCCACGCTGCCGGGATTGAGGATGCGTACGCCCCCATGCGCGCGCCAGTCGCGGCGGTGCGTATGGCCGTAACAGATCAGACCGGCTTGCGGAAACAGGTCCAAAACCCGCCGCCACACGGTGCCGCGCTCGCCCCAGCCATGCGCCATGCCCAGGCGCAGTTCGCCGCCGCCCGGCAGCGGCAGCTCGCGGCTCAGGCTTTGCGGCAGGTCGTGGTCGAGGAAGTGATCGCAGTTGCCGCGCACGCAGAAAAAACGCGGATGCCGTGAGAGGAAGCGGTACACGTCCGCGCCGACAATGTCGCCACAGTGCAGCAGCGCGTCGGCGGTGGCGAGGTAGCGGTCGTAGAGGGCGCAAAAGCGCTCGTCGGGGCCGGGGAGGTGCGTATCGGAGATGACGGCCAGACGCATCAAAGACACCTAAAAAAGACGGGGGCTTTCGCCCCCTGTCCGACTAGTCGTTCATTTTCTTGAAGCGCAGGCGCAGGTAGGCGTCACGCACGGCCTCATAGGGATCAAGCGAGGCGTCCTTCAACGTCTCGTAATCGCCTATGCGCATGGAGACCTCGTTGACCTTGTCGTAGCCCTTGGTGGCCATGGACCAGTACCAAGGGTTCACGTAGCTGGTCGGGGTCAGGAAGTAGTCGCCCACATAGCCCAGGCTGTCTCGGCCGGTGGAAGGGCCGATGAAGGGCCACACGAGGTAGAAGCCATTGCCCGCGCCCCAGTAGCCGAAGGTCAGGCCCAGGTCCTGCTCGGTGGAGCCGATGGGCTTGTAGGGCTTGCAGTCGGAGGTCATGTCGGCGAAGCCGCCAAGGCCAAAGGCCGTGTTGCCGATGAAGCGGGAGGTCTCGACCGCGGCGGCGTCGAACTTGGCCTGCAACATAAGGCTGGTGAAGCGCACCGGGTACATGAGGTTGTGGAAGAAGTTGTGCACCCACAGGCGCGGGCGCTCGGGCACGACGTAGGAGTAGCCCTGGGCCACAGGCTTGAGGGCCCAGAAATAAAGCTTGTCGTTGAAGGTGAACCACATGCGGTTCCACCCTTCCAGGGGATCCGGGGTGGCGGCCACCTCATCGGCCATGCTCATGTGCTGCGCCGCACCGCCCCGTTTGATGATCTGGCCGTTTTCGTCCCAGATGTCGTCATCGCCATAGGCCAGAAGCATGGAGTCCGCGGGCTTGGCTGCAACCACAGCGGCGGGCGTCTCGGCCGCGGCCAGAACGGGAGCCGTGTCCGCCGCAGCGAGACCGGAAGAGGCGAAGAACAGCGTCAGGGCCGCCGCGCCAACCAGATGAGTCAGGCTGAGCCGCGTCGAAATCCCCATGCGAGCATCCATGTCCGACCTCCCCTACTTGCCGACGACTTCGTCAACGTTCTTGCCCTCGTCCAAGGCGCGGATTTTGTCCTTGATGCGCTTGATGAGCGCCTCAGGCGTTTCCCTCGACAAAATCTTGGAGAACTGCGAGCGGTAGTTCTTGACCAAGCTCACGCCCTCGATGACCACGTCATAGACCATCCACTGGCTGCGCTTGATCATGACGTAATTGATGGGAACAGTCTTGTCCTTCATGAGCACCTGGGTGTTGATGAAGGCGTGGTCCCCGTCGACCTGCTCCCTGACGTACTCAACCTTTTCGTTGTTGAACTTCTCAAGCTTGCGGACGTAGGTCTTTTCCAGCAATTCGGAGAAGGCCGTCACGAACTCTTCCTGCTGCTTCGGCGTGCATTTGCGCCAGCCGTCAGCCAGGGCGCGCTTGGAGAGCTCGTGCCAATCAAAGAAGCTGTCGGCCACAACGCGCATTTTGCGCTCGCGCTCCGCGTGCTTGGCGGGTCCCTTCATAGCGGGGTCGGAAAGAATGGCGATGACCTTGTCGATGCCGACTTTGAGGCGGTTTTGCGCCTCGCCAGCGAAAGCCACGGAGCTTACCGCGAGAACGAGGACCAACATTCCGATAATAAAAGGCATTTTTTTCATGAGTGGTATCCTGAATAAAGATGGCTTTCAGCGTTGTTACACGCCGCCAAAAACATATTTACTGATTAATTCCTCAAGGTCAATAGAGGATTCCGTGTCACGCAGGATGGCGCCGGGCTTTAGGGGGTCGCCCCCGCCCTTGGAAATCTTGATGTACTTGTCGCCTATGAGCCCGCTGGTCTTGACCGAAGCGATGGTGTCGTCGGTCAGTTTGACATCCTTGCGGATTTTAAGCGTCACAACGCTCATGCCGGAGTTCTGGTCAAGGGCGATGCCATCCACAAAGCCCATGTCGACGCCATACATCTGCACCGGCGCGTTCACCTTCAGGCCGGTCACGTCGTTGAACATGGCCTTGATGGTGTAATGGTCGTCGGACAACAAGTGCACATTGCCCAGCTTGATGCTCATGTAGGCGATGGCGAGAAAGCCCACCAGCACAAACAGGCCGACCTGCGTTTCCTTGGAGTATTTCTTCATCCCTCACCTCGTTTGTCCGGCCCCGCGGGGCCGGCCGGAGCCCCCTGGGGACTGGCTACTTCTCTTCCAAATATCCCGCGCAGTTGCGCTTCATCACCTTCATATCCAACGCCGGCATGGTCAAGCGGGGCGTGGTGCGCTCCGCCGCCTGGCGGTCCAGGAAGCGGCGCAGATACTCGTCCTGCGTGGCCTCCAACTCGGTCCGGGAGCCCTGGAACAGCAGCCGCCCATCGCCCAGCACCAGCACGTGGTCGGCAATGGTGCGCATGCTGTCCAGATCATGGCTCACCACCACCAGCGTCATCTCGGAGCGGCGCTTAAGCTCCAGCAGCAGCTGGTCAAGCTCCGCCGCGGTCACAGGGTCCAGCCCGCTCGTGGGCTCGTCGCAAAAAAGCAGCGGCGGATCCATGACCATGGCCCGGGCCAGGCCGGCGCGTTTGCGCATGCCACCGGAGAGCTCGTTCGGAAAATAGTCGTGAAAATCGGCCAGCCCCACCAAGCCAAGCTTGGCCAGCACCCGCTCGCGCACCTCGCGCTCCTTCAGGCGCGTGTGCTCGCGCAGGGGCAGGGCCACATTGTCGCCCAAGGTCAGGGAGCCCAGCAAGGCGCCATCCTGGAACAGAACCCCCATGCGCTGACGCAGGCAGTGCATGCCGCGCCGGTCCAGGCTGTCCAGGTCGTGCCCGCCAATGACGATGCGTCCGGCCAGCGCCGGGTGCAGCCGCAAAATATGCTTGAGCAGCGTGGACTTGCCGCAGCCCGATCCACCCAGGATAACCGTTATTTTCCCGCCGGGCAGCACCGCGTCGATGTCGCTGACGACGGGCTGTTCGCCATAGCCGATGGTCAGTCCTTCGAGGCGTATGTCCGGGATGATCTGGGTCACGTCAATGGCTCCTAAAACAACAGCGAGGTCAAAATGTAGTCGGACAACAAAATGAGCACGCATGAGGTCACCACGCCGGCCGTGGTAGCCTGGCTCACGCCCTCCGGGCCCACGGCGTCGCGGCGGGTATGGGTATAGTAGCCCATGTAGCAGCACACCGTGCACACCACAACTCCGAACACCAGGGACTTGATGAACCCGCCGGTGATGTCGTTCATTTTAAGGTACGCGCTGACGCGATACCAGTACACGCCGGAGTTGCCGCCAAGCAGCAGCACGCCGGTGAGGTAGCCGCCGAGCATGCCCACGAGGTCGAAGAACGCCGTGAGGATGGGGAAGCAGATGATGCTGGCGGCCAGCTTGGGGCTCACCAGATAGCCTATGGGGTTGATGTCCATGACGCGCAGGGCGTCGATCTGCTCGGAAATGCGCATGACGCCGATTTCAGCGGTCATGGAGGATCCGGCCCGGCCGGTGATCATGATGGCGGTGAGCACGGGCCCCAGCTCGCGCACCAACGAGAGCGAGACAGCGGCACCGAGAAAGCCGTCGGCCCCGAATTTGGCCAGCGCGTAGTACATTTGCAGGCCGATGACCATGCCGGTGAACAGGCTGATGAGCGTGATGACGCTGACGCTTTTGACGCCGATGAAGTAGATTTGGCGAACGGTTTTGACGAACTGCCCCCACGAGCGGAAGATGCGCCCGAAGGACTCCACAAAAAACAGGAACATGGCTCCCGTGTCGCCCACGAGACGCAATGTGGCGTCGCCCAGATGGGCGATGGGCGAGAGCTGCCGGGCGCGGCTGGCCTGTATCATTGGTTGCGGCTCTCCTTCTTGGTCTGGCGCGGCCCCGGATGAGGCTTTTTGCCGAAGTGCGGCGCCTTGCGCACACAACACGTCGTTGACCAACAGTGTTTGACTAGCACATGCAAAGAAGTCCCGCAAGGTTTCCAGAATTCAGGAAAAGCATTTTAAACACCCTGGGAATGTTGGAGAAAAAATCTTCCGCAAAAGGCTCTACCGGGCAGTCCCGCCGTCCGGGGCAATAGGCGGGTCCGGCTCCGCGTCCGCCGGGGCGGCCCCATCCGCGCCATTCTTGCGCTCCCACCAGGACTGGTCCGGTCCAAGAAACCACCAGTCCGTGTGGTCCGTCTCCATGATGACCCGGCCCAGCTCCCGGCCCTCGGGCGTGTGCAGGCGCTCCTTGGCGGCGTCCAGCCACTTGTCCGCATAGCGGTTGCCCAGGTCGGACTCCTCCTTCAAATTCAACATCAGATCCAGCTGGTCCGCGTCGTGGGCGAGCTTCGCCTCGACCGACCCGCCCTCCTCCAGCTCGGAGTGCAGGGGCAGCACCACGCCGTCAAGCCCCGTGCCAGCCAGCGCGTCGGCCAGGGCGCGCGCGGGTTCGCAGCGGTTGTAGACCTTGTTCACGTAGTTGAAGTCCCCGGTGCGCGCCTCGGGCAGGTCGTGGAACAGGCAGAGCATGGCCGTGCGCTCCTTGTTCGCCCCGGCCATGTGCGCCAGCACGAAGCCGATGATCGTGGTGCGGAAGCTGTGCTCGGCCACGTTCTCCGCGCCGCTGCCCAGAAACTGATAGCCGCTGCGCGGGGTTCTGCGCAGCATGCCGCACTCGAAAAGGAAATCGGCCACGCGCGTGAGCCTGGACCGTGAATCAAGTCGGGACATGAGCTTGTTGCCTCCGGCGGTCGGCAGGGGACGTCGCCCTTGCCGGACCATCCCTGCCAGAAGGACCCTCTGGCCCCCCAAGAGGGGTGGATTTGTGGCGCTGCCGCCAGCATGAGCCCGCGTCGCCCCCATGAGCCGGACGCCGGCGGGGGAGCCCCGTGAGACGGGCGCCGCCAACGGGCCCGCGCGGGAAAGCGTTTCCCGTCCGGCTCCCGGACGCGCGCTCCTGCGGCTAGCTGCGGTAGTCCGCGTTGATTTCGACGTAGCGCTTGGAAAGATCCGATGCCAGCAACGTGAACGCGCCGCGCCCCGCGCCCAGGTCGAGTTCTATCTCCACGTCCTGATGGCGCATGCAGGGAGCAAGCAGCGCATCAAGATCCTCCGGCGAGGGCTGGCCCTTTTCGAACACGAGCACCCCGCCTATTTTGAGCACCACGGCCATGGGGTCGAAGTCCGCGCCGCTGCGGCCCAAGGCGGCGACAATGCGTCCCCAGTTGGGATCGCAGCCGAACAGCGCGGTCTTGACCAGCGGCGAGGTGCCGATGGCCCGCGCGGCCACTTCGGCCTGGGCGGCGCTTTTGGCGCCCGTGACCGCGATGTGCGCCACCTTGGTGCCGCCCTCGGCGTCCTGCACAATGCGGTAGGAGAGCTCCTGGCACAGGCCGGTCACGGCGTCGCGCAGCAGGCGCAGCGATTTGGCGTCGGCCACGGCCACGCCCGAGGCGCCGTTGGCCAGCGCCAACACGGTGTCGTTGGTGCTCGTGTCGCCGTCCACGGTAAGCGCGTTGAAGGAGCGGTCGGCCGCGTGCAGCAGAATGTCCCGCCAGGCGGCCGGCGAAACGTCCGCGTCGGTGAGCACGAAGCCGAGCAAGGTCGCCATGGTGGGCGAAATCATGCCCGCGCCCTTGCACATGCCCAGCACGCGCACCTCGCCCCCGGGCAGGGCCACGCTTTTGACCGAAAGTTTGGGAAAGGTGTCCGTGGTCATCATGGCCTTGGCCACGTCCATGGCCGTGGCCTTGCCCAGACTTGCGCCCAGCTGCGGCGCGGCCGCGGCCCATTTGTCCATTTTGAGCTGCGCGCCAATGACGCCTGTGGAGACCGGCAGCACCTCGCCCGGGGTTACTCCCGCCTGGGCGGCGGCCAGCTCCAGGGTGGCGCGGCAGTTTGCAAGGCCTTCCTCGCCGGTGCAGGCGTTGGCCTGGCCGGAGTTCACAAGCAGGGCGCGGGCGAGCGGGCGCTTTGCCAAAATTTCCTTGCACACCAGCACCGGGGCGGCCTGAAAACGGTTTGTGGTGAACACCCCGGCGGCCGAGGCCGGGCTCTGGCTCACAACAAGCCCCAGATCGTTCCGGCCCGGCCCCTTGAAGCCGGCGGCGGCCACGGCGAAGCTGTATCCCTTGGGCACAATGGTCATGGCGAACCTCGTGAAAATGGATTACGCGGCGAACTGCCCGCCCGCGCGGAGCAAAAACGCTAGCACAGGCCGCGCCGGGTTTCAAAGGGTCTTTGGCAGGCAGGCCGGGGGGGGAGGGAGGGGGGCATGCCTG
>MNUQ01000036.1 GCA_001871085.1 Desulfovibrionaceae bacterium CG1_02_65_16
GACTTTTTGCCGGACTTTTTCTTGGACTTCTTGGCCGGCTTTTCGCTGTCGGCCTGGTCGTCGCCGGCGGATTGCTCCGCGCGCGAGGCGCGTTCGAGGCGCTTGCCGTGTTTGCCCTTGCGGGACTTCTTGCTCACGACCGGCGTGGGCTCGTTGTCGAAGTCCTCGTCCTCGCCCTCGGGCGACTTTTGCAAGGCGGTCATGCCCTGCACGGCGGTGAGGTTGCGGGGGAAGATGTTCAGCGAGCGCACAAAGAGGTTTTGCGCCTGCTGGGGCTGTCCCTTGCCGAGCAACGCCCAGCCCATGCCGCCCAGGGCGGCGGCGTAGGGGGTCTCCGGGTGGAAGGTGCGCAGCCAGTCGAAAACATGCAGGGCCTTGTCGTATTTGTGCTGGTGGTAGGCGCTCCAGCCCAGCTTGTCCATGAGGTGGCACCACTTGTCCCACGAGGGGGAAGTGAGGGGCGCGCGGGGCAGCAGCTTGTCGAAGCAGGACTCTGCCAGCGGCCAGTCGGCCTGAAGGTAGGCTGTTGCGCCCAGGCCGAAGAGGGCCTCCATGCTGCCGGGCGAGCCCGCGAGAATGCGTTCGAACCCGACGCGCGCAGCGGGAAGATTGAGGGCGTAGAGCTGGCTCCAGCTCAAGTCTCCGGACAGGGCGTTGAGCTCCTTGTGCTGGGAGAGCAGCCGGGAGAGCTCCTGCTCGTCGAGGTAGGCGGGATCGAGGTTCATGCCAGCGAGGAGTTCGTCCCGCGCCTGCTTGGTTTCTCCCGTCTCCACGAGGGCGAAGGCCAGGCCGTAATGCGGCGCGGCGAGTCCGGAGTCCAGGGCCACGGCGCGATGGAAGTCGCTCAGGGCGTCGTTCATGCGGCCCTCGGTGAGGGCGACGAAGCCGCTTGCGCTCATGCGGTCCAGGCACTCCAGGCGGGTGCGGGGCGCCTCGCGCTGGGCGGCGACGGCCTCCTGGTCGCGCCCTTGGCGTTGCAGCAGCAGCACCAGGGCGCGCCAGGCCAGGGAGTTGTGCGGATCCAGGCGCACGGCGTCGCGCAGGTGGGGCTCGGCCAGATCCAGGTGCCCGCGGGAGAGCAGGGCCAAGCCGTCGCCCAGATGGGCGTCGGGGTCGTCCTTGTTCACGGTGATGAGGGTTTGGAACAGGGCGTGGGCCTTGTCCTCCTGGCCGGCCCAGAAGCTGGCCCAGCCCAGGGCGCGGCGACCCTCGCGGCTGTTGGGGTTCTGGCGCAGATATTCTTCAAGATAAGGCGCGGCGGTGGTGGGGTAAAGCTTGCGGGCGTAAGACTCGCCCATTTCAAGGAACAGGTCGGCGTATTCCGGGCGGGAGCGCATGAGCTCCAGCACTTCCGGCGTGGCGGCGAAATCCGGGTTGAGGAAGATGGCCTCGGCCAAGCGCCGGCTGGCCTGATCCGGCTTGCCTTGCCGGGCCAGGGTGACGCCCATGCCGTACGCGCCGACGGGTAAGTTGGGATTCAGGCGGCGCGCCTCGGCGAAGGCGGCCAGGGCGTCGTCGTACTGGCCCAGGCGCAGGCGCGACCAGCCCAGGCCGTTCCAGCCCGTGGTGGAGCGCCGCTCCTGGGTCACCAGACGGAAGAATTCTGCGGCGGCGGCGTCGTATTCGGCGCGGTCAAACAAAATGCGCGCCACGGCAAGCCGGCTGTCCACATAGTCCGGCCGGGACTTGAGGGCCGCGCGGAAGCTTTCCAGCGCCTTTTGCACATCGCCCTGCGCAAGCTCCAGGTGGCCGAGGGTGCCCAGGGCCAGGGCGTTGCCCGGCTCCAGGACCAGGGCGCGGGAAAGCAGCCCCTTGGCCTCGTCCGGGCGGCCCAGGGCCATGGACGAGGCGGCCATGCCCACCAGCGGTCCGGCGGACTGCGGCCGCTGCTGCATGGCGTCGCTGAAGGCGTCCCAGGCGCGTTGCGGCTGGCCCAGGCGCAGGTGGCTCCAGCCCACGCCCAGCTGGCAGGCGGCGTCCTTGGCGTTCACGTCGTCCAAATAGCGGGAAAGCTTGTCCAGGCTGTTTTGGTAGTCCGCGCGGTGGAAATAGGCCAGCCCCCAATCCTTGAGCACGGGCCGCAGCAGCGGATCCCCCTGAATGTCCTTGGCGAGGGGCTCCGCCATGTTCGGGGCCTCGTTCACCAGCCGGCGGAGCACGGACAGGGCCTCGGCCGCGCGCGCCTGGGCGAGCAGGGTGCGCGCCTGGCCTTGCAAGGCCTCGGCCCGGTAGAATGTGCCGTTCGTCAGGGAGGCGTAGCTTTCAAGGGCGGCGTCGGGCATGCCGCCGGTTTCCTGCAGTCGCGCGGTTTTGAGCCGCGCCAGCTCGTCGCGCGGGGCGTCGCCGGGCAAATGCGAGCTGCGGCGCGACACGTCCGTCCAGGCGTCCACGGCGCCGCGCGGGTCGTTCATCTGCGCGCGGGCGTCGCCCAGGGCGAGCAGAAATTCCTTGGGCGAGCCGAGCACGTCCTGTCCGTTCTTGCCGGCCTCAAGCTGTTTGAGGGCCTCGGCCGGGTCGCCGCGGCCAAGGGCGATGAGCCCCAGGGCTAGGCGGGCGTCCGTGGGCACGGATTCGCGCAGCATGTCGGGCAGGGGCTCCGCGCCGGCTCCGGGAGCGGTCATGGCGAGGGCCTCGTTGAGCAGGCGCACGGCGGCGGAGGTTTTGCCCCGGGCGTAGGCGGCCCAGCCCGCGCCAAGGGTGCCCACGGCGGCCATGTCGTGGTTGTGGCGCACGAGCTCGAATTGTTCCTCGGCCTCGGGCAAATGGTTTTGGCGCAGCAGAGTAAAACCCAGCACGGCGCGCAGGTGCGGCGACTCCTCGGTATCGGCCGGTGGGGTGGGCGGCGTGGGCGCGGGCAGGGTGGCCGGGTGCGAGAGGGTGGTGATGGCAGGCGGCGCATCGGCCGGGGGCGGCGGCGGCGGCGTGGGCAGGCCCGCGCGCAGCACCTTGGCGGCGGCTTCGAATTTGCCCTGTCGGTACAGCTCCAGCCCTTGCACATAGGGGGAATCGGCCCGGGCGGGCGCGGGGACGAAAAGCGCGAGACACGCGGATAGAAGAAAAACCGGTGCGAGGATATGGACGAGGGCGGCGGACACGCGGGCGCGCATGGATATCTCCTTGGGGGGCTCGCCGGATGGCGGCCAGGGGGACTATGCCCCAAGCGGAGCGCTTTCGTCCACCATCTTGGCCCCTTCGGTCCGGCCATTGGGACGAATCCGCCCGGCGAATCGCCCACGAAGCCGGCCGGGCCAACAGCGTGGGGCGTGCGCTATTTCTCCTGTGAGTCCGTGCCGTTGTGGCTCCGCACGCGGTGCAGGGAGCGGTCGAGCCCACGGCCCAGGCGGTCCAGGGCCTCGCGTGAGGAGTCGTACATGTCGTGCAGGCGGCGGCGCAGGGTGGCGCGCGGCGTGCTGGCCGGGTGCGCGCCCAGCGTGTCCGGGTCCTGGCCGGAGAGCAGGACCAGCTGCCGGTTGGCATCGTCCAGCGAGGCGCGCATGGCGTTCACGTCCTCGCGCATGGCGGCAAGCTCCGCGGCGAGGCGGGCGCGCTCCGCAACGCCTTCCTGCTCCATGCGGTCCATGCGCTCGCGCAATTCGCGGACTTGCTCGTCGTCGGAGGACCCGTCGCCGGAAGAATCGCGCCGGCCGCAGGCGCAAAGCAGCAGAGGAGCGGCCAGCAAGACCGCCAGAAGCGGGGCGCGCAGGCGCAAGCGGCTTGCGGGCACGCCTAGGCCTTGGAAAGATCGATGTCGCGGCTGAACTCGCCCGGAAGCTCCTTCACAATGGCCTGCCCGGCGATGATGCGCTGGCCGTCGAAGGTGAGGGTGGGCCCGCCGTAAAGCTCCCAGCCCTTGTTCAGCGCCTCGCTCACGCGCAGGCAGAAGGTGGAGTCGTCGGGTCCGGTGAAATAGCGGTACAGCTTCATGGCGGCCTCCCTTGGGCTGATCTTACTTCTTTTCGCCGCGGCCGCGCGCGCGGTTGACCGGCACGCGCTCCACGATCTTTTCGTAGTAGGCCTGCTCCATCTCCAGGCAGATGGGCCGGCGCCGGCTTTCGTTCAGCTTGGTGATCATGATGTTCAGGCGCTGCATTTGCCTGTAGCGTTCGCCCTCGTCGGTCATGGCCTCCAGCAGGTCCAGCGCGGTGTGGATTTCGCGCTCGGCCTCCAGCTCCGGGGGCAGGCAGCCGGCGTTTTTGAGCACGCGCCACGCCATCTTGAGTTCCGGCGGCACATGGGCGTCGTCCTCCAGATCAAGCGGCTCGCCCCGGCCGGGCAGGTCGTCGAACTCCCCGTCCTCCTGGGCTTTTTTAATGCGCTCCTCGGCGAGGCGCTCTATGAATGCCAGCGAGAGGCTCATGCGACGCATGGTGCGATGCCCGGGGCGGATTGTCAACAGCCTGCGCGCGTGGTCGGATATTTGGGGAAACCGCACCGTCCCCCTCTTTACACGTGGCGCGGAGTGTTTAAAATAAAGGTGTCGGGGCGACAGGCCCCGTGAAGGATACAACAGCGAACAGGAGGGAGGTTTAGCCGATGTGCAAAGCGCAATACATCTGGCGGATTGAGCCGCCCCTCGCACAAAAGAGAAACAGTGCGCCGTAACAAAGAGCTTCGCGGTCCCGACCAAGGGTGGACGGAAGCCAGCCGGGTGAACCGGCAGCGGCGCACAACCATTTCCCACTTCTGATTTTTCCCTCCCCACTTCGCCTCTCAAGGAGCCCCTCCCCGCATGGCACCCTGGTATGTCGCCCTCATCATGGGCATTGTGGAGGGGCTCACCGAGTTTCTCCCGGTCTCCAGCACCGGCCACCTCATTCTTGTGGGCGATCTGCTGCGCTTCACTGGTCCCAAGGCCGAAACCTTCGACATCGCCATCCAGCTGGGCGCGATTTTGGCCGTGATGGTGCTCTACCGCGAGCGCTTCACCGGCCTTTTGCGCGCCGAGCCCTCGCGGGCGTTCTCCGGCGCACGCGGGGTGTGGCTGCTCTTTCTGACCTCGCTGCCGGCGCTGGTCATCGGCTTTCTCACGCACCACGCCATCAAGGAGCATCTTTTCGGCCCGCGCACCGTGGCCGCGGCCTTCGTGGTGGGCGCGTTGATGATGTTCGTGGTGGAGGCGCGCGCCGCCCGGCGCGGCCGCAGCCGCCAAGCCGGCCGCCAAACGGCCGGGCTGGACGCTATTACACCCAAGCTGGCCCTTGGCGTGGGGTTCTTCCAGTGCCTGGCGCTGTGGCCGGGCTTCTCGCGCTCCGGGGCCACCATCATGGGCGGCATGCTGCTTAATGTGGACCGCAAGACCTCGGCCGAGTATTCTTTTCTGGCCGCCGTCCCGGTCATGTGCGCGGCCGTGGGCTACGACATGCTCAAAAGCTGGCGGCTGTTCGACGCCGGGGACCTGACGTTTCTGGCCATCGGCTTTGTGGTCTCGTTCATTTTCGGCTGGATAGCGGTGAAGGGCTTTATCGGGCTGGTTTCGCACGTCACGCTCAAACCCTTCGCCTGGTACCGGCTGGTGCTGGCGCCCGTGGTGTGGCTGTTCTGGCCGGGCTGAGCCGCCCGGCGCAGTTTCCGCCCCAACCTTGCATTTTCGTATCCGTTGCGTTATGCTGCGCTATTCGCCGAATAGCGCGCGAAATATTTTGTCAGATTTTTCAGGAGGATTCCCCACATGACCCGCAAGGACCGCACCGAGGGCATCTACAGCCGTCGCGAGGTGCTCGACGATTCCGAGCGCCGCCAATATTATCAGCTCCAGCTCAAAGACCTTTTGTCCTACGCCTACCGCTATTCCGAGGACGTCAAAAAGCGCTTTGACCGCGCCCAGTTCAACGTGGACAAGTTCCGGGCCCTCTCCGACCTCAAGCATGTGCCCATCTTGAAGAAAAAGGAGCTCATCTTCCTGCAGAGCATGGGCCCGCGTCTGGGCGGCCTGCTCACCAAGGATTTGGGCGAGCTGCGGCGCGTGTTCCTGTCGCCCGGCCCCATTTTCGATCCCGAGGACCGGCTGGAGGATTACTGGGGCTGGACCGAGGGGTTCTACGCCGTGGGCTTCCGCCCGGGCGACGTGGCGCAGATCACCCTGCCGTACCACATGGCCCCGGCGGGCCTCATGTTCGAGGAGCCCCTTAAAAATCTCGGCTGCGCGGTTATTCCCGCTGGCCCGGGCAACACCAGCTCCCAGCTCGACATCATGCAGAAGCTGCGCGTCACCGGCTACATCGGCACGCCGAGCTACCTGCTGCACCTGGCGCAGAAGGCCGAGGAAACCGGGCTTTCGCTCCGCAAGGACCTGTTTCTTGAGGTCGCCTTCGTCACCGGCGAAAAATTTTCCGAGAAAATGCGCAACACCCTGGAGAAGAAGCTCGACTGCGTGATGCGCCAGGGCTACGGCACCGCGGATGTGGGCTGCATCGGCTACGAGTGCTTCCACAAGTGCGGCCTGCACTTGAGCAACCGCGCCTTTGTGGAGATTTGCCACCCGGACACCGGCATTCCCCTAAAGGACGGCGAGGTGGGCGAGATCGTGGTCACGGCCTTCAACAAGACCTACCCGCTCATCCGGCTGGCCACGGGCGACCTTGGCTACATCGACCGCGCGCCCTGCCAGTGCGGCCGCACCAGCCCGCGCCTGGGCAACATTGTGGGCCGTGTGGACACCACCGCGCGCATCAAGGGCATGTTCGTGTACCCCCATCAGGTGGAGCAGGTCATGGCCAAGTTCGAGGAGATCAAGCGCTGGCAGATCGAGGTCACCAACCCCGGCGGCATCGACGAGATGGTGCTCTCCATCGAGTCCGGCGCGTTCAAGCGCGAGGAGGAGCTGCTGCACACCTTCCGCGAGCGCATCAAGCTGCGTCCCACGCTCAAGATTCTCGCCCCCGGCACCCTGCCGCCGCAGATCCGCCCCATTGAGGACAAGCGCACCTGGGACTAGCCGAAAACCGGAGCCTCCATGTCTTCCCCGATCACTTCCCGCGCCCTGGCCTCTCGTTGCAGAGGCCGGGGCGCGGTCCT
>MNUQ01000157.1 GCA_001871085.1 Desulfovibrionaceae bacterium CG1_02_65_16
CCACCAGAGGCGGAAGCTCCGGCACGGCGGGCAGCGCCCGGCGCGCCTGCCACTGACCGACGGCGAAGCACAGGGCGGTCATGCCCAGCGCCGCAAGCGCAAGGGCCACGCCGCGCCGCGACAGCCCGGCCCAGCGGAACACCACCAGCCCAAGACCCAGCAGCGCCGCCGCGCACAGCGCCGGCTCCGGGTGGCGCAGGCTCCAAATGCCGGCCGCATAGGCCAGGAAATAGACCTCCCAGGCCAGCAAGCCCGGCGGCACGAGCCCACAGGGCGCGACTGCGGCTTGCTGTGGTCCGGCCTGCACCTCGCCTCCCGCGCGCACGTTCAATGGCTGCCCCGGCGGCTGACCCGACAGCTAGCGGCTAGCCCGGCTCCTTCACCCGGCGGATGCGCGCGCCCACGGCGGAGAGCTTCTCCTCCATGCGCTCGTAGCCGCGGTCCAGGTGGTAGATGCGCTGGATCTCCGTTTCGCCTTGCGCCACCAGCCCGGCCAGCACCAGCGAGGCGCTGGCGCGCAGGTCGCTGGCCATCACCGGCGCGCCCACAAGATGATCAACGCCGCGCACCATGGCCGTGCGGTCCTTGAGGGTGATGCGCGCGCCCATGCGGCCCAGCTCGGGCACGTGCATGAAGCGGTTCTCGAAGATCTTCTCCTGAATGGAGCCGGAGCCGTGGGCCACGCACATGAGGGCCATGAGCTGGGCCTGCATGTCCGTGGGGAAGCCGGGATGCGGCTGGGTGGTCACGTCGACCCCGGTGAGGGGGCCGTCGCGCTTCACCAGCACGCCGCCATCGGCCAGGGGTTCGATAAGCACGCCCATCTCGCGCAATTTGTTGATGAGCGCGTCAAGGTCGGCGATGGGGCAGCCGCGCAATATCAACTCGCCATCGGTGATGGCTCCGGCGATGAGATAGGTGCCGGCCTCGATGCGGTCGGCCATGACGGCATACTCACAGCCGGAAAGGGAGCGCACGCCCTCGATCTCGATGACGCTGGTGCCCGCGCCCTGGATGCGCGCGCCCATGTCGATGAGGAAGTTCGCCAGATCGACGACCTCGGGCTCGCGGGCGCAATTCTCCAAAATGGTGCAGCCTTTGGCCACGCTGGCGGCCATGAGCAGATTCTCCGTGCCGCCTACGGTCGGGAAATCGAACATGATACGCGCGCCGATGAGCCCGCCGCACACGCCATGGATGTAGCCGGAATCGAGGATGAACCGCGCGCCCATGCGCTCCAGGGCCTTCAGGTGCAGGTCCACTGGCCGCGCGCCAATGGCGCACCCGCCGGGCAGGGCCACCTTGGCCTCGCCCAAAAGCCCCAGCAAGGGGCCAAGGCACAACACCGAGGCGCGCATGGTCTTGACCAGATCATAGGGGGCCTCGTGCTTCAGCTCGCGCACCCGCGCCGTCACCACGCCATCCTCGAAGGTCGTCTCGCAGCCAAGGATGTTCAGCAGCTTGAGCGTGGTGTTGATGTCGCGCAGGCGCGGCACGTTGGTCAGACGCACCGGGCCGGTGGCCAGCAGGCAGGCGGTGAGGATGGGCAGGGCCGCGTTCTTGGAGCCGCTGACCGTTATTTCGCCCTTGAGGGGCGCGCCGCCTTCAATGATGAGCTTGTCCATGATCCGTCCTTGCTGTTTTCCCGCCGGTTTTGCCGCGCGGGTGGAATTTTGCTGGATTTTGTCCTTGACCGTGCCGGGGGCTTCAGATAAAGAACTCTTCCTCTTGTGGTGAATGTAGCTCAGTTGGCAGAGCACCAGGTTGTGGCCCTGGGGGCCGAGGGTTCAAGCCCCTTCATTCACCCCACTTGAGAATCCAAGGCCCCGCGTCACACGGGGCCTTTTCTTTTGCCCGGTCAACGGCGCCGCCCTGCCCCATGCCGGCCGCACGCGGCGTGCGCGGCACTGTGCGCGAGTAGCGCCGCGAATGCAACAGGAAAGCGGCTCAACGCTTGCGCCAGCGGCGGTTATCGCCCACGCGCACGGTCAGCTTTTCCTTGTCGAAATATTCCAAGAGCGGGATGGCGTACTTGCGCGAGAGCTTGGACACCTCGCGGAAATCCTGCGGGGTCATTTCCTCGTGGTCGGCGAAAAACGCCCACGTGCGCCCAACGACCGCGTTCAGCGGCGCGCGCGCGAAATACATCTCCTCCTTCACCTTCACCAGCGCCCCCTCGTCCAGCAGCACCTTGAACACCGCCGCGGCCTCCTTGAAGGAGACGCCCAGCGGTTCGAGCACGTCCTTGAGATTGGGCGGCGTTTCCCCGCCGGCCTCGTAGGCGGCGAGCAGCTTCTCCCGCAGGCTCGCCGCGTCGGACGCGAGCGACACCCGGTGCCCCGGCAGACGCAGCAGCTCCGCATCGGAGGCGATGGAGCCCTTGCGCACCAGCCCCTCCAGCACCAGGTGGAACAGCTTGGGCGAAAGCCTGCGCCCCCAGCCCGAGGCCAGCGCGCCACGCGCCACACCGGGCTTCATGGGCTCGCGCGCGTGGAACTCGGCCAGGTGCGCCAGCAATCCCTCGGAAAGCTCCTGCGCCACCCGGCCGGAAACATACAGCCGCGCCTCGCGGTCCACCAAAAACGCCTCCTGCCGGCCGCCCATGACGGCCAAAATCTTTTCCAGCGCCTTGGACTCCAGGCTGGTGGCCACGCACAGCTGGGCGAAGGTGAGCCCGGCCGCGCCGGCAAGCTCCAACTGGGCCAGCACCATGCCCTCGGGTCCGGCGGCTCCCAGGCTGCGCAACGTCTCCACAGCGGGGCTGAAGCGCTTGACCCGGTGCGGCAGCGGATTCAGCAGCCGCCCGCCGGCGATGGTCCGCAGCGGGGAGAACGAGCGCGCCACCACACGGTCGCCATACACCCCGGCCAGGGGCTCGGTGAAGCGCACGCGGCACACGGCCGTTTGCCCGGGCTCCAGCGCCTCGCCCTCCAGCAGGTACACGCGGGCCATGACCTCGCGCGCGCCATGGTGGAAGTGAACCTCCTTGCGGTGCTTGATGGAACGCGGCGAGCTCTTGAGGCAGGTCAGCTCCACGTCCCAGCTGAGGCTGGGGAACAGCGTGCCCGGCCGGGCCAGCACATCGCCCCGGGAAATCTGCTCCACCTCCAGCCCGGCGAGGTTGACCGCCGTGCGGGTGCCGGCGTTCGCCTCCTCCTCCTGCACGCCGTGGTTCTGCAGGGTGCGCACCTTGCTGACCAGCCCGGCGGGATACACGGCCACATCCTCGCCCACGCGCACCTTGCCGGAAACCAGCGTGCCCGTGACGATGGTGCCGTAGCCCTTCATGGTAAACACGCGGTCCACCGGCAGACGGAAGAGATCCGTGCGGCGGTGCGGGGCGAAGCTTGCGGCCAGCCGCGCCAGTTCAAGCTTGAGCGCGTCGAGCCCGGCCCCCGTGTGCGCGGAGACGGGCACGATGGCCGCGCCGTCGAGGAAGCTGCCTTTGAGGTAGTCGGCCACCTCCTCGCGCACCATGTCCAGCCAGTCCGGCTCCACCATATCGGTCTTGGTGAGGGCCACCACGCCGGCGGTGATGCCGAGCAGGGAGCAGATCTCCAGGTGCTCGCGCGTCTGCGGCATCACGCCCTCGTCGGCGGCGATGACGAGCATGACGAAGTCGATGCCGGCCGCGCCGGCCACCATGTTCTTGATGAAGCGCTCGTGCCCGGGCACGTCCACGATGCCGAGCCGCGCCGGGGCCTTGCCGCCGCTTGCAGACGCCGGCGGCAGGTCCATGAAGGCGAAGCCCAGCTCAATGGTGATGCCGCGCTTCTTCTCCTCGGCCAAACGGTCGCAGTCGATGCCGGTGAGGGCCTTCACCAGCGTGGTCTTGCCGTGGTCGATGTGCCCGGCGGTGCCCATGATGACCGGCATCGGCGTATCTCCTAGCTTTTGAGGAAGGCGCGCAGGGCCTCGACCGTGGCGTGCACGTCCACCTTGGAGAGCACCTCGAAGGGGCTGTGCATGGAGAGCACGGCCGGGCCCATGTCGATGACATCCATGCCGTACACGGCCAGGAATTTGGCCACGGTGCCGCCGCCGCCAATGTCCACCTTGCCCAGTTCGGCCATGTGCCAGGGCACGTTCGCGGCGTCCAGAATGTTGCGCAGGTAGGCCACAAACTCGGGGTGCGCGTCGTTGGCGCCCACCTTGCCCCGGTGGCCGGTGAACTTGTTGAAGCACGGGCCCTGCCCCATATAGGCCGCGTTCAGCTTCTCGTAGACATCCGCGTAGTCCGGGTCCATGGCCGCGTTCACGTCCGCGCTGATGGCCATGCCGCGCGCGAACACGTGCGAGAGCTTGGTCTTGGGCTCCCAGGCGTCCAGAATGTCCTGCAGGGCGTACTCGAAAAAGAGCGACTGCGCGCCGGTTGCGCCCTCGGAGCCGATTTCCTCCTTGTCCCAAAAAAGCACCAGCTGCGTGTGCTCCGGCTGCTTCTCCGCCAGCAGGGCCTCCAGGGCGCTGAACACGCAGGAGCGGTCGTCGTGCCCGTAGGCCCCGATCATGCTGGAGTCGAGCCCGACGGAGCGCGCCGGCCCGGCGGGCACCAGCTGGAGTTCGGCGCTGAACAGGTCGCTCTCGGTGATGCCGTAGCGCGCGTTTAAAAGCTCCAGCACGTGGCGCTTCACGCGGTCCTTGTCCTTGTCGCCAATCTTCTTGACGGGCTCGTGCCCGGCCACGGCGTTCAGCTTCTCGGCCTCGAAGGCATCGGCCAGCTTCTGCTCCGCCTGCTTGTAGGCCAGGTGCGGCAACAGGTCGGTGATGGTCAGCACGGGGTCGCCGGCCGCCTCGCCCACGCACACCCTGACCACGGAGCCGTCCTTTTTGACCACCACGCCGTGCAGGGCCAGCGGCCGCGCCATCCACTGGTGCTTGCGGATGCCGCCGTAATAGTGCGTCTTGAACAGGGCCATGTCCGTATCCTCGTACAGCGGGTGCTGCTTGAGGTCGATGCGCGGGGTGTCGCAGTGCGCGCCCACCAGCCGGAAGCCTTCGGAAAGGGGCTTCTTGCCGCGCCGGGCCAGCAGCACGGTCTTGCCGCGCTGGGCGTTCACGTAGGCCTTGGTCTTGGCGTTCAGGGTCTCGCTGAAGCCCCCGGCGCGGGCGGCGGCCAGCACATAGTCCACGGTCTCGCGCTCGGTTTTGCAGCGGGTGAGGAAATCCATGTACTTGACGGCGCAGGCCTCCACGGCCTTCTTGTCCGCGGCGGAGGAATACACGTCCCAACAGTTGCGGGCGGAATGTTCAAGCTCAGGCGTCTTCTTGATCACAATCAAACTCCAGTAGGGGCCCTTGCCCCGGTTCATTTGAGATGTCGCCCAGCGCTTGGCGCAGGGCGGAAAGCACAAGGGGATGTTCGCCCGCGTCCAGCGTGCGCGGGTCCAGGCACAACGCGTCGTCCTCCACGCGGCCGACAAGCGGCGGATCGGTGGCCAGCAGCGCCCCGCGCAAGGCCTCTACTGTCAAAGCGCCCGGGACGTCAGCCGGCTTGAGGCACACAAGCGCCGTGGGCAGATCGGCCTCGGGAAAGGCCCCGCCGCCCACGCGCGAGCTGCCCGCGCGCACGCCGATGTCCAGCCTGCCCGGAAAATGTTTGCGCAACAGCCCGGCCAGCCGCGCCGCCTGCGCCCGCAGGGAGACCAGCGGCCGCGTCATCATGGCCAGGGTGGGCACGCGCCGGCGCGCCAGCTCCGGGTCCAGGTACAGGCGCAGGGTGGCCTCCAGGGCGGCCAGGGTCAATTTGTCGATGCGCAGGGCGCGGTTGAGCTGGTTCTTTTTGATGCGCTCAATGATCTCCCGCCGGCCCACGATGATGCCCGCCTGCGGACCGCCCAGGACCTTGTCGCCGGAAAAGCTGACCACGTCCGCGCCTTGCGCCACGGCCTCCTGCGCCGTGGGTTCGCCGGGCAGGCCGTCGCCCTCGAAACGCAGCAGGCTGCCGCTGCCCAGGTCCTCAATGACCGGCAGGCCGTAGGAGCCCGCCAGAGCCTTGAGCTCGGCCAGCGGCACCTCCTTCACAAAGCCGGTCATGCGGTAGTTGCTGGTGTGGACCTTCATGATGGCCGCCGTGTCCGAGCCGATGGCGGATTCATAGTCGCGCAGGTGCGTTCGGTTGGTGGCGCCCACCTCGCGCAGGGTGGCCCCGCTTTTGGCCATCACCTCTGGGATGCGGAAGCTGCCGCCGATCTCCACCAGCTGCCCGCGCGAGACGATGACCTCGCGTCCCTTGCACAGGGTGTCCAGCACGATGAGCACGGCCGCGGCGTTGTTGTTCACCACCAGCGCCGCCTCGGCGCCGGTGAGCCGGCAGAGCAGCTCCTCCACGTGGGCATAGCGGCTGCCGCGCGCCCCGGTGGCGAGGTTGAACTCCAGGTTCGAATAGTGGGCGGCGGCGCTGGCCACGGCGGCCACGGCCTCCGGGGCGAGCAGGGAGCGGCCCATGTTGGTGTGCACCACCACGCCCGTGGCGTTGAGCACGCGGCGGAAGCGCGGTCGCAGGCCCTGGCGCACATAGGCGGCCAGGCGCGGGGTCAGCGCAGACAGCTCCAGCTGGCCGGCGGCGCTTATGGCCCCGGCGCGGATCTCCTCGCGCACGAGGTCGAGAAAGGCGTTGACCAGATCCTTGACGAGCGGACGCGGAGCGTCAGCCAACCAGCTTGCGGCATGCTGATCCAGCACGGCCAGCACGTGGTCCACGGCGGGTATGTGGCGGTAAAGCGCGTTCACCGTGTCGCTGGCTGGCGTGTTCACAAATTGGACCTCCCGGAGCCGCCGGGCTCCGCGTCCCGTTTAAGCAGCCAAGGATGCGTTGTATAAAACTCGCCCAGCAAATACAAGGAACCGCAGACCAGCACAGGGCCGCCCTCGTCGCGCAGGTCCGCCAGCGCGGCGATGACGTTTGGCGCGCTTTGCGTTCCCGGTCCGAGCATGTCCGCCAGCTCCTGGGCCCCAAGCGCCCGTTCGCAGCCGGAAATACCCACGGCGATGAGGCGCGCGTCGCCAGCCATGGCGCGAACAAGCGGCAGCATGTCGGCCAGCGGCTTGTCGCGCAGGCAGCCGAAGATCACGGTGGAGGGACGGATGGCGTCCGCCGTCAGCGAGGTGGCCAGCGCCTTCAGGCCATGGGCGTTGTGCCCGCCGTCGAGCACCAGCCGACGCGGCAGGCCGGGCGCGTCGGTCACCATCTGCATGCGCCCGGGGATAAAGGCCCGGGAGAAGGCCTCGCGGCAGGTCTCCTCGAACACGGGCAGCCGCAGCCGCGCGGCCAGCACATGGAACGCGGCCAGCGCCGTGCGGGCGTTCTGCTCCTGGTGCAGGCCGGGAAGCGAGAGGAACAGGTCGCGCATGGGCCGCACGGTGAGCCCGGACCCGGGCGCGGCGAGCTTGCCCGGCTGCACGCGGCCGTTGGCGCGGCTGTAGTACAGCACGTCCTCGGCGGGAATGAGCTCCGATCCCACCGCCTCCGCGTTGCGGCGCAGAACGTCCCAGACGGACGCCTCCTGCCCGGCGCTAACGGCCACGCCGCCCGCGCGCATGGCGCCGGCCTTGTCCTCGGCGATCTTCTCCAGCGTGTCGCCCAAAATATTCATATGGTCCATGCCGATGGGCGTGAACACCGTAAGCGTCGGGGAAAGCACGTTGGTGGCGTCGTAGCGGCCGCCAAGACCGGACTCCATCACTGCAACATCCACACCTGCGTCGTCGCCGGTGTCCTCAAAAGCCAGCAGCGAAAGCGCGGTCAACACCTCGAAATATGTGAGCCCCAACCCCTCGGATTCTTCAAAGACGCGCGCGCCGAGCCGGGCCCAGGTCTCCTCGGAGAGCATAACCCCGTCCACCAGGATGCGCTCGCGCGGGGTGATGAAGTGCGGACTGACGGAGAGGCCCACGCGCAGGCCATGGGCGCGCAAAAGCTCCGCCAGAATGGTGGCCGTGGAGCCCTTGCCGTTGGTGCCCACCACATGCAGCACGGGAAAACGCGGCGCGCCGTGCCGGGCCACAAAGGCGGCCATGCGGTCCAGCGTCAGGTCCATGTGGAACAGGCCCAAACCGTCCAGCCGGGTCAAAAAATCGGAATAAGAAAACGTTTGCGTCACGATGGCCTTTGCGGCGCGGCTCTTGACCACGCTCTTGAGCTTGTTTAGTGAAGAGGTCCCACGCGCGCCAGTAGCTCAGGTGGATAGAGCAACGGCCTTCTAAGCCGTCGGTCGATGGTTCAAATCCTTCCTGGCGCACCAATTATTCAGAGGAGTTATGCTGTAACAGGCGTAACTCCTTTTCTTATTCTGCTCCTTCTTGCTTATCCAGCCGCGCAGCAATCCCCTGGTCCGCAGCAGATTAATGGACAACTGCGGGTATACCCCAGGAAGGTCATGGAGCCAAGCCGCATCTTGACACGCCCCGCGCATCAGGTATGTCGAATTTGTGGAGCGGACTATGCCGCAAACGGCAGAGGGGCGAGGTTCACGCATGGCTCAAGAGACAGCAACACCGACGCCGCGAACGCGTCGCTCCGTCGTGCGGCTGCGCACGGCCATCATCCTGTTCTTTTCGGTCATCCTGGCCATCACCGAGGCCGCGACCTGGCTCTACTACCGGCAAAGCATCGAGAGCGCCCGGCATGAGGCGGCGCGGCACATTCTGGCCGCGGGCGACAAGATCACCCTTTCCGCCCGGCTGCTGACCAAACCGCTGTCCACCCTGTGCGACGCCGCGCCAACACTGCCAGACGCCGGCGTGGAGACGCGGGGGTTCGAGCATCCCCTGCGGGACTACCTTCTTGCGTTTCTTGACAGCCACCCCGAGACCTATTCGCTCTATTTCGGCTATGCCGACGGCGGCTACCACCAGGCCGTGCTGCTGGCGAACCGCCCGCAGGCGGCGCGCGGCCTGGGCGCGCCCCGGCAAACCCGCTACGCCTTGCGCAGCATCAGCGTCGACGCGCGCGGGGTGCGCATGGAGCGCTGGCGCTTCCTCGACCGCGACCGCAGGACGCTCGGCGAAACCACTGCCCGCCCCGCGACCTATGATCCCAGGCGGCGCCCCTGGTTCACGGCCGCCGTGCCCGGAACGTCCGTCAAGACGGACCTCTATCCTTTCAGCAGCACGGGAGCCTTGGGGATCACCATGGCCCGCCGCGTTCCCGGCCCGGCAGGCGCTGTGTTCGGCCTGGACCTGACGCTGACGAACCTCTCCGACTTTTTGCGCGCGGCGCGCATCGGCGCTTCCGGCTCCCTGGTCCTGTTCAACACGGATGGCCAGCTCATCGCCTATTCGGACGAGGCCCGGCTCACACGCATGGCGACAACGCGCGGCGGCGGCACGGTGGCCGTCCGCTCGGAGGTGCAGGACCTGCACGACCCCGTGGCCCAGGCGGCCTACGCGCTGTTTACCAAAAACGGCCGCGCCGCCTTCGAGACGCAGCGAATGACCGTGGACGGCACGGCCTATCTCGTCAGCGTGCGGCCCATGCGCGAGCTGAACTCGCGCGGGGACTACATGGCCATCATCGCCGGCGAGAAGGACTTCATGACCACGGCGGAGCGCATGCGTACCCAGGGCGTGCTGTTCGCCCTGGGCCTGCTGGCGCTGGGCGTGCCGCTTTTGCTGTTCGTCTCGGCGAACCTTGCGCGCACGCTGGGCCGGCTTACCGAGGAGGCCGAGCGCATCAGCCGCCTGGAAATGGATTCCAGCCAGACCATCATCTCGCACATCGACGAGGTGGACCGGCTTGGCGAGGCGGTGTCGCACATGCGCGCGGCGCTGTTCTCCGCCTGCCGCTACCTGCCGCTCTCGCTGGTGCGCCAGGTCGCGTGCAGCGGCAAGATTCCCTGCCTCGGCGGCGAACGGCGCGACATCACCCTGCTCTTCACCGACGTGCAAAACTTCACCAGCCTCTCCGACGACATGCCGCCGGAAGACCTCATGGCCGCCATGTCCGAGTATTTCGAAATCGTCGGCCAGGCCATTCTTAAAAGCGAAGGCACCATCGACAAGTTCATCGGGGATTCGGTGATGGCTTTTTGGAACGCCCCGCTCGCCACGGAGAACCACGTGGAGAACGCCTGCCTCGCCGCGCTCCGGCTCTCCCAGGCCTCGCAGGAGCTCAACGCCCGGCGCAAGGAGTCCGGCGGTCCGGTCATGCTCACCCGCGTGGGCATCCACACGGGCACGGCCATTGTGGGCAATGTGGGCGCAAGCGACCGCATGAACTACACGGCCCTGGGGCCTGTGGTGAATTTGGCCAGCCGCCTGGAAGGCCTGAACAAGTACTACGCCACACGCATTCTGGTGAGCCACGATGTGCGCGACAAGGCCAGGCGGAACTTTCTGTTCCGCTCTGTGGATGTGGTGGTGCCCAAGGGCGTGCGCGAACCGCTGCCCATCTTTGAACTGGTGGGGGCCATGCCGCAAAGCCCTTACGCCGATGTGGCCGCGCCACGCGCCATGCTCGGCTTTTGCTCACGCTGGGAGCGGGCCATGGCGCTCTACCGCACGGTGCAGTGGGAAAAGGCGCTGGAGGAGTTCTCCGCCCTGCGCGCGGCCGCGCCCGAGGACTTTGTGGCGGCCATGTATGTGCAGCGCGTGCGCCGCCTGCTGGCCAACAAGCCCGGCAAGGATTGGAAGGCCGTGCAGAAGTTCATGCACAAATAGGGGGGATTGTGGAGACAGTGCAGTGGCTGGACAGCATGTCCATCGGCGACGCGGAAATCGACCGGCAGCACAAGCAACTCCTGCAAATGATCAACCAGACCTGGGAGACGGCGCAGGGGAAGGAGGCCGATAAGCAGACCGGCGTGGCGCTGCGCCGCCTATGCGACTACGTGATTGAGCACTTCGCCTCAGAGGAGGCGTTGATGGACCCGGACGCCTACCCGGAATACGACCGCCACGTGCAGGAGCACATTGAGGGCTCCATGCGCGCGCTGGATTTTCTAGAGGCCGCAAGCGAGGGCCGCGTTGTTGGCCTGGAGGAATTCCTGGCCTTCGCCGTGGAGTGGGTGCGCCACCACATCCAGGAAACCGACAAGACTCTCGGCGAGTTTCTGGCGCGCAAACGCGCGGAACCGCTTTAGACGGCCTCCCCCCACGCGCGCTTTACACGCCTGCTGACGCGGGGTATATGGTGGCATTGCGTCACGCCCCCCCGCCAACACAGGAGCCCGCATGAACGACACCGGCATCCTGCTGGAAACAGGCACCAACGAACTGGAGATCCTTGAGTTCCACATCGATGGAGAAGGCGAGGCCGACGGCCCGCCCGAGCGCCACTCCTTCGGCGTCAACGTCGCCAAGGTCATGGAGGTCATCGAGAGCCCGCGCCTGGAGCCCCAGCCCGGCGCCGCGCACCCCAGCTACCGTGGGCTCATCCCCCTGCGCCACCACATCCTGCCGGTCATCGATCTGGCCGTGTGGCTGGGCATCGCCAAGGTCCAGGCCCCGCGCGACAACGTCATTATCACCGAGTTCAGCAAAACCATCACCGGCTTCATCGTCTCCGGCGTCACGGGCATCCACCGCGTGGGCTGGCCGGAGGTCATTCCGCCGGACGGCTATATGCCCAAGACCGGCATCCAGGCCATTATCGGCCTCATCGAACGCGACGGCCACTTCATCCAGCTGCTGGACCTGGAGACCATCCTCGCCGACCTTTCGCCCTCGGAGATCGATTTCGACGCGCCGCCGCAAACCGTGGCCCCCGGGGAACTCAAGGCCCTCGTGGCCGACGATTCCGCCACCATCCGCCTGATGATCCAGAAAACGCTGGAGCGCTCGGGCATCACGCCCATCGTGACCGGCAACGGACAGGAGGCGCAAGACACCCTGCGCACCATGGCCGCCAAGGCCGCGGCCGAGGGACGCCCCCTCTCCGACTTCGTGGACATCCTCATCTCGGACATCGAAATGCCGCTGATGGATGGATTCACCCTCACCAAATACGTAAAAACCACACCGGCCCTGCGCCACCTGCCCGTGGTGCTCTACTCGTCCATCATCACCGACGAGCTGCGCCACAAGGGCGAAAGCGTGGGCGCGGACCTGCAAATCGCCAAGCCCGACCTGGAGCGTCTGCCCGAGGTTGCGGTGCGGCTGGTTGGCGCAAAGAACGCCTGATGGAGCCCCTTGATGCTTGAAAACGATCCCGAAGTGCTGGCGGCCTTTGCCGAGGAAAGCGCCCAGCGTCTGAACGACCTGGAGCGCGGATTGCTGGAGATGGAACGCTCGCCCAAGCTGTCCCCGGAGCTGACCAACGCCATGTTCCGCGACGCCCATTCCATAAAGGCCGGCGCCAATCTGCTTGGCCTGCGGCAGGTGGAGCGCGCCGCGCACAAGCTGGAGAACGTGCTCGACCAGCTGCGCGCGGGCCGCATCGCCGCCACGCCGGAGGTCTGCCAGGCCCTGCTCGATGGCGTGGACCTGCTGCGCGAAATCCTCGCCGCCCCGGCGGCGCAAGGCCCCAACGAAGCAGACCAGAGGCTCGCCGCCCTGGCGAATCTGCTGGCATAGCCGCGCCATGCGCCGCGCCGTCCCCACCTCCGCCCTGGCCGCCGGCCTGGCCGGCTTGCTGATTCTCGTGGGCTGCGCCGCCGGCCCCAAGGACCAAACCCCAGCCGGCCAGCCCCCGCCCTCAAAGGCGGCATCCGCCAACGACGATCGCTCCGCCGCCCAGGCCGCCCTCCTGCTGGACGAGGCCACGCGCACTCTGCGCGAAATGCGCAAGAACACGCCGGACAGGATTCTTGATGCGGCCATCGCCGAATCGCGGGCGCTCATCATCCTGCCGGGAATCTATCAGGCGGGATTCCTGTACTCCGTCCATGCGGGAAATGGCGTGCTCATCGCCCGCCGGACCGATGGCGGCTGGGGAGCGCCCGTGTTCGTGGACGTGGTCGGCGCCGGGTATGGTCTGCAGGCCGGGCTGGAGAAGTCGCGGCTGGTGCTGGCGGTGCAGGAGGAGGAGATGGTCGAGCGCATCCTGGCCGGCAGTTTCGACTTCGACACTGCGGCGAAGTACGATGTGCTCGGCGTGCGCGAGGAGACAGGCCGGGGCTCGCTGACGACGCACCGGCCGGTGCTGGCCTTCGGCGACGGCGTGGGCATGATGGCCGGAGTGGCCCTGCGGGGCGGGGGGCTTTTCCTCAACCGCGAGATGACCCGCGGCTACTACGGCGCGGATGCGGGCAGTCTGGAAGAGATTCTGCGCAGCGCAAACGCGCCGGGCATTGAGGTGTTCCGACTGTGGGGCAGGCTTGGCGTCGCGCCCGTCGGCCCGGCCATTGTGCGCGCAGGCAAGCCGTAATCTAGCAGGAACTCTTGCGCATCCGCGCGCGGATGGTTTTGACCAGCCAAAACGCCAGCAGCAGGCCGAACAGTCCGCCGGCCACCCACCACTTGATCTCCTGAAGAAAACGCTCCAGCACGTCGCCCAGGTAATACCCGCCGACGCCGAAGGTGATGGCCCACATGGCCGCGCCGATGCCGTTCAGACAAAAAAAACGCAAGGGCGTAACGTTGGTGGTGCCCACGGCGAAGGGCGTTATATTGCGAAAGCCGTAGAAGAAGCGGAAAGAAATGAGCACCAGCACCTGGTGCTTTTCCAGCAGGTGGTGCACCTTTTCGATGCGGCATTCCCACTTTTTGAGCCGCGTTTCCAAAAAGCGCTTGTTGTAGCGGCCCACGTAGAAGGCGGTCTGGTCGCCGGCGAAACTGCCGGCGAAAGCCGCAAGAATGGCCAACGGCAGCGAAATATGCCCGTTGAAAGCGGCGAAGCCGGCAAGAATGAGGATGGTCTCGCCTTCCAGAAACGTGCCGATGAACAAGGCCAAGTAGCCGTAAGTGGAAAGCAGGTGGGTCAGATCCACACCGCAGCTCCCGGGCGCGCAAGCGGCGCGGCGCACAAAGGGAAACCGGACCAGCCCGCGCGCGGCAGGGGCTGGCCCGGACGACAGCCTGTCGGGGGCTCAAGCCGGGAAAGCAAAGAGGCCACTACGCGCTCTTCTGCTCCTGCTTGGGCGCTTCCGCCTGGGCGGAAGGGGCCGCCTGGGCGGTTTGAGCGGCTTGCGGCGCGGCCTGGGGCTGCGCCTGCTGCTGCGGGGTGGCGACCTTGATCTCATCCGGCGCGGAGAGCGCGGACTTGAACTCGCGGATGCTCTTGCCCATGTTGGCGGCGATATGCGGCAATTTGCCGGGGCCGAACAACAGCAGGGCAATGACCAGAATCAAAAGCAAGTGCATGGGCTGAAACAGTTCGCCAAGCATGATGTCCTCCACAGGGTTTGGCTGACAGGGGGAGTTATCCTACCCACAGGGTTTTGTAAAACCCCAAGGCCCCTTGTGATTGCAAAAGCGCTTACGCCGGATTGGGCAGCGGCGGCGCGGGGCCGTTTCCGGCTTGCGGGCCACGGTCCGCAGTGCGCCAAGCCCGGAGCCCCGTGCAGAATGCGGACTCCATCTTCCTGATCATAATGTGGTGTTCCCAGGTTCAAAGTCAAGCCCAACCATGAGCGCGGCCGCCAGATTCCACGCCCCCGGACCTTGTTTCGACAGCTTCCGCTCAGACCGCCTTTCGCCGATAGCAATATTTACATTTTTAGCATTCACGCCATCGTGGCCGCAAGAGCGCTGCCTGAGCCGAGCCCCACACCGCACAAATGGCCAAGGCGCTGAAGGCAACACATTGTAAATGCAAGAGGCCCGAACCAGCGGCAGCGGCATGGGGTGGGCAGCCACGTTGACAAAATCAATTCTACAAATCCGTAATCATTTTCGGGCTGGATTAGGACCCCAGGCGCAGTTCTGGAGCACCTGCCAAGTAGTATTAGCATTAGATACAAGTATGTTACGTAGTAACACTACCGATGCAGAATCTTCGTCAAGAGCAAAGTGCGGACGTTTGAAGCAAATGTATTCTTGCAAATTTGTAACAACCGACCAGCAGATTCCACCCTGCGAAAATATAACACATCTATTTAACACATAAAATTGTTTTGGCCCGCTTCTTGCCCTAGGCTTGTCACTGGTTCATTTCAATTCCATCAATTTTTTTTGGAGGGCAGCATGCTCAAGAACATCGTAATGGCACTCACTCTTGCAATGGTCATCCTCGCTGGATCGGCCACAGTCTTCGCGGCGGACGCGCCGAAGCCCGATCCCATCGGCGCCACCATCGGCACCTCCGCGGACGTGGTCAACGCCACCGGCGGCGCGCCCACCGAAGTGGACATGGATAAGTACAAGGACTCCGAGCCGCTGGCCACCAAGCTCGCCGACGTCGTGGGCCACAACCGCATCTCCATCAACATGGTGTGGACGCTTGTCTGCGGCTTCCTCGTCATGTTCATGCAGCTCGGTTTCGCCCTGGCCGAAACGGGCTTCACCCGCGCAAAGAACGCGGGCCACACCATGGGCATGAACATGATGGTGTACGGCATCGGCATGTTGGGCTTCTGGCTCACCGGCTTCGCCCTGCAAATGGGCGGCAGCGGCGGCGCGGCCACCCTCGGCGGCGGCGGCGTGCTCAACCAGGAATTCGTCATCAACCTGTTCGGCAAGGACTTCGGCCTGTTCGGCACCAAGGGCTTCTTCCTGGGCGACAGCGTGTATGACACCACAGTGCTCACCATGTTCCTCTTCCAGATGGTCTTCATGGACACCACGGCCACCATTCCCACAGGCGCCATGGCCGAACGCTGGACCTTCAAGAACTTCTGCCTGTACGGATTCTTCATCTCCATGCTGGTGTACCCCCTGTACGCCAACTGGGTGTGGGGCGGCGGCTGGCTTTCCCAGGTGGGCGCCAACTTCGGCCTCGGCCACGGCGTCCTTGACTTCGCTGGCTCCTCGGTTGTGCACATGACCGGCGGCGTGGCCGCACTGGCCGGCGCCATCGTCATCGGGCCCCGTCTCGGCAAGTTCCGCGCCGACGGCACCGCCAACGCCATTCCCGGCCACCACATTCCCATGGCCCTGGCCGGCTGTCTTATCCTCGCCTTCGGCTGGTTCGGCTTCAACGCCGGCTCCACCCTGTCCGGCGGCGACCTGCGCATCAGCGTCGTGGCTGTGAACACCATGCTCGCCTCCGCCGGCGGCGCCATGTCCGCCATGATGTACATGTGGTTCCGCTACGGCAAGCCGGACATCTCCATGGCCGGCAACGGCCTGCTGGCCGGCCTGGTCGCCATCACCGCGCCCTGCGCCTTCGTCACTCCCATCTCCTCGGTCATCATCGGCGTCATCTCCGGCGTGCTGCTCTGCGTGAGCGTGCTGTTCGTCGAAAACACCCTGAAGATCGACGATCCCGTGGGCGCCATTTCGGTCCACGGCGTCAACGGCGCCTGGGGCATGCTGGCCCTTGGCCTCTTCGCCGACGGCACCTACGGCGACAAGCTCAATGGCGTGGACGGCGCCGTGAAGGGCCTGTTCTACGGCGATCCCAGCCAGTTCGGCGCCCAGTGCCTGGCCGTCGCGGTCAACTTCATCTTCGTGTTCGTGGTCATGTTCATCTTCTTCAAGATCTCCGACAAGATCTTCAAGATGCGCGTTCCCGCCGAGGTTGAGCAGGAAGGCCTCGACATGGCTGAAGTTGCCGTCATCGGCTACCCCGAGTTCTCCATCAACAAGACCCATCGCTAACGGGCACGGAGACAGAAGCCATGAAGAAGATTGAAGCCATCATCAAGCCGCACAAGCTCGACGAGGTTAAGGACGCTCTGGACAAGGCCGGCGTGCACGGCATGACGGTTACCGAGGTCAAGGGCTACGGCCGCCAGAAGGGCCATGTGGAAATGTACCGCGGCGCTGAATACCAAGTGGTGTTCAAGGCCAAGGTGAAGATCGAGGTCGTCGTGAACGACGCCATCGCCGCCAGCGTGGTGGAGGCCGTTCGCGCCGCCGCCAACAGCGGCAGCATCGGCGACGGCAAGATCTTCGTCATCAATGTGGAGGAGGCCGTGCGCATCCGCACCAACGAGCGCGGAGAATCGGCCGTCTAGATATTCCCTTACTCTCCCTTGCGGCGCGGGTGTGCGGGAAGAGGGACCCAAACACCCGCCTCACTCCAGAACCCCTGCCTGTAACGCCCAGGCAGGGGTTCTTTTTGGGCGGCGCGGAGGATATCAGGCGGGTTCGGCCATGCGGGCGATGCCGGCCTGCGCAAAGTCGTACACAAAATTGGCCACCAGCTCCACGCCCAGGGTCTCCAGGGCGATGTCCGGCTGCATGCGGCGGATAAGCTGCTTGGCGTTGTCGAAAAGCATGCAATGCCCGGTGACGGCGGCGGCGCACAGCCGCACCGTGCGGTCGGACGCCTGGGGCAGCAGCCGGCGGATGATTCCGGTGAGCTCCACATGCACCGGCATGATGTAGCGCCGGGCCACCTCGTGAAAATATTCCGAGGGTTCGATTATTTCCGCCGTGAGCAGCTGGCCGAGTTTCTCGCCCACGGGGTCGCCATCGCCCATCAGCCTGTATAGCAGGGAACGGATGTACGCCTTAAGCCGCTGAGGGGGCGTCGCGTCGGGGTCTATGCCCATATTGGTGGGGTAGCGGTTATGACACTTCTCCAGATAGTCTGCCAAAACAGCCGTATAGAGCTTTTCCTTGCTGCCGAAATAGTAGTTCACCGCCGCAACATTGGCTCCGGCTCGGGCACAGATGTCGCGCACGGTCGCGTCCCGCAGGCCACGTTCAGCAAAAACCATCCGTGCGGCCTCCAGCAGCCTTTCCTTTGTTCCTGCCTCAGGTTGCGACGCCATGTCACCCTCCTTGATGCATTTTCGCATAACTTTAAACATTGTTTAAATTCTTGTTTTCGTCTTGTCAAGCCCCAAACCCGCAAATATGCGCCTCGCTTGTCAGGAGGGGGCGGCCTTTGCTATTGTCGCCGAAACACACAAGGCGAGGACTCCATGCCCTACAAGGACTTACAGGAATTTCTCAAGCATCTTGACCGTCAAGGCGAGTTGAAGCGCATAGGCGCGGAGCTTGACCCCTATCTGGAGATCGCCGAGGTGACCGACCGGGTGAGCAAAAAATTCGGCCCGGCCCTGCTTTTCGAAAAAGCGCGCGGCGCCAGATTTCCCGTGCTCACCAACATGTACGGTTCCTACAAGCGCATGAACATGGCCCTGGACAGCGACAACCTCGACGCCCTCGGCGAGCGCATCCATGAATATCTGGAAATTGAGCGCCCCGACGGCATCATTAAAAAATTGCAAATGATTCCCAAGCTCAGCAAGCTCACCAATATCTTCCCCGACCACGTGAAGCGCGGCTGCTGCCAGGACGTGGTGCTCACTGGCGAAGATGTCGACCTGTCCATTCTGCCCGTGCTCACCACCTGGCCGGACGACGCCGGCCCGTTCATCACCCTGCCCGTGGTGTTCACCAAAAATCCGGAAACCGGCGTGCGCAACGCCGGCATGTACCGCATGCAGGTGTACGACAAGAACACCACCGGCATGCACTGGCACCGGCACAAGGGCGGGGCCTACCACTACCATCTGGCCGAAAAGCTGAACAAACGGCTCGAAGTGGCCGTGGCCATCGGCCCGGATCCGGCCGTCACCTACGCCGCCACCGCGCCCATTCCCGACGAGATCGACGAGATGCTCTTCGCCGGTTTTCTGCGCAACCAGCCGGTGGAGCTGGTGAAGTGCAAAACCGTCGATTTGGAGGTGCCCGCCACCAGCCAGTTTGTGCTGGAGGGCTATGTCGACCCCAAGGAGCGCCGACGCGAAGGTCCTTTTGGCGACCATACGGGCTACTACTCGCTGGCCGACGACTACCCGGTGTTCCACGTCACGGCCATCACGCACCGCAGCGACGCCATTTACCCCGCCACCCTGGTTGGCCCGCCGCCCATGGAGGACTGCTTCATCGGCAAGGCCACCGAGCGCCTTTTTTTACCGCTCATCAAGAAACAGCTGCCCGAAATCGTCGACATGAACCTGCCCCTTGAGGGCGTGTTCCACAACCTGTGCTTCGTCTCCATAGACAAGCGCTACCCCGGGCAGGCCCGCAAGGTCATGTACGCCCTGTGGGGCATGGGGCAGATGATGTTCACCAAGATCATCGTGGTGGTGGACAAAAACATCAACGTGCAGAACGTCTCCGAGGTGCTCTGGCGCATCGGCAACAACGTCGATCCCCGGCGCGACGTGGCCATCCTGGAAGGCCCGCTGGACGCGCTGGACCACGCCTCGCCGCTCGCCTTCTACGGCGGCAAAATGGGCATCGACGCCACCAGGAAGGGCCCGGAGGATGGGCACCACCGCGAATGGCCGCACTCCCTGCGCATGGACCAGGGCGTCAAGGCAAAAGTCGACGCCCTGTGGAGCCAGCTGGGGCTGTAAGCAAATACCCTCCGGGGGCCAAAGAGCATTCGCCCTTTGGAATCCCATAAGGGTTTTCGTGCAGAAGGCTCGCCGTGAGCCCTCCCCCCAAAAATCTTCCGCCGTTCCAGGGACCTTGCCCTGGAATGGCGGCCTGTGGGTCCAGGGGCGCATGCCCCTGGGCGCCGGAGGCATTCCCCTCCTCCACCACCAGCCGGAGCCCCCCCATGAAGACCACCGCCCGCGCCGCGAAGCGCATCGCCGCACTGCTGGCCTGTGCCCTTGTGGCCCTTGCGCTGGTCTCCTGCGGCGACAAGGACAAGGCCGAACGCGAGAAGAAATCGGCGCGGCAGGCGACCGAGCAGCGCGGCAACACCCGCGAGGACTCGTTCAAGGCCGCCAAGCGCGCCCTGGGCAAACGCGTGTACCACGACCACCGCATCACCCTGTACTGCCGCGCCAGCTATGATGAGAACGGCGCGGTGATTCTGCCTGCCGGGTTCAAGACTCCCAGGCATAAGGCCCGGGTTGCGCGCATTGAATGGGAGCACGCCGTGCCGGCCGAGAATTTCGGCCGCGCCTTCGCCGAATGGCGCGACGGACACCCGGACTGCGTCGACAGACGCGGGCCCTTCAAGGGCCGCAAATGCGCCGAGCGGACGAACCGGGACTACCGTCTTATGCAGGCGGACATGTACAACCTCTACCCCGCCGTTGGCGCGGTGAACGCCATGCGCGAGAATTACACCTACGCCATGCTGCCGGGAGCGCCGAGCACCTTCGGCAGCTGCGCCATGAAGATAGCGGGCGGCAAGGCCGAGCCGCCGGAGCACGCCCGGGGAACCATTGCCCGCAGCACCAAGTACATGGCCTGGGCCTACCCGCGCTTCCGGATCAGCCGCCAGCAGGAGCAGCTTATGGACGCCTGGGACAGCATGTACCCCGTGGACGGCTGGGAATGCGCCCGCGCCAGCCGCATCGAGGCCATTCAAGGCAACGAGAACCCCATGGTCAAAGGGAAATGCCAGGCGCTCGGGCTTTGGCAATAGCGCAAGAAGCCGCTTGGTTTCGCCGCCGCGCGCACAGCGCATTGCAAATGCCTCGGAGTTCTCTTACGCTGGCCGGAGTCGGGAAATGCCGTCCCGGCCAAAGGGGCTTATGACCAACCGCATCGTTCTCGCCGTCACCGGGGCCAGCGGCCCGCAGTACGCAATGGCCCTGGCCCGCGCCCTTTCCGGCCGACCGGACGTGGAGCTGCATCTCATCCTGTCCGAGGCGGCCAAGAAGGTCATCGCCTTGGAGGCGGACTTCCGCGCCGAGGATCTGCTCGCCCTGGCGCACGCCTGCCATGGCGAAAAGGACATCGCGGCGGGCCCGGCCAGCGGCTCGTGGCGGCACGCGGGCATGATCGTGTGCCCGTGCTCCATGGCCAGTCTGGCGGCCATAGCCCAGGGACTGGGCACGAACCTGATCCACCGCGCGGCGGATGTGACCCTGAAGGAAGGCCGCAAGCTGATTTTGGTGACGCGCGAAACGCCGCTCAACCGCGTGCACATCGTGAACATGCTGGCGGCCAAGGATGCCGGAGCCATCATCATGCCCGCCAGCCCTGGGTTTTACCATAAGCCGAAGACCATTGCGGATCTGGCGAACCACCTGGCCGGCCGCGTGCTGGACCAGCTGGGCATCGACCATGATCTGTTCAAGCGCTGGGGCGAATAACGCAAGGAGGAAACGCCATGCAGCTCACCTGGTTCAGCCACTCCAACTTTTTATTGCAGGCCGATGGCGTGCGCGTGCTCATCGACCCGTTTTTCGAAGGCAACCCCACCGCGCCGGTCACCTGGCAGTCCGTGGGCAAGGTGGACGCAGTGCTCATCACCCATGACCATGGCGACCATGTGGGGCAGGCGGCGGAAATCTGCCGGGCCACGGGGGCGAAGCTTGTGTGCCTGTTCGATTTGGGGAGCAAAATGCAGGCGGCGGGCGTTCCCGCCGGGCAGATTCTGGGCATGAACATGGGCGGCACGGTGCAGACGGCGGAAGTCCGCGTCAAGATGGTGCAGGCCTTCCATTCCGCCGCCACGGGCGCGCCGGCGGGCTACATCATCTCCTTCCCGGGCGGCTTCTGCGCATACCATTCCGGCGACACGGCGCTGTTTTCGGACATGAAGCTCTTCCGCCGTTTCTTCGACATCGACCTGGCCATGCTGCCCATGGGCGGCTGGTTCACCATGGACGCCGGCGAGGCGGCGGTGGCCTGCTCGTTTTTAAAATGCCGCATGGTGGCGCCCATGCACTGGGGCACCTTCCCCGTCCTGGCGCAAAACACGGAAGCCTTCGCCGCCGCCCTTAAGGAACACGCGCCGGAGACCAAGCTTCTGAGCCTGACACCAGGCGTGGCGCTGAACATCGAATAGCGCACCGCGACAAAACGGCTGAACGCAATAAGCCACGCCCGCGGACAAGAATCCGGACGTGGCTTTTTTGCGTCCGCCGCACCGTCTTCTGACCACGGAGGCGAAGCCCTCACCTTATATATAGGATGCCCCCCGCGCCTGCGTTGCGCCGCACGAACTGGCGGCGGTTCAGGACGCGTGCGCGCCGCCGCTTGCGTCCAACGCGTCGAGGGCCTGGCGCAGCTTGGCCGCGCGCTTTGCGCCCAGGCCGGGCACCTGGGCCAGGGCGGAAACGCCAGCGGCCTTTATGGCGGCAATATCGCCGAAGTGGTCGAACAGCAGGCGCGCCGTGCGCGGTCCAACGCCCGGCAACGACAAGAGTTCGATGGACAGCGAGCGTTTCTTGGTGGCGGCGCGGCCCCGGCCGATGACGAAGCGGTGGGCGGCGTCGCGCACGCGCTGGAGGAACAGCAAAGCCGGGCTGCCGGGCCTGAGGGCCACGGGGTTGCGCCGTCCGGGGCGGAACACGCGGTCCTCCAGCTCGCCCGCGCGGCGGCTTGGCCCCTTGGCGATGGATGCGCACTCGATGGGGGTGCCGGGCATGGCGGACTCCAACGCCGCAGTCACCGCGGCCAGCTGTCCGCGCCCGCCGTCGATGAGCAGCAGATCCGGCCACGGGGGGCCGGACTCGGCCCTGCGCGCCGCCCACTGGGCCAGGGCCGCGTAGTCGTCGCCCGTGCCCTCGGCCGCGGGCAGGGCATAGGCGCGGTAGGCTTCTTTGAGCGGCTCGCCGCGCTCAAAGACCACCATCCCCGCGCGCACGCCGCTGCCGCCCAGGTGTGAAATGTCCACGCACTCGATGCGGGCTGGCGGCGCGGAAAGATTCAGCGTTTGCTCCAGCACGGCGGCAACGTCCTGCGCGCCGTCGGTGCGGTTGGCCGTGCGCGCCAGATTGGCCGCCATGTCCATGAGCCGTCGCTCATCATCGCCGCGCGGGGCCGCAAGCCGGCATGGCCCGCCCCGGCGCTCGGCCAGCACCTCGGCCAGCACGGCGTGCCCGTCAGCCTCGGTCTCCATGCCCTCCGATGCGTCCCCTGTCGTCGTTCCGCCCCCCGTCTCTGGCGTCGTCCCAGACTCCGTCCCGGCGGCCGGAAGCGCCTCGCCTCGCGGCAGATGCGAGAGCACGACCCGGGCGGGAATATAGCGCGCCGGCCCGTAGAATTGGGCGAGAAAGCTCTCCAGGGCGTCCGGCGCCTCGGCCATGTCCACGCCGGTCCAATGAAACGTCTTCTGCTCCAGCAGCTTGCCGCCGCGCACAAAGAGCATGCCCACGCCCACGCCGTCCGGCAATTGCGCCAGCGCCACCACGTCGCGGTCCAGGTCGTCGCGCAGCACCGAGGCCTGGCCCTCCAGCGTGGCGTCTATGGCCTTGATCTGGTCGCGCAGCTGGGCGGCGGCCTCGAAACGCAGCGCGGTTGCGGCCTCATCCATGCGGCGGCGCAGGTCGCGCACCAGCGCGCGGGAGCGGCCGGAAAGAAACTGCTCCACCTGCGCAACCATCTCCATATACATGGCGCGGTCCACCGGCAGCACGCACGGGGCCAGGCACTGGCCAAGCTGGTGATACAGGCAGGGGCGCACACGGTTCTTGAACGCCTTGTCGCGGCACTTGCGCAAGGGGAAGATCAACCCCACGAGCTTCTGCGTGGCGCGCGCGGCCGAGGCCGAGGAAAACGGGCCAAAGTAGGACGATCCGTCGCGGACGACGGTGCGCGTGAGCGTAAGGCGCGGATATTCTGACGTTTTATCCAGACGAAAAAGGAGGTAGCGCTTGTCGTCGCGCAGAACGATGTTATAGCGCGGGCGGTGCTGCTTGATGAGGCTTTCCTCAAGAAGCAGTGCCTCCTTCTCGGTGGAGACGAGCAGGATGTCGATATGCTGGATCTTGGCCACAAGAGCCCGCGTCTTGGGGCCATGGCCCGCGCCGGCGCGAAAATACGACGAAAGACGCTTGCGCAGGCTGATGGCCTTGCCCACGTATATGATGCGGCCTCCGGCGTCCTTCATCAAATAAACGCCTGGCGTATCGGGATAATTGAGAGCGACGAATTCCATCTGGCTCCAATGGGTGGCGGTTGGTTGCCGCCAAGGCTAAACAATGCGCTCCCCCGAGGCAAAGATAATTTTTTGGACGGTAAAATTTTTTTGACCAATTGCAAAAAAACAGGCCATGAGGCCTTGCAAAACGAACAGAAGGACGCTAGACAATTGCCGTGAACAGTGGCGAAGGCTCACTTTAACGTTTCAGCAAAGGAAGGAACCATGAAAAAGTTTGCTCTGTCTTTGGCGCTCATCGGCGCCCTGGGCTTTGGCGCCACCGCCGCCAATGCCGCCAGCATCAAAGCCACCGGCGCTTGGCAGATTGACGCGTCCTGGCTCAACCAGATGGACTTCGACAAGACCAACAAGGATGACAACTTCTCCGTCACCCAGCGTATCCGCACCGGCTTCCAGTTCATCGCCAACGAGAACCTGAAAGGCGTTCTCGAGACCCAGATCGGCACCAATGCTTGGGGCAATGGCCAGTACCAGATCGGCGCCGGCCGCACCGCCAGCACCGCGACTGGTGGCGCCAACACCATGGGCAACGGCAGCCTGGTTCTCCGCAAGGCTTACCTTGACTTCAAGGTGCCCACCACCAAGATCAACATCCTGGCCGGTTACCAGAGCTTGGCCCTGCCCTCCGCCCTCGGCGGCGGCAGCGCCATCATGGACGACCACATGGCTGGCATCGCCGCCGTGGTGCCCATCACCGACGGCTTCAGCCTCGTCGGCGGCTACGCCCGTCCGTACGACATGAACACCTCCGGCAGCGCCAGCACCAACAGCGGCGTTTCCGGCGAAGCCTTTGACGCCTCGTTCCTGTATGCGAACATTGAAGGCACCGGCTTCAAAGTGCAGCCCTTCGTCGCTTACGCGTACGCTAGCGGCACTCAGGTGCAGAGCTACGCCGGTGTCGACGACAGCAAGCCCATGGGCTTGTGGGCCGCTTCCGTTAACCCCGGTGGCTCTCGTGCCTACTGGGCTGGCGCGGCCTTCACCGTCTCCATCCTTGATCCCTTCACCATCAAGGGCGACCTGAACTACGGCCACGCCTCCACCAGCGACTTCACCACCGCCGCCGGTTCCTCCCGCGCTGGCTGGTTGGGCGACATCGCCGTGGACTACACCGGCCTGTCCATGATGACCCCCGAGCTGTTCTTCGCTTACAGCACCGGTGACAAGGACGGCAACGGCGCGACTTCCGGTCGTATGCCTGTCGCCTCTGGTGAGAACTGGGCTTACGGCACCTTCTGGATGCAGGGCGGCGACGCGCTGATCGCCAACAACACCAACCCGTCCCAGAACATGGGCTTCTGGGCCCTTGGCCTGTCCCTGAAGGACATCAAGCTCATCGACAAGCTGTCCCACACCGTTCACTTCATCTACTTCAAGGGCACCAACGACAAGGACTCCGCTGTCAACTTGGCTGGCACCGGCCCCACCAAGTCTGGTTACGGCAACGTCCTGACCGAGAAGGACTCCCTGTTTGAAGTTGACCTGAACAGCAAGTACCAGCTGTACGACGAACTGTCCCTGGGCCTCGAACTGGGCTACATCAACGCCAACTTCGACAAGGGCGTGTGGTCCAGCGCGACTGGCAAGAACGGCAGCGACCTGAGCAAGGACGCGTACAAGGCCGCTCTGATGATGAATTACAGCTTCTAAGACGAGTTTTTGAGCCTTTCGCCACGGGGCCGACGCAGCAATGCGCCGGCCCTTTTTGTTACAGCTTTGTTACGTGAAACTGACACGAAAATAAAAATTTGAACGGTAAAATTTTTTTTACAAAACCCCATATTAGCCCTTGTGCCCGTGAAAGAGCTTGGCTATAAGAAGGCCAAAGCATGCATCCTGCAGCTGTTTTGAACACCAAAAGAGGGAAGGATAACATGAAAAAGATGAACAAGCTCGCTTTGGCTGCGGTGCTCGTTCTTGGGCTGGCCAGCGCCGCCCAGGCCGCGGACATCAAAGCCTCCGGCAAATGGCAGATTGATGCCAGCTGGAGCAACGACATGGACATGAACGAGGCCACCAAGGAAAACAATTTCCGCATTGAACAGCGTGTGCGCACCGCGTTCCAGTTCATCGCCAACGAGAACCTCAAAGGCGTGCTCGATACCCAGATTGGCACCAACGCCTGGGGCAATGGCGAATACCAGATCGGCGCCGGCCGCACCGCCAGCACCACCGCTGGCGGCGCCAACACCATGGGCAACGGCAGCATCATGCTGCGCAAGGCCTACCTGGACTACAAGTGGCCCGGCACCAAGGTCAACATCCTGGCCGGCTTCCAGACCGTTTCCCTGCCCGCCGCTTTCGGCGGCGGCAGCGCCATCTTCGACGACCAGGTCGGCGCCCTCGTGGTTTCCGCCCCGATTATCGACAATGTGAAGGTGTTGGCTGGTTACGCTCGTCCGTTCGACAGCAACACCTCCGGCTCTCAGACGGTCGGTACCACCGGAAGCACAGCTTCCAATGTGTACTTCGCCGCGGTGCCCATCGACTTGGCTGGCAGCACCAACATCACGCCGTTCGGCGCCTTTGCTGATGCCGGCGCGCAGAGCATTCTGAAAAATGACGGCACCTATAGCGCCCCCAGCGGCGACACTGGATTTAATTCGCCTAGGGGTGGGACCAAACAGGGCGTCAAGGGATACTGGGGCGGCGTGGCCTTCACCACCAAGCTGCTTGATCCCTTCAAGATCATGGCCGACTTCAACTACGGCTCCGTTGACTATAGCGAAGATAATGGCGGCCGCTCCGGCTGGTTGGCCGACTTCGCGGTCGACTACACCGGGCTTTCCATGATGACCCCTGAGGCCTTCTTCGTGTACTCCTCCGGCGACGACGACAGCGGCAACAAGCGTGGCGGCCGTATGCCGACCCTGGGCAACCCCCAGAGCTGGAGCGCGGGCGGCATGTTCTTCGGTGATGGCGACCTGATCTCCAAGGGCGCCACCAAGGCTGACACCGGCGGCTACGGCTACTCCACCCGCAACGTCATGGGCTTCTGGACCGTTGGCGTGTCCTTGAAGGACATCAAGCTCATCGACAAGCTGACCCACCGAGTCAACCTGTTGTACGTCCAGGGCACCAACGACAAGGACGCCATGAGCGGCTTGTCCACTACGTCGGGTTACGGCAACAATCAGTATGGCCGTTACCTGACCACTCGTGACTCCTTGTGGGAAATCGACCTGAACAACAAGTACCAGTTGTACGACGAGCTGGCCCTTCAGCTGAACCTCGGCTACATCAATGCTGATTTGCACTCCTACAATGGTGCAACCACTCCCGCGCCGAAGCTCGACGACAGCATGTACCGTGTGACCATGTCCATGGTTTACAGCTTCTAAGACCACGCTTTCGCTGTGTGATGCTGCTTCAGGCCGGGGCTTTTGCCCCGGCCTTTTTTTATGCGCTTTCGCCTACCTCCTGTTGATTTTTCAAACAAACTCAGATAGCAAGCGTTCACTTACATTTCGTTTTGCTTAAAACATTTCTGGAGAAGGGGACGTTAGCGATGTCGCGATTGAAGCTTTTGGGATTGGGGGCCTTGCTGGTGCTCGTTTTTGCTGGGTCAGCACAGGCGGCGGAAGTCACCGCGCGCGGCTACTGGTGGATGGAAGGCGTCTCGCGCCAGAACTGGAATTTCAACAAAGGCCAGGACAACCACTTCTCAATTGAGGAGAAGCTGCGCACGGCTTTTACCTTCACGGCGAACGAGAATCTGCGCGCTGTGCTCGATACGCAGATCGGCACAGCCAACTGGGGCAACGGACTCTACCAGATTGGCGCGGGCCGAACCGCCAGCTCCGCAGCGACCGGTGGCGCAGCCAGCATGGGCGCGGGCAGCATCATGCTCCGCAAGGCCTACATTGAATTCAAGATCCCGCAAACAAAGGCCAATGTCTCCGTTGGATTTCAAACCTTCTCGTTGCCGGGGGCATTTGGCGGCGGCAGCGCCATATTCGACGACCAAGTGGCCTCCGCCATCATCAGCACCCCACTGACCGACAACGTCAACCTGCTGGCCGGCTATGCCCGTCCCTACGACAGCAACACCTCCGGCTCTTCCGCCACGGTGCAGGGCTCCAGCACCGCAACCGACGCGGTCTTCGCCTCGCTTCCCATCACCATGCGCGACGTGAGCCTGACGCCTTTCGGCATGTTCGCGTACTCCGGCTCGCATTCCAGCTCGGGCGGAGCCGCAGGCGGAACCAGCCTGCTCGGCTTCGCCGGTCCCAACAGCTCCAGCACCGACGGTCTGCGCGGCTACTGGGGCGGCGCGGCGCTTACATACAGTCCCGCCAGCCTGCCCCTCAAGATGATGGCCGACTACAACTACGGCAAGGCCACATACAGCAATTACGTCAACAACACCAAAGACGGCGGCCGCGCTGGCTGGCTGGCCGACTTCGCTGTGGACTACACCGGCCTGTCCATGATGACCCCCGAACTCTTCGCCGTGTATTCCTCCGGCGAGAGCGGCAAAGACCCGAACAAGTCCGGCCGCATGCCCGTCATCGGCACCCCGCAGAACTGGACCATCGGCTCATTCTTCTTTGGCGAACGCCTGGAGCTCGCCGGGTCCATGAACAATCCCGCCGGCTACACGCTCTTCACCCTGGGCTACTGGGCGGGCGGCATCTCGCTCAAGGACATCAGCTTCGTCGACAAACTGTCCCACACCATCAACATTCTGTATGCCCGCGGCACCAACGACCCGGGTTATCTGAACAACAGCGTCAACCTGACAAGCGTCAATTACGCGGGCTTTCTCACAAAAAGCGACTCGTTGTGGGAGTTTGACCTGAACACCCGCTACAAGTTCTATGACGAACTCACCGGCTATGTGTACCTCGGGTACATCAAGTCCGACTTCGATATGGACGCTTGGCGCGGCGCGGCGAAACTCAATTCGGCCACGCTGCGCAATCTGCAGGGCGCCAACAATAGTGGCGACGCTTACAAGATCGGCGTCGGCCTGAACTACTTCTTCTAGCCAGCACGCATCGACGCGCCGTAACAGGGGCCGGGGCCAATGCTCCGGCCCTTTTTTTACGCGTCCGGCCGTTCTCGACTTTTTCGATGCCTTCAGCTAGCATCGTGGTTTGGCAAACGTGACACTTTCACTTCCAGAGGGTTATCATGCCATGTAGAATCGTACGCGTTCCCGAGGAGTTGGACGCATCCAGCCTGTTGGGTTGGCTTGCTGGCCGCAGAAATCCCGGAAACGACATCACCAACACCGTGCGCGACATCCTCGCCGTCATCAAAAAAGACGGCGACAAGGCCCTGCGCGCCTACACCCAAAAGTTCGACGCGCCCAACCTGCCCGCGCGCTTCCGCGTGTCGGAAAAGGACATCAAGGCCGCGCCCTCGCGCATTCCGGCCGAGGATCTCGCCATCCTGCGCGAGGCAATCGAGCACGTGCGCGACTTCCACGCCCGGCAGGCGGAGCAGTCCTGGTGGACCACCAGCCCTGACGGCACCATCCTGGGCCAGATGGTGCGCCCTGTGGACCGCGTGGGCCTGTACGTGCCAGGCGGACGCGGCGGCGAAACCCCGCTCATCTCCAGCCTCATCATGAACGCCGTGCCCGCGCAGGTGGCCGGCGTTGCCGACATCGCCGTCATTTCCCCCCCGCGCAAGGACTCCAGCCTCAACCCCTACATTCTGGCCACGGCCGCCCTGCTCGGCATTACGGAAATCCACCGCGCGGGCAGCGCCTGGGGCATCGCCGCCCTGGCTTACGGCACCAAGAGCATCCGCCCCTGCGATGTCATCGCCGGGCCCGGCAACATCTATGTGGCCACAGCCAAGGCCATCCTCGTGGGAGAGGTCGGCATCGACATGATCGCGGGCCCCAGCGAAATCAGCATCATCGCCGACGACACGGCCGACCCGGACTACATCGCCGCGGATATGCTCTCGCAGGCCGAGCACGACCCGCTGGCCGCGGCCCTGTGCATTACCCCCTGCGCGGATTTAGCGCACAAGGTGCGCGCCAGCCTGGCCCGCCAGCTGGACCTGCTGCCCCGGCGCGAGCTGGCGGCCAAGTCCCTGGCCGACTGGGGCGGGCTACTGGTGGTTGGGAGCATGGACGAAGCCGTGGATCTCGTGAACCGCATCGCTCCGGAGCACCTGGAGCTGGCGGTGGCCGAGCCATTCGCCCTGCTAGGAAAAATTCGCAACGCCGGGGCCATATTCCTCGGCCACCACTGCCCGGAGCCCGTGGGCGACTACTTCGCCGGACCGAACCACGTGCTGCCCACCCTGGGCACCGCTCGCTTCTCCTCCGCGCTTTCGGTGCAAAGCTTCTGCAAAAAATCCAGCGTCATCGCGGCCTCGCCGGAATATCTGGCCCAGCACGCCGGAAAAATCGCCCGTCTGGCGCGCCTGGAGGGCCTGGAGGCCCACGCCAGAAGCGTTGAAATCCGCCAGACCGCGCCCAAAAAATAACAGCAAACGGAGCACGCCATGCAATGCGTCACCAGCACGAATCTTAAGGAATTCCCCCTCGTCTCGCGCGGCAAGGTGCGCGATATCTACGCCACCGGCCCGGACAGCCTGCTCATCGTCACGACCGACCGCATCTCGGCCTTCGATGTCATCATGGACGACCCCATTCCGCACAAAGGCGTGGTGCTCAATCAGATCACCCTGTTCTGGATGGAGAAATTCGCCGATTTGGTGCCCAACCACCTGCTGGCGACCGATGTGCGCGACTTCCCGGCCATCCTCAAGCCCCATGCCGACATGCTGGAGGGCCGCTCCGTCATGGTGCGGCGGGCCAAGCCGCTGCCCATTGAGTGCATCGTGCGCGGGTACATCACCGGGTCGGGCTGGAAGGACTACCTCAAAAGCGGCAGCGTGTGCGGACACAAGCTGCCCCAGGGCCTACGCGAGAGCGACAAGCTGGAAAAACCCCTGTTCACCCCCTCCACCAAGGCGGACCTGGGCGCCCATGACGAGAACATCCCCGTCGCCGAAGCCATGCGCATCACCGGCGAGGCGCTGGCCAAGCAGGCGCAGGACCTGGCCATAGGCATTTACTCCCACGCGCGCGACTACGCAGCCCAGCGCGGCATCATCATCGCCGACACCAAGTTCGAATTCGGCACCGTCAAGGAAGGTCTGGACGAGCGCCTCATCCTCATCGACGAAGTGCTGACCCCGGATTCCTCCCGCTTCTGGCCCATGAGCGACTATGCGCCCGGCCGCGGGCAGATGAGCTTCGACAAGCAGTTCCTGCGCGACTGGCTGGAGGAGATCAAATTCAGCAAGCGCCCGCCCGCGCCTAAAATCCCGCAGGCAATCATAGACCAGACCCGCGCCAAGTACCTGGACGCCTATCACCTGCTTACGGGCAAGCATCTCGGCGTCTAACCCCCGCGCCCTTACGGAGGGAACATGGACAGCAGTTGGCTTTTGTTCATCGTGGTCATCATCGGCTGGGTGGCCCTTTCCCGGCTGGTGCCCGGCGGAGGCTGAGGCGCCAAGAAGCAGTGCGGCTGGACGCCGCCCGCAGACAAGACCGCAGACAAGGACGACACGAAAAAGCAATAGGAGACAGGAATGCTGCAACTCATCCTGCTTGGCGTCGTCATCGCGGGGGCGGGCTACGTCGCCTTTCGTCTTGTGCCGCCGCACATAAAGCTGCTGGGCTGAGCGTCCTGCCCGCCGGACATCCGTGAGAAGTCCGAGACCAGGGGAAAGGGCGACGACGCTTGACAGCCAGCATTCGAGCGCGTAAAAACGCCCCTCTACCTTGCTCTTCCCCTGTGCGGGAGGGGCCAAAGACCAAAAGGAGCACAACAATGCTGAATCACTACGAGACTCTTGTGCTCATGAGTCCGGAGCTGGCCGAGGAAAACCGCAAGGAAATTCTCGCCGCCCTCTCTGGAGTCATCGAGCGCGACGGGGGCCAGGTGGGCCTCGTCGACGACTGGGGCATCCGCACCCTGGCCTACCCGGTCCGCAAATTGACCCGCGGCCACTACGTGCGCCTCGACTACACCGCCCCCGGCGCCGCCGTGGCGGAGCTTGAGCGCAACATCCGCATCACCGACGGCCTGTTCAAGTTCGTCACCGTCCGCTTGGCCGACGCGGAAGCCGCCGCGCCCAGCACCGAGGAGGCCTAAACCATGGCGTTCCGCAAAAAGTTCACGCCCAAAAGAAAGTTCTGCCGCTTCTGCGCCGACAAGAACCTGCCCATCGACTACAAGCGCCCGGACATCCTGCGCGACTACGTGACCGAGCGGGGCAAGATCATCGCCCGCCGCATCACCGGCACCTGCGCCAAACACCAGCGCAGCCTGACCACCGAGATCAAGCGCGCCCGGCAGATGGCTTTGTTGTTCTACACCACCGTGCACAGCACGGAAGTCAAGAAGAAGACCGTCTAGGAGGCCGCAATGACCATGAAACTTATCTTGCGCGCCGACGTTGACGCCCTGGGCCGCCTCGGGGACATCGTCGCGGTCAAGCCCGGCTTCGGCCGCAATTACCTGATTCCCCAAGGCCTGGCCATGGTGGCCACCGAGGCCAATCTGAAACAGTTTGAACTGGAGCGTAAAAAGCTGGCCGTCCAGGCCGACGGACTGCGCGCCGAGGCCACCAGCCTGGCCGAAAAGATCGCCGCCGCCATCGTGGTCATTCCCGTGCGCGTGGGCGAAGGCGACAAGCTCTATGGCTCCGTCACCGCACAGAATGTGGCCGACGCGCTGGCCGAGCAGGGCATCGACATCGACCGCCGGAAGATCGAAATGCCCGACGCGATCCGCGCCCTTGGCGATTTCGAGGTCGACATCCGCCTGCACCCCGACGTTCACGGCGAACTGAAACTCCGTGTGATCAAGCATGGCCAGCCGGAACAACAGCCAGAACCGCAGCCCGAGGCGTAGCCCGGGCGACAGGGAAGACGGCGCGGAGGCCCTGGAACGGGCTTCCGCCGCCCTCTCGCGCAATATCCCCCCCCAGAACCTGGAAGCCGAGCAGGCGGTTCTTGGGGGGGTTTTTCTGCGCAATTCGCTGTTCCACTCCCTTGTGGACATCATCCGCAGCGAAGATTTCTACTCCCCCGCGCACAAGCTCATCTTCCGCGCCTTCGAGGATCTGTACTCCAAAAACGCGCCGGTGGACCTCGTCACCGTCACCGAGCAGCTCACGCAGAGCCAACAGCTCGACGCCATCGGCGGCCCGGTCTACCTGGCGGAACTCGCCAGTTCGCCGGTCAGCGCGGCCAACGCCCTGCACCACGCCGCCATCGTCCGCGACAAGGCCATCAGCCGCCGCCTCATCGAGGCCGCCAGCGAGATCATCGGCAGCTGCTACGACTCCCAGGACGTGGAAAGCCTGCTCGATAAAAGCGAGCAGTCCATCTTCCAGATTTCCGACGTGCGCTCCAAAACCACCGTGCACACCGGCAAAGAGCTGGTGGACCGCGTGTTCAAGGAGCTGGAGAAGCGCGTGGGCCGGCAGGCCCTGGTCACCGGCATCACCACGGGCTACGAAAAGCTCGACGAGATGACCGCCGGCCTGCAAAACTCCGACCTCATCATTGTGGCGGCCCGCCCCAGCATGGGCAAAACAGCCTTCGCGCTCAATCTGGCGCTCAACGCCGCCACCAAGGGCGAAGAGCCCACGCCCACCGCTGTGTTCTCCCTCGAAATGTCAATGGACCAGATCATGATGCGTATTTTGTGCTGCCAGGGCCGGGTGGACCTTGTGAACCTGCGGCGCGGCAGCATTGACGACCAGGACTGGGCCAAGCTGTACGATGCGGCCAACGTCATCTCCAACGCGCCCATTTTCGTGGACGACACCGCGGCGCTTTCCACCATGGAGCTGCGCGCCCGTTGCCGCCGCCTCAAGGCCGAGCACAACCTGGGCCTGGTCGTGGTGGACTACCTCCAGCTCATGCGCGCCAGCCGCGACATCGACTCCCGCGAGCAGGAGATTTCCGACATTTCGCGCAACCTGAAAGCGCTCGCCAAGGAGCTGAACATCCCCGTCATCGCGCTCTCGCAGCTCAACCGCAAGGTGGAAGAGCGCAGCGACAAGCGCCCCATGCTCTCCGACCTGCGCGAATCCGGCGCAATCGAGCAGGACGCGGACGTCATCATGTTCATCTACCGCGACGAGGTCTACAACAAGGACAAGACCCAAAAGCCCAATGTGGCTGAAATCATCGTCGGCAAGCAGAGAAACGGCCCCGTCGGCGATCTTGAGCTGTACTTCAAAAAGCAGTACAGCCGCTTTGAGAATCTGAACACTTTGGCGTATCCGTCGGAATACCTGCCGAACACCTAGGCGGGATTCGGCCCATATCTTCCGTCACCATAGCGCCCGAAGGGGGGAGCATGTATTACGAAGCCGCAGAGGGCATGGCCCGCGAGTCCCTTGAAAAATTGCAGACCGAGCGCCTGAAGCGCACCATCGCCACCTGCCTGCGCTCCCCGTTCTACTCCAGCCGCCTGGGCAAGCTGAACCTCTCCCCGGACGACTTCAACTCCCCGGCGGACATCGCCAAAGTTCCCTTCACCACCAAGAACGACCTGCGCGGCAACTACCCGTACGGTTTTCTCTGCCAACCCATGGACCAGTACGTGCGTCTGCACGCCAGCAGCGGCACCACGGGCACGCCCACGGCCATTTTCTACACCCAGAACGACATCGACTCCTGGGCGGGGCTTGTGGCGCGCTGCATGTATGGCGTGGGCCTGCGCAAGGGCGACGTGTTCCAGAACATGAGCGGCTACGGCCTGTTCACCGGCGGTCTGGGCATCCACTACGGCGCGGAGCGCCTGGGCTGCCTCACCGTGCCCGCCGGCGCCGGCAACTCCAAGCGCCAGCTCAAGCTCTTAAGCGACTTCAAGGTCGACGGCGTGCACATCATTCCCTCCTACGCGCTGCACTTCGCCAGCTTCCTCAAGGGCGAGGGCGTGGACCCCAGGCGCCTCAACTGGCGCATCGCGCTCATCGGCGCGGAGCCCCACACCGAGGAGGTGCGCCAGCGCGTGCAGGAACTGCTGGGCGTCAAGGCCTACAACTCTTATGGCATGACCGAGATGAACGGGCCTGGCGTGGCCTTTGAGTGCGAGAAGCAGGCAGGCATGCATGTTTGGGAAGACGCCTACATCGCCGAGATCATCAATTCCGAGACCGGCGAGCATGTGGCCGAGGGCGAGGTGGGCGAGCTGGTTATGACCACCCTGTGCCGCGACGGCATGCCGCTCTTGCGCTACCGCACGCGCGACCTCACGCGGTTCATTCCCGGGCCCTGCGCCTGCGGCCGCACCCACCGCCGCATCGACCGCATTGCCGGCCGCGCGGACGACATGATGATCATCAAGGGCTGCAACATCTACCCCATGCAGATTGAGCAGGCGCTTATGAGCCTGCCCGAGGTGGCGCAAAACTACCTCATCGAGATCTTCAAGGAAGGCGAGATGGACCAGCTCCGCGTCAAGGTGGAGATCAAGGACGACTATTTCGTGGAGGACATGCGCGTGCTCACCGCGCTGCAAAAGAAAATCGCCTCGCGCCTGCGCGACGAGATTCTCGTCACCCCGCGCGTGGAGCTGGTGCAGCACGAGACCATCCCCAAGGGCGATGGCAAGGCCGTGCGCGTGGTGGACCTGCGCGGCAAGGAGTAGGCCTCTGAGCCTCATTCTCGGCCTGCTGCTGGGGGCGGTGCTGTTCTGCCTGCTATGGCTGAACCTCCTCTCCCTGCCGGGCAATTGGCTGATGCTCGCCGTGTTGTGCCTGGCCGCCGCCATAGACCCGCAGGGACGCATCGCCTGGGGATTCGTAGGCCGCATGGCGCTGGTCGCCCTTGCGGGCGAGATTTTTGAGCTTGGCGCGCAACTCATGGGTGGCAAACGCGGCGGAGCCAGCCGGGCCGGCAACATCGGCGGCATCGTGGGCTCCATCGCCGGAGCCATTCTGGGCGCGCCCTTTGGCTTTGGGCTCGGCAGCATAGCCGGCGCACTGCTCGGAGCCTGGCTTGGCTGCTACGCAGTGGAGCGGCTGCGCGCCGAAAGCTCGCGCCGCGCGGCCCAGGCCGCCTGGGGAGCCTTCTGGGGGCGCAGCCTGGGGCTTGTCGGCAAGACAGCGGCCGGTGCGGCCATCATTGTGTTGAGCGTATCGCAATTCGTCAGCTAGGGCCGCGCAGGCGCGCCAAAAGCACCACGCAAGGAGCATTCCCCATGTCCACATTCCCCACCTACCGCGGCCGCATGGAATATGTCTGTCTGGGCTGCGGCGCGCGCTTCGACATCGCCGAGCTGCACTACACCTGCCCCACCTGCGGCGGCGTGTTCGTGCTCACCGACACCACCTTCGACACGCTGAAAAAGACCACTCCCCAAGAGTGGCGTAAAATTTTCGATGCCCGCGCCGCCAGCAAAAATCCCGCCCTGCGCGGCATCTTCCGTTTCTACGAGCTCATGGCCCCCGTGCTGGAGGAGGAGGACATCCTCTACCTCGGCGAGGGCAACACGCCCATTGTCGATTCCTCGCCGGCCCTGCGCGCCCAGCTCGGCCTAAAAACCGCCTACAAGAACGACGGCCAGAACCCCAGCGCCAGCTTCAAGGACCGGGGCATGGCCTGCGCCTTCAGCTTTTTGAAAAGCCTCATCCGCACCAAGGGCTGGACGGACGTCCTGGCCATCTGCGCCAGCACGGGCGACACCTCCGCCGCCGCCGCGCTCTACGCCTCCTACGTGGGCGGGGCCATCAAAAGCGCGGTCATCCTGCCCGCTGGCAAGGTGACGCCCCAGCAGTTGGCCCAGCCCCTCGGCAGCGGCGCTGTGGTGCTGGAGGTGCCCGGCGTGTTCGACGACTGCATGAAGGTGGTGGAGTTTCTGGCCGACAACTACCGCGTGGCCCTGCTCAACTCCAAAAACGCCTGGCGCATCCTCGGCCAGGAATCCTACGCCTTCGAGGTCGCCCAGTGGTATGACTGGAACCTTGCCGGCAAGTGCGTGTTCGTGCCCATAGGCAACGCGGGCAACATCACCGCCATCATGGGCGGCTTTCTCAAACTGCACGAGCTCGGCATCATAAGCGCTCTGCCCCGCGTGTTCGGCGTGCAGTCGCACCATGCGGACCCGGTGTATCGCTACTACGCGGCCGACGCGGACAAGCGCGAGTTCAAGCCTGTCAAGGTCTCCGCCAGCGTGGCGCAAGCAGCCATGATCGGCAACCCGGTCTCCTTCCCGCGCGTGCGCCACTTCGCCGCGAAGTACGAGGCCATCGGCGGCGAGCGCGCCTTCCAGGTCCTTCAGGTGACGGAGCAGCAGATCATGGACTCCATGATTGAGGCCAACCGCCACGGCCACATCGCCTGCACACAAGGCGGCGAGTGCCTGGCCGGGGCCAAGCGCGCCAAGGAGCTCGGCCTCGTCAGCGACGCCGAAACCATCGTCCTCGACGCCACCGCGCACCACCTCAAGTTCATCGGCTTTCAGGAAATGTACTTCAGCAACACCTTCCCGCCAGAATTTGGCGTGCATCCCGATCCCACCCTGGCCAACCGCCCGGAACTCATCATCAAGCCCGAGGACAAATCGCGCCTCGCCGACCGTGACTACGTGGTGCAGGCCGCGCAAAACGTCGTCGCACGGCTGGGTCTGGCCAAGAAGTAGGTTCCGCCATGCCCAAGAAGGCCCCCAAGGCCCGGGCCGACCTGCTGCTCTTCGAGCAGGGGCTTGCCGAATCGCAAAACGCCGCCCTGCGCCTCATCATGGCCGGGGCGGCGCACTACTTCGTCGCCAATGGCGAAAAGGTGCCCGTGGCCTCGCCAGGGCAGCAATTCCCTGCGGATACCGAATTCGCCCTGCGCGGGCAGGACCGCTTCGTCAGCCGCGGCGGCTACAAGCTCCTCACCGCCATCGAAACGCTCGGATTCACCCCCGTGGGCAAGCTCTGCCTTGATGCCGGCGCATCCACCGGCGGCTTCACCGACTGCCTGCTCCAACACGGCGCGGTTCACGTCGCCGCCGCGGATGTCGGCTACGGGCAGCTGCACTGGAAGCTGCGCCAGGACCCGCGCGTCACCGTGCTGGAACGCCTGAACCTTCGCCAGCCGCCGCCTATCGATCCCGCCGGGCCTTTTCCTGCCTCCTTCGACGTCCTCACCGCCGATGTCTCCTTCATCTCCCTCACCGCCATTCTGCCAGGCTGCCTGACCCTGCTCAAGCCCGCCTGTGAGCTTGTGCTGCTCATCAAGCCGCAGTTCGAACTGCCTGCCGGACGCACCGACAAGGGCGTCGTCCACGCCGAAACCGACCGCCAAGAGGCCGTCGACGGCGTGCTCCACTTCTGCCGTGGCCTCGGGCTGCAGCTGGCGGGAATCGCGCCCTCCGCCCTGCTGGGCCCCAAAGGCAATCAGGAATACCTGGCTTGGCTGCGGCGGGGCTAGTTGTGGAGTTGCAAGACGTTGTTCACAACCTCACTGACTCGGCTGATGGGCGGTTTGTTCTGTAACACTGGGTGATTTCTGTAGAAGTTGTATTCATGGAGCCAGCGGGGCAACTCGCTGGCTCTTTCATCTGAATTCGGGTAGGCGGCGGCGTAGGCCCACTCGCGCAGAGCCGTTTGGATGAACCGCTCGGCCTTGCCGTTGGTGCGCGGCGTGTAGAGGCGGGTGCGGATGTGCTTGAGCCCAAGAGCGAGGCAAGCGTTTCTAAATGCTTTGGAAACATAACCACTTCCGTTATCTGTCATCCCCCGTCTCACAGTGATTCCCA
>MNUQ01000152.1 GCA_001871085.1 Desulfovibrionaceae bacterium CG1_02_65_16
CGCGGAGGACGTGCGCGCCTACGTGCGCCGCCTACGCCCCGCCACCACGCCCCCGCTTCAATTGCGCGCCCAACTGGCGCGCTTGGCCCCCGAGACGGCGGCGGACCTCGCCGTGCTGCTGCGCCACAGCCGCCTCAACTGGACGCCCGCGCGGCTGTTCTTTATGACCACGCTACTGGAACGCGTTGATGCCGACGAACCGGCACAAACCAGGGCCGTCCCGCTTCGTCCGGTCATCCGACAAGCGGCCATCCGGCAAGCGGCCATCCGACAAGCGGCGAACCAATGGCTCCCGACCGGACACGCAACGCCAACAAGGGGCAACTCGCCAGACGCGTTGCCTGACGCATGGCCCGGCGAAGCGAAGGCCGGCCTGTCCGGCGGCCTGTCCGGCGGCTTGTCCGGCCTGATAGCCTGGGCCGTGGACTTTCTCGACCTTGCCGGACCGGACTTCGACCCGCGCACGGCGCTGGCCGAACGGCGGCGGGCGCTCCTGGCCCAGCTGCGACAGGCGGAATTTCAGGAACGCGCCCTCACCGCCGGCAACTTCGAGGTGCGCATGTCGCAAGGGCTGCGCATGGGCCATGTGCATGGACCGGACGTGCGCGCGGCGCTGGCGCGCCTGGATCTAGCCTGCCGGCTGGTGTTGGGGGTCGGGGGGGAGACGTTGGACGGCCTGGAACAGCGCGACCTGGGGCAGGCGGAGAGCCCGTCGGAGCTGCTTGAGTTGCTGAGCGGCCTTGCCACGATGGAGTCCGGTGAGCCGAATATCCCGACGGGAGGCCCGACGAGGGGCCCGAATGGGCCTAGCACGAATGGGCCTAGCCCGAATGGCCGGAACCCGAATGGGCCGAAGGGCTGGGGGCCGAATGGGCCGGAGGACCTGCCGGAGCCATGACCGAGTGGGCGCAAAACGGTGCGGCGGAGCCCCCCGTGCAGGGAGCCCCGCCGCGATGGGGGAGGGAGATTGCGGAATCTACTTGGCGGGTTCGGCAGTCTCGGTCTTCTCAGTCTTGACCTGCTTGACGGCCTTCTTGTGAGCCTTCTTCGGGGCCTTCTTGGGGGCCTTCTTGTCCATGGCCTTCTCGGGCGCGGCGGCCTCGGTCTTGGCGGGCGCGGCGGCATCGGCGGCGGGGGCGGCGGCGAAGGCGGGAACGGCCAGGGAAAGCATCAGCAGGGCGAGAGCGAACTTTTTCATGATGGGACTCCTTTAATGTTGTGGTGCGGTTGAGGGTTTGCGGCTGATTGGAATATGGCTACTGCTTCGGCGCTTCGGGGGCCGGGGCAGCGGTCTGCGGATTGTGCTTCGCGTTGTGGATGTCGCGGCTCACGCGGTCGGCCTTGCGGTCCAGGCGCTTGCGCTCCTCGCGGGTCACCTTGCCATCGGCTTTGGCGCGGTCCTCGGCCTTCTGCAAATTGGCCTTGCGCTGCTCAAGCCGGGCGGCCTGCTTTTCGTTCAGGGCGCCGCTGGCCTTGCCCTGCTCAATGCGCTGCTCCATGTGGGCCTGGCGCTTGTCCAGCCCCGGCGTTTCCGGACCCTGCGCAAAGGCGGGCGCGGCAAAGGCGAGCAGCAAAGCGGCGGCGGCGAATTGCTTCAACATGATCAGGCTCCTTGCAAAGGATGGTCGGTTGAGGGTTGACGGTTCAGGATTTGTGCTTTTCATGTGCTCCCGCGTCTCGCAACGCGTGCCAGCAAGAAAGCATGCGCCGTGCCAACACGCAACATGCTTGATTTAATACTATTATTATTTCACCGCTCTGGCTGCGCATTGAATGTGACCCAAGATTGCGCGCATTGTCCGCGCAAGCGCGCAAAGACTGCGCAATGGGGAAGGAAACAGCGGATGGGCGAAGCCGAAAGCTAGCGATTCCGCCCCGACAAACGGGCTTGGCGCGGATTCTGACCGCCCTCGTCCAGCCCCCGGCCGGCGTCGTACACGCCCACCACGTCGTCGAAGCGCACCACGCTGTGCGCGCGGCGAAAGTACCTGCGGATGTTCAGGAAGTCCGATTCGTAGCCGCCCTCGTCGGCCCAGCCTCCGCAACGCGTCAGCACCAGCCGACGCGCAAGGCACAGGCACAGCGGATCAATGTTGCCCTGCCGGATGGCGTCGGCCGCGGGATCCGTCCCCTCGGGCGCGGGTCGGGGCAGAAAGGGCACGTCGAAGGCGCTTGCCGTGTCCACCCGGCCAATGGCCATGTCCGCCTCCGCGTGCCGCAGGTGCAAGGCCAGCGCCTGGGGCGTGAGCACGTTGTCGTCGTCGAGGAAGAGCACCCGGCGGCCGCGCGCGGCGCGCAGCAGAATGTCGCGGATGTGGTTGCCGAAGCCGCAGGTAACTCCGGACGGGCGCGGCAGCACAAAATAGCGCAGGCCCGGCAGCGTCGAATCCGGCCTGTGCCCCTCCACGGCGTCAAAGCCCACCAGCATCTCCACACGCTCCGGCGCAAGACCCGCGACTGCTTCCACATGGGCCACGGCGGCCTCCACGCTACGGATGGCCTGGGCCAGCGCAAGGGGACGGGTGCCCACGCTGGGCGTTATGACGCTGAAGAGGACATCAGCCGGCATGCGCCACCGTGTCCCGCTTTGCGGACGGCGTGCGGATGAACTGCACCGCCACCAGCGAGCACAGGGAAAGGACCACGCCGCCGAGGAACACCAGACGCGGATCCCATAGCCACAGGGCCCCGCCCACAACGGGTATGGCCACCGCCGCGATATGGTTGATGGTGAAGCCAGCCGCCAGCGTGGGCGAAAGGTCCTGCGGCTCGGCGATCTTCTGAAAATATGTGCTCACGCACATGGCGAAGTTGAAGAACAGCTGGTCCACAATGTACAGGCCGCACACCAGCCACTTGTTGTCGGAAAAGGCGTAGGTGGAAAAGACCACCGCCACCACCGCATACTCCATCGTCAGCAGCGGCCGCTCGCCGAAGCGGTTGATGGCCCGGCCGATGAGCGGATTGACCACCACGTTCACCAGATTGTTCACCAGAAAAAGCGTGGTCACCCCGCTCACGCTCAGGCCGAACTTCTTGACCAGCAGGAACACGGCGAAGGTGGTGAGCACCTGCCGGCGCGCCCCGCCGAGAAACGTCAGCACATAATAGAGAGAGTACTTGCGCTTGAGGAACATCTTTTTGCGCTGAACGGGCAGGCCGGGATTGCTGGGGTTGCGGCCCAGGGCCCACAGGCCGACCAGCGCCACGCCCCCGCCGAGGACGCCGTACAGCGCCGGGTAGTCGAGGAAATGCACAGCCCCCAGCACGCCCAGGCCCACGGCGATGTTGCTCATGGCCGTTACGCTGCGCAGCCGCCCGAACACGAGCGGGGCCTGCGTGCGGTCGAAATATTGCAGCGTGAGCGACATGTTCAGCGTCTCGTAATAGTGGAAGCCGAAGCTCATCAACAACGAGGTGGCCACAATGCCCCAGAAGGTGGGAAACAGCCCCGTAAGGCCAAGCCCTGCGCCCAGGGCCATGATGGCCAGCGCCACCACGCGGTGCTCCGGCAGCACCATGAGCACATAGACCACCAGCAGGGACAAAAAGCCCGGCACCTCGCGCAGGGACTGCGTGACGCCGATCTCGAACCCGCCGAAGCCGGCGCGCTCCACGGCGAAGTTGGTGAACAGCGTGCTCCAGCCCTGTATGCCCACCTGGGAGGCAATGGTGAGCACAATGAGAAAATAAAACATGCGCCGGGCATGCAGGACGTTGCCCTGCTGCCTGGCGGCGTTGGTTTCGGTCACGCGACGATCCTTACGGCTGACTGTGGGGGGGGGAACGTTTGCCGGACCCTCCGTCCGGCGTGCGCCACCCTATCCGCAGATCACCTCGCCTTCAAGCCGCGCGCCGTCCGGCACCTTGGCCTGCTTGCGCGAGCGGTTCACCACGCGCACGCTGCCCACCATCTGCACATGCCGGCCAAAACGCACGTCGCCATGCACCTCCAGCCGGTCGCACTCAATGAGCGACGGCGCGCCCTTGGGAAAGCGCTCACGGAACATGTCGATCTTCTTGTAGAAATTATTGTCCAGGGCGATAGTCGGCATGGGCGTGGTGCGCGCCGGATTCTGCTCGATGGTTTCAAGCTTGGTGCGCAGGTAGCAGTCGCTCATGACCAGCAGCAAATCCTGGGTGGTCTTGACCGGGGCGAAGCGGGTACGCGGCACCAGCACGGCGCGGGCGTTCTCAAAGGCGCTGACGGCCGACCCCATGGCCGTCTCCACTTGCAGCACGTGTGGCGAGTCCGGGTCGCGCGGGTCCAGCGTCTTGGGGTTCAGGATGAGGTCCAAGGGCATCATCAGGTTCTCCACAAACACCTGCTCCAGCACCTGCAAATCCACCCACAGGGAATTGGTGTTGAAGTAGCGGTACTTCTCAATGTCCGCAAAGCTCTCCAGCTCGTTCTCCGGGCACTGGGCCAGCTCGCGCAGCACCAGCCGATCGGAGTGGTTCAGCCTGGCCAAATGCCCGCCCTTGCGATCCAGATGCGTGCGCCGCGCCACCTCCATCAAAAACGGCAGCTTCTCCTGGGCGATGTAGCCCAGCAGACGCGAATCCATCACCGCGCCCAGATTGTCGGAATTGGAGATGAAGGCGTAGCGGTAGCCCCGGCCCAGCAGCTTGGCCAGCAGGCCGGAGGTGACCAGCGCGGTGTACACGTCGCCGTGGCCGGGCGGGTTCCACTCCAGCTCCGGATTCGGCGGCCAGTCCGCGGGGGAGAAGTCGGACTCGAGGATCTTGGGATACATGTGCTGCACAAAGGCCAGCGGGATGCCCGTATCGCCGTTGTCCACGCCCTCCACCTTGAGCATGGTGTCGCGGTGGGTTTTGAAGCTGTTCATAAAGACCAGCGGCAGGGACGACTTGTACTTTTTGCGCAGCACCTTGGCCTGCCGCAGAATAATGTCCAGAAAAGTGTGGCCGTCCTTCACCGGGATGAGGCTCTTGGCGCGCTCCAGCCCCATGCTGGTGCCCAGGCCGCCGTTGAGCTTGATGACCACCGTGTGGGACAGGGCGGTGCGGCCGGCCTCGGCATAGGCCGAAAGGTCCTCGTACGCGGGCACATCGCCATCGGCCAGGGGCGAGATGTCGGCGTCGCTGGTTTTGCCCTGCGCGCCCTGCAATATCTGCGTATAATAGCATTTGAACACGTTGATGACGATGGAGGGGATGCGGCGCTCCTCCATCTTGAGGGCGAAGGGCTTGAACATGGTGTGGACGGCGGGGTCCTGGGCGTTGAGGCAGCTGATCTTCAGCATGGCGGCTCCGGGTGCGGGGCGGTGCGGCCCGTTCAATGTCTTTTCAGCACTTTCAGTATATGGGGAAGATTGGAAAAATTGCAAGCGGGGCATTCACCCGCGTCAGGTGGGGCAGTTCCAGGCAATCCTCCGCCCGGATGAGCCAAAAAGGCCCGGCGCGGGAGCATTCCCGGCCGGGCCAAACAGCACGCGCCGCGTTGTTTACGAAAGCAGGCCCACGGTGGCGGACCCGCCGGAAACGCCGGCCACCAGGGCGTCGAGCGCCGCCAACGCGCCAAAGCCGCTGACGGCCAGAATGATGTCGCCGCTGGACAGGTTGTACTCCTCCACGGCGGCGTTGAAGTAGTCGCCCGCGCTCACCGCGCCGATGGCGTCGGCCGTGCGGTAGAGAAAGAGCTGCTGCCCGGGCACGCCGCCCAGCAAGCGCATGGTCGAGGAATCATAAGCCATGTTGGTCTCCTTTGCTGTGTGTTGCGGTTGGGCCTAGGCGGAAAGGGCCGCGTCGTCGTCGCAGTCGATCTCGATGACGCCGTCGTCATCGATGAGCACGGCCCCGGCGGAGAGCATGTGGTCCACCAGATGGGCGGCCTTCTCGGGCACCCAGTCGGTGAAGACCTTGACCTCCTGGCTTTCGGCCAGGCCAACGGCGCTGCGGTGGTACAAGAAGCACTTGCGCGTGCCGGAGCTGATGGGCAGGCCGGTGTGGAACATCCAGGTGATGCCGAGCCAGGTGCGGCTCTCCGTGCCCTTAAGCCAGGGGTAGCGGTCGCCGGCGAAATCCGCGCTCTTGAACTCGCTGATGTCCAGCAGCTCGTTCCACTGGTGCGCGCCCACCACGGCGAAACGGTTGCCATCGTCGGGCACGTCGGCGGCGTTGAGCAGACCGAAGGCCTGCAACACCTTGGCCTTGTTCAGGCCGGTGCCCGCCTCGGCCACCACGTTGGCGGTGTGGTCCAGGCGCGAGACGATGAGCTCATCGACCTTGCGGCCCAGGGCGTAGGCCCCGGCGTTGGCCACAACCAGCCGCTCGTCGGTGTTGGTCTTGAGCTCGTCCAGGTGGTCCACGTAGTCCGCGCCGTACCAGTCCTCCAGGGTAGCGGTGACGCTGGTGTGGTCCACGTTCATGAGGGGCACGTTGCCGTGGCGGGTCTTCTTGCCGGCCGCGCCGCGCCCGTTCTTCTGAAACACGGCGGTGGCGCCGACCACGCCGGTCTTGAGGCGCACCGTGCCGCGCAGCTTGCTGCCGCGCTGCTGGTAGGCCTCGTGCACGTCGGCCACGTACTGGGCGATGAAGGAATTGCTGACGCTCATGGACATAAGGGGTTGCCTCCAGAGATGATGGTTCCGGGGGCCGGGTGTCGCGTGGGGTCACGGGGCGCGAGGTGGCGGCTTGGACCGCGCTCGCGCCTGCCGCGGCCCTGGGGCCGGGCGCGGGCCGCCGTCCGGCCCGCTTGCGGCGCAAGTATAGCCCCGCTTTGTGGCGTGGACGGGAATGCCCTGTTTTTGGCCGGCAAAAGGACAAAAATTCCGGCTTGACAGCCATTGGCCGCGCCCCGCCCTCCCGGCCACCCGCGCATCCCCCCG
>MNUQ01000087.1 GCA_001871085.1 Desulfovibrionaceae bacterium CG1_02_65_16
CAATACGCGTTTTTTGGGGGGCATGATGCCCCCCAAAAAACCTCATGCCAACGAAAGGGTCCTGACAGCGCGGGGAACACGGCCAGGACCCTTTCGGTGGAAGACAAGGAAGCAAACGCGCGTGCCCCTCCCGTTTTTCAAAGCCCATCAGAAGGACATCGCCATGTGAAAAGGGCTCGCCATGAGAAGAGGATGGACCGCCTTGAGAATCTGCCCGTCAACAACAGCGAAGGCGCTCGCGCCGCCCCCTTCAGCGCGCCTGGTTGACGCTGCGCTGCTGCCGGGGCGCGCCGCCGGTCGTGGGCGTGGTGATGCGCCGCCCCTCGCCCGCGCCCACAAAGAGATACTGGGCGGCCTCGCACACGTGGGAAAAGCGGCTTTTCTCGGGCGCGTCGGCATAGCGATCCTCGCCGGAGACAGCCAGCCGGCGGAAGCGCCAGGCCCCGGCCATGCCGGCGATGAGCGTGCGGCAGCGCGGCGAGAGCACGAGCCCGGGCCGGCCGTCGACATCCCGCGCGAGTGCGGCGGCCACGGCCTCGCGGCGCAGAAGGGGGTCGTTGGTGTGCACGGGCCGGGCGGGCAGACCGCTGGCGCGCAGAATGTCATAGGGGGTGCGCTCGTCGGTCTGCGCGCGGGCCGCTCCCGCCGGGTCGCCCCATATCTCGGCGGCGAGGCCGGAATAGCGCTCGCGCAGGAGCTCGCCCAGCAGTCCAGCGAAGCGCAGCATGCCCATGCTTTGGGACACCAGCTCGTCGAGGAGCAGCCAACGCCCGTCGGGCAGGCGCTGGGCGATGGCGGCGGCGGGAGTAAGGCCGAAGTCCAGCCCGACATAGAGCGGCAGGCCGGGCGCGGGAACAAGCGGCGCCGCCGCCACATGGCGGTTCTCATCGAATTCCGGATACACGGGCAGACCGTCCTGCACAAACCCATAGCGACCGCAATAGTACACGCGCACGTGGCGGGCGCTTTTGCCGGCCATGCGCCGGCGATAGAAGCCGGGCGGCAGATGATCGAGGTTTTCGGCGTCGGGATTGGGCACAAAGACGCCGTTCTGCTCCAGCAGGCCGCCGGGCTGGGCGAAGAATTCCCAGCCCGCGGGCTTTTGCTCCTCGGCCAGGCGGTGCCACCAATGGTCCGTGTCGGGCGGATTGGTGTCGAGGATGACGCCGGCCCAGGTGCAGCCGCCCTCGCGGCCGGAGGGGAAGCGCTCCACGCGGTCGCCCAGAGCCTCAACAAGGGTCAGGGGCAGTTCACGCGCCTCGTTGACCCAGGCCCCGGTAAGCTCCAGGGAAAGCAGCTTGCGGGCGTCCTGCGGACGGTCCAGCGCGCGGAACAGCACCTCTGCCTCGACGACGCTGCCGTCCGGCTGGGGCTGGCGCAGGCGGTGGGTCATGTCCGAGTGGCCGAAGGAGCCGAAGACATCTTCCGGAAACCAGGACAGCCAGGTGCGCAAGGTGGTGTCCTTGAGCTCGCGGTAGGTGTTGCGCACCACGGCGAAACGCGTCCGGCGCAGGCCGCCTGCGTCTGGCGCCTGGGCGAAGGCCTTGGCCATGAGTTCCACGGAGCAGGCCGAGGACTTGCCGGAGCCCACCGGCCCCATGAGGCCGCGGAAGAGAGCGCGCGAGGCCATGAACCGGGCGATGGTGGGCGGAGCCTTGTAACCGATGCGAAAGGCGGTGGGGTTCTTCATGGCCGGAGAGTATAGCATAGGCTTTACGCTCGGGCGAAATTGCCCGCAATCTGGCCGTGAAAAGGACACGCGCGGCGGGTTGACAGACTTTGCGGAGGGAGGACGGAGGGTGGGCGGCGGCGTCATGCCGGCCCGCCGGGGCGCGGCTGACAAGCGGTCCGGCATGGGCTATGCTGAAGGCGGAGGCGCAACGATGAGCACGGCGCTGAAACGACTGGCCATGAGTGTGCAGCCCTCGCTGCGCGGACGCGTGTTCGCGCTTTTGGCGGGGCTCACCATTTGCGCCTGCGCCGGGGCCACGGCGACCTACTGGCTGGCCCAGCACTATCTGTACGCCACGGACATCCTCCGGCAGGTGAACCTGAGCCAGCAGGTCAGCGCGCTGTCCATCTCGGAGCAGCTCTCCGGCCTGGAGGCCGATGCGCTTGCGGCCCGCCAGGACCCGGCGCGCCGCAAGGACTTTATGGCGCGAGAGACGACCATCGCGCGGGCGCTGGGGAAGCTGCGCGCCTCCGAACCGCTGGAGGCCGGGCGGGACGCCATCTCGCGGATGGACGACAGCTTCCGCCAGCAGGACAAGACCCTGGAGCTGCTGGTGAAGAGCCGCCTGGGCGAGGGCGCGCGGCTGGCGGCGGAGGCCGCGCATCACCGCCAGACCGGCCAGGAGGCCGCGCGCGAACTGTTCGACCTGCACACGCGCGACGCGGACCTTGGCGTTTCGGCCATGCGCTCGCTGGCGCGCACGGCCACCACGGCCTCGCTGTTCGTCATACCGGCCGGGGCGGTGCTGGGGCTGCTGCTGGGCTGGGTGCTGCTGCGGCAGGTGCTCGGCCCCATCCGCAGGCTGGCGCTGGGCGCGGCCATCAACAATTCCAATCAGGCGCACGAGCAGAGTCTGGCCCTGCGCCAAACAGCCGGCCAGAGCGGCGCCCAGGCTGCGGGCCCCCCCGTGGAGATGCCTGCGGACAAGCCAACGGACATGTCAGCGGGCAAGCCGGCGGGCAAAAGCGGGCAAGCCGGCGACTCCGACGAGGTGCGCGCCGTGGGCGAGCTGGTGGCCGGCCTTCTGCGCGACGTGGACGAGACCCAGGCCCTGCTCAAGGAATCGCGCGAACATCTGGTGCAAGCGGAAAAGCTGGCGCTTGTGGGCCAGCTGGCGGCGGGCGTGGCCCACAGCGTGCGCAACCCGCTCACCAGCGTCAAAATGCGCCTGTTCTCGCTGGAGCGCGGGCTGGATCTCTCGCCCGCCCAACGGGAGGACTTCGAGGTCATCAGCGAGGAGATCCGGCATCTGGACACCATCGTCCGCAACTTTCTGGAATTCTCGCGTCCGCCCAAGCCCAAGCTCCAGCTGGTGAGCCTCTCGGACGTGGTGGACATGACCCTTGTGCTGCTGAAGCACCGGCTGGAGACCTACAACGTGGACGTGCGCCTTGTGCGCGAGCAGCCCCTGCCCACGGTCGAGGCGGATCCGGAGCAGCTCAAGGAGGTTCTGGTGAACCTCATCCTGAACGCCTGCGACGCCATGGGCGAAAACGGCAGCATCGAAATCTCCGAGGAAAGCGGTTTTATGGAGCCGCTGGGCCGGGTGGCCGTTCTGCGCCTCACGGACTCCGGCCCGGGCATTCCGCAAACCGTGGTCGACCAGGTGTTCCAGCCCTTCTTCAGCACCAAGGAAGAAGGCACGGGGCTTGGGCTGGCCATCGCCAAACGCATCATGGAGGAGCACGGCGGCTACATCCACATCCGCCCCACGGAACGGGGCCAGGGGGCCAGCTTCGTGCTTGTGCTGCCCATGCGGGAGAACCTATGGCTCAGATCCTGATTGTGGACGACGACGCCCAGCTGCGTCAAAGCTTCGGCAAAATTCTGGCGGGCGAGGGCTTCGAGGTGCGCGCGGCCAATTCCGGCGAGGCCGGGGTTGCCGCCGTCAAGGAAGCCCCGCCGGATCTGGTCATCATGGACGTGCGCATGCCCGGCATCACCGGCATACAGGCCATGCAGCAAATGCGCGCGGCCTGCCCGGGGCTGCCCGTGGTCATCATGACCGCCTACGGCGGCACGGAGACGGCCATTGAGGCCACCAAGCTCGGCGCCTTCGACTACATCCTCAAGCCCTTCGACATCCCCGACATCCTGCGGCTCATCGCCCAGGCGCTCACGGCGGGCAGGCTCAACCGCGCCCGGGTGGCCATAGCCCCGCAGGAGGGGCCGGGCGACGACGAGGGCGACGCCCTTGTGGGCCAAAGCCGCGCCATGCAGGAGGTTTTCAAGGCCATTGGCCGCGTGGCCCCCACCGACGCGCTGGTGCTCATCCGGGGCGAGTCCGGCACGGGCAAGGAGCTTGTGGCGCGCGCCCTGTGGCAGCACAGTGCAAGGGCCGAAAAGCCCTTCGTGGTCATCAACTGCGTGGCCATTCCCGAAACGCTGCTGGAAAGCGAGCTCTTCGGCTACGAAAAGGGCGCCTTCACCGGCGCGGGCAGCAGGCGCGTGGGCAAGATCGAGCAGGCCCAGCACGGCACGGTGTTTCTCGACGAAATCGGCGACATGCCGCTCTCCGTGCAGGCCAAAATCCTGCGGCTGCTGCAGGAGCGGCAGATCGAACGCCTGGGCGGCCGCGACCCCATTCCCGTGGACGTGCGCATTCTGGCGGCCACCAACCGCGACATGGAGGCCGCCGTGGCCGAGGGCCGCCTGCGCGAGGACTTGTACTACCGCCTCAAGGTCGTCACCATAAGCCTGCCGCCCCTGCGCGAGCGCGAGGGCGACGTGGCCCGGCTGGCCGCGCACTTTCTGGCCCGGCTGGCGCGGGAGATGGACATGCAGAATCCCGGCCTGACGCCGGAGGCCCTGGACCAGCTGTGCGCCCACCCTTGGGCCGGCAACGTGCGCGAGCTGTCCAATGTGCTCAAAAAAGCGCTCATCTTCTCGCGCGGGTGCCCCATCGACGCGGAGGAGATGCGCCAGGCCCTGGGCGCGGGCCCCGGAGCCGGGCAGCGCGGCCACGAGCCCACCCAGGCGGACACCCTGCGCGCCTTCATCCGCCGGGCGCTCATGGACGAGGCGGGCAACGCCGCCTACGACCATGTGCTCGACGCCGTGGCCAAGAGCACCATCGCCGAGGCGCTGGAGCTGACCGGCGGCAACCGCACGCGGGCGGCCAAGCTGCTGGGTCTCTCGCGTCCCACGCTCATCGCCAAGATCGAGAAGCACGGGCTCAAGGTCACCACCCAGGTGCAATAGCCAGGCGCCGCCGCCCCGCTTGTGCGGCGGCGGCTTTTCCGCCTATACTCCCAAACGGGCCCCCGCCCGAACACCGCAAACCGAGAGGACGCCGACCGGACACCCATGACGCGCAAAAAACTCCTACTGTATTCGCTCGCCCTGCTGCTGGCCGTGGGCGGGGCCTATTTTTATGTGCAAAAGGGCCGCGCCGCCAAGCAGACCAAAATCCTGGCCACCGCGCGGGTGGAGCGCGGCGGCGTGCGCCGCGTGCTGGAGGCCACGGGAATCATCAAGGCCCAGGTTGGCGCCAGCGTCAAAATCGGCGCGCAGGCCACCGGGGCCATTTCCCGCGTGTTTGTGCGCGTGGGCGACCACGTGAAAAAAGGCCAGGTGGTGGCCGAGATAGACGCCCGCGAACTGCGGGCCCAGCGGGCGGAGGCCGCGGCCAGACTCAAACTCGCCGAGGCCAAGGCCGGGTATGAATCCATAAACCTGCCCCGGCACCAGTCTCTGGTGCGCCAGCAGCTGGAGGCGCAAAGCACGCTGGACGAGGCCGTGCAGAACTTCCGCGTGGCCCGGGCCGACGCCGAGGCCGCCCGCGCGGCGGTGGGCACGCTGGACGTACGCATCTCCTACACCAAGATCGTCAGCCCCATCGACGGCGTGGTCTCGCAGGTGACGGCCCAGGAGGGCGAAACCGTGGTGGCGGGCCTACAGGTGGCCAACCTCGTCACCGTGCTGGACCCCACGCGCCTGGAGATGTGGATCTACGTGGACGAGACCGACGTGGGCCGCGTGAAGCCGGGGCTGCCCGTGGAGTTCCGCGTGGACTCCCAGCCGGAGCGCCTGTTCAAGGGCGCGGTGGACCGCGTGTACCCGGACCCGGAGATCCGCGACAACATCGTGTACTACAAGGCCCTTGTCACTGTGGACCGGGCAGAAGCGGCGTTCTTGCGGCCGGAGATGACCACCCAGTGCGGCATTGTGGTGGACACGCGCGAGGGCGTGCTCACGGTGCCCAACCAGGCCCTTAAGTGGGTGGCCGGCCGGCAGACCGTCTTCGTGGCGGATAAGGCCGCGCCCGGCGGCGTGCGGCGCGTGGAGCCCAAGCTCGGCCTGCCCGGCCTGGAGCGCAGCGAGGTGCTGTCCGGCCTGTCCGAGGGCGACGAGGTGGCCACGCAGCTGGTGCTCGGCGGGGAGGAAAAACCAGTGGAGACAAAAAAGGCCGAGGAAAAGCCCGCGCCCAAGCCGGCCAACACGTCCGGCAAAAAGGGTTCGTGATGGCGGCGGCCCCCACGGACAACGTTCCGCGTCCGAACGCGCCCGACCAGCACGGCGAAGCCGGCGAAACCGGCGAAACCGTGGTGGAGCTTTCCAGCATCCGCAAGGTGTACCGGCAAATTTTAGCGCCGGAGGCCCGGCCCGGCCTGTTCGCCCGCCTCTTCGGCAAAGGCTTGGGCGCGGCGCGCGGCGCGACGCCCGACGCGGCCAAGGTTTCGTCGGCCGATGCCTTTTCCGCCTCCGCGCAACCCGTCTCCTCGGCGCGGCCCCTTAAATCCACCGAAGGGGACCCCGAGGGAGGGGGCGTGGAGGTGCTCTCCGGCATCGACCTGACCATCCGCAGCGGCGAATTCGTGGCCTTGCAGGGCACGTCGGGCTCGGGCAAGAGCACGCTCCTGCACCTGCTCGGCCTGCTCGACTCGCCCACCAGCGGCGTCTACCGGCTGCTCGGACGCGACGTGTCCGGCCTGGATGACGAGGAGTTGTCGGCCTTGCGCGGCACAACCCTCGGCTTCGTGTTCCAAAGCTTCTACCTGGTTCCCTACGCCACGGCGCTGGAAAACGTGCTGCTGCCCGGCCTGTACACCGAGCGCCCCCAGGCCGA
>MNUQ01000129.1 GCA_001871085.1 Desulfovibrionaceae bacterium CG1_02_65_16
AATTTCTGCAGAAATCATTCAGCGTTGCAAAACAAACCGCCCATCAGCCGAATTGAGGTGGGAGTGAACAACGTCTTGCAACTCCACATCTAGGCCAGCGCCGGCTCAGGAGCGGAAAGAGCGCGAAAAAGCGCATCCGCCTCAACAAAGGATTCGCGGTAGCAGCGCGAAAGGTCCGTCAGACACAGCCCAATGCCCGCGGCCAGGCGCACGGCCTCATCCCAGTCCGCGCGCTCCATGGCGCGCACCAGCGCCAGCCAGGGCGAATACGGGCTCTTGCGGCCGCACAGGGCCAGACGGATGCCGTCGTCCACGGGCACCTGCTCCAGGGCCTGGGCGGGCGGCATCTCCAAAATCGCCTCCAGGTACGAAAACAGCCCCAGCAACGCCAGCGGCGGCACAAGGCGCTCCTGCCGGGCCACGCGCGCCACACGCTTGAGAAAGCCCGCGCGCTGGGCGGCGTAGTAGCACAGCTCCTGGTGGCGCGGGGAAGGCGCAAGCTGGACCATCAGGATGGTTTCCAGCCACTTCTGCAACGGCTGCCACCCGGCCAGCACAATGGCCTGCGAGATGGAGTCGACCTTGCGGCCCAGGCCGAAGCCAGCGGAATTCAAGAACACCAGCAGACGATAGGCCAGGGGGGCATCGACTTCCACCAGCCGGGCCAGGGCGTTGAAGTCGGCGTCCGGCTTGCCCAGGCACTCCAGCAGGCGCAACCGTGAAAGCTGGGTGGCGGTCATGCTGCGCACGCCGGGGCGCAGGTTCATGTGATGAAAGAAAAAGCCCTGCAGCATGTCCGCCTTGGCGGCGCGGGCGTGCAGCATGGACTCCCAGTTCATAAGCCCGCCCGCAAGGACCTTGGCTCCGGTGGCCCGCGCGGCGGCCACCAGTCCCGGCAAAGCCCCGCTCGCGCCGGTTTCGCCGGCCTCGACGCAGATGACATCCGCCTGAAGCGTCAGCCCGGCGCAGGCCGGGTCGTTCCGCCAGCCGCTGACAGCAAGCCCATAGCCGCTCCGCTTAAGCTCCGCCACAACCTCCACCAAACCGGGAGCGCGCGCGGCCTGCTCGTCCACCTCCACCACCAGCCCGTCCGGCCAGATCAGACGCGGCACGTTCTCCAAAACCGCCTGGGCGGGAAAGTACATCAGGGTGCGCTCATGCTGGACGCCGCGCTGCGGCAGGTAGGACTCCAGCAAAAGCCCCGCAGTGGACTCCTCACTGAACAGCGGCTCCTCAAGCTCGGACTGGGCGAAGCATATCTCGGTCCCCCAGGGTTCGAGCTTGCGGTCGAACACTGGCTGTCGCGTCACCACAAAACCTTGGGCGCATGTCTTGCGGTCTGTCATCATGGTCTGCCTCTGCGGGTATGGCCCGTTACATGAATTGGCCGGGGAGGCTGCCCGCCTGCGCAATCGTGCAACGCGCGCAAGAAAGAGCATGTCCTATGCCATTGTTTTATACACTGCCCCCATAAATGGCAACAGCGTGTGGAAACAAATATGATTCCGCGCATCACGTCTCGCACAGCTCTTCAACAAGACATGCCACATGCGTCTATAAACGCGGCAGCACAATCTACAATGTCAGAATTGACACAACATCATGCGGCGCCGTGTGGAAGCATGGTCCCGCTCCCAATGCCGCCCAAAGGCTCCGCGCAGCACGGCCGAAGCGGCGCGATACGCCAAGAACCAGCCAAGTTGGCGGCATTACACGATATCGGCGAGCATATCAAGCTGAATCCGCTGTGCGCGCGCTTTTGAACCTGCGGACGACGTTTACTTGATGCGGAAAATAGCTTACTGGAATTATTGACGGACAGGGCAACACATGTCTTCCTGGACGAGGCGTCGCCCCCCTGTCAAAACACCACCCGCGACGGACACACCACATGGCAACCATCGTCTCCACGCCAGACGCGCAGCAGGAGGCCGCCCCCGGAGGCGCCCCAGAAAACAAGACCCGTTTTCTCCGGCAAATGCTCCGTCTGGCCGGCTCGTACTGGAACGGCAAGCGCCGCGTAAAGGCGTGGTCCGCCACCCTGCTGCTGCTGCTGCTCACCATCGGACAGGTGGCGCTCACCGTTTGGGGCAACTACTGGAACCGCGCGCTCTACGACGCCCTGGAGCAACGCTCCGTGCGCCGCGTGCTGGTCCAGGTCGCCGTCTTCGCGCTCATCCTCGTCTCCTCCATGGTCGTAACGGCGGCGCACCTCATGGTCAAACGCTGGCTCCAGGTGGACTGGCGCGCCTGGCTCACCGAGAGGCTTGCGGGAAACTGGATGGGCGAGGCCCGGCATTACCGTCTGCTCTTCACCCAGGGCGAGCACGACAACCCCGACCAGCGCATCGCCGAGGACATCCGCATCGCCACCGAAAGCGCCATAGGCCTGGCGCACTCCCTCACCTACTGCATCCTGACCCTCGGTCTGTTCGTCGACATCCTCTGGTCCATCTCCGGCGGCATCGACGTTCCCGGCACCAGCGTCCACATTCCCGGATACATGGTGCCGCTGGCCTTCATCTACGCCATTCTCGGCAGCGTGTTCGGCTGGACCTTCGGCAGGCCGCTGGTGCGCACCACCAACGCCCTGCAAACCGCGGAGGCCACCTTCCGCTTCGGCCTCTCCCGCGTGCGCGAGCACACCGAGGCCATCGCCCTCATGCGGGGTGAGCCCCGCGAACGCGCGGCCTCCTCCTCGCGCTTCCGGCAAATCATCCACGAATGGAACCGGCAGTCCTTCGCCTACCTGGGGCTCATCTCCTTCGGCACCGTATACGGCTCGCTCCTGCCGGTGCTGCCCATCCTCGTGGCCGCGCCCCAGTACATCAGCGGAGCCATGTCGCTGGGCGCGCTGATGCAGGCCGCGCAAGCCTTCGAACGACTCACCTCCTCCCTCTCCTGGCCGGTGGACAGCATTGGGGAGATAGCCCGCTGCCGCGCCTCCGCCGACCGCGTGCTCTCCCTGCACGAGGACATGCAAAAGCTCGACGCCGCCACCAAAACACCCGACAAACCGCAAATCTCCCTGGAGCGCTCCGGGCAAGGCAACCTGATCATTGAGGATCTGTGCATCGCCGAAGCCTCCGGCCGCATCCTCATTGAGCACTTCAACGTCGCCATCCAGCGCGGCGAGCGGGTGCTCGTCTCCGGAGATCCGGCCGTGACCGGGGCGCTGTTCAAAATTCTGGGCGGATTGTGGACCTGGGGCGGCGGCCGCGTCAGCCTGCCGGGCGAGGGCGACATGCTTTTCATCGCCCAGCGCCCCTTCCTGCCCGAGGGCACCCTGCGCGAGGCCATAACCTATCCGCGCGCGCCCGAGGACTTCGCCGAGGCCGACCTGCTGCGCGCCCTGGAATGCGCCGGGGTAAACCGTCTTGCGCCGCGCCTGGACGAAACGGACAACTGGGAGCAGTCCCTGCCGCCGCGCGTCCAGCAACAGCTGGGCTTTGCGCGCGTGCTGCTGCTGCGGCCAGCCTGGATCTGCATGGAAGAAGCCACCGACGCCTTCGACCCCGGGGGAGAGCGGCAGATTTTGGAAATGCTCCACCGCGAACTGCCCGATGCGACCCTGCTGAACATCAGCTTCCACTCTGGGCTGGAGCCCCTGCACAGCCGCACCCTCCAGCTCAACCGCATGAACGAAACCAAGGTGCTCTTCGGCGACAGGCGCGCGGGCAACGGCTTCCATTAAGAGAGCTTGCGCCAGGGCACGGCGTGGAGAGAGAATATGCTCCGCAGGCCAAAGGGCATGCGCCCGCATGCGCCCTTTGGAATCCCCATATGAAACGCCAGGGATAGCGGAGCGCTGCAAAGCCCTCCCCCACACTATATGGAAGTCCAGAGGGCAAGCGCCCTCTGGCCGCCGGAGGCATCCTGCAGGCGCGACGTCAGCGCCGCTGCTAAAAATGCGGCGGCAGCCAGCCCCGTTCAACGCAGTCGCGGAAGCACCACTCGGGCGTGGTCTCGGTACGGTAGCTCCAGAAGAACCAGCCGCGGTACTGTTCAAAGGCCAGCAATTGGGCCGCCCCGTAAGCGCGGTAGGCCACATCCCTCTGGTAGGCGTTCATGTGCGTAAGCGCGTGGTCGTACGGCCCCTCGGCCCACAGGGACACCACCTCCAGATTCAGCCCCAGGCTCCATTCGCCCGCAAAGGTCGGCAGCGCGAGTTCGCTGTTGATGTCGCCGGCCTCGGCGCGCCAGTCGTCGCCGGCCTTGTGCAGGTGGCCGTAAATGTCCATGTCCAGGTCCGCGCGGTCGAAGCACTGGTAGCGATGGATATCGAAGAGCACGTTCTGGTGCCGGGGCGGCTGCATGAACCCAAGGTACTCGCGGTGGGAGCGGAAGCCGTCGTGGAAGATGACGGCGGCGCGCTCGGGCGGGCAGTGCTCGCGGATGGCGGCCTCGGCGCGCAGAGAGTAGGCCTTCAAGAGATCGGTGGGCACGTCCCAGCGCGGTTCGTTGAGCACCTCGATGCCATAGAGCGCGGGTGCGGCGCGGTAGCGCTCGGCCAAGCGGCCCAACACGGCTACCGAATGCGCCAGGTACTCCTCGCGCGTGTGCCATTCGCACACGCCCATGATGCCGCCATTGTCGAAGCCGTTCTGGCAGCCGGGCGCTGCGTGCAGGTCGAGCACGACGGAAAGGCCGAACTCCGCCGCCCAGTCCATGGCGTGGTCGAGCACCTCGATGCCGCCCTCGACGAAGGGATGCGGGGTTGCGCCGTACTTGGGGTGATAGGGGTATGGCGGGCCGAAAATCCAGTGCCCAAGGGGAATGCGCACCGCGTTGACGCCCAGCCCCGCCAGCCAGGCGAAGTCCGCGCGCGTGATGAAGCTGTTCCAGTGCTCGCGGAGCCGTGGAGCCGCCCGCTCCCCGAGCTCCGCGCACCAGGTGGTTTCGTCGGTGGCCTCAAGCCCGGCGAAAAGGCTCGGGGTCATCCACTTTTCCAACACCAGCCAACCGCCCAGGTTAACGCCGTGCAGACGGCCGGGCCGATGCGCCGGCGTGGAGGTTTGCGTCGTGCTCTGCGCTGTGGTCTGCGTCATGATGATCTCCCCCCGGCCTCTCGGCGCGGTTGATGGAACAACGGGCCCCGCCCCCCCGAGGGAAGCCGGGCCCATGGCCCAGTCTACAAAACAAACGCTGCCCATTGCAAGGAGTTGCCAGCCACGGCGTCCGCAAATACGTTGCGGCGAACCGACAGGCGGCCGCAGCCTTGCGCCAGGGCGGAACACGGGCTACGTCGGGGGCTGACGCGGCGCATCAGCGCGCGCGGGCAAAGGGAGGCAATCATGCCAAGACGATGGATTTATGCCCAGGGCGATTTTGACGGCGCATGCTTTCTGTACAGCATAGGCAACGCCTACGTGGCCTTGCGCCACAAGCCGGCGGACTTCGCGCGCATCTGCGCGGCCATGGCGCAGGTGGAGCATCCGGGCGACTTTCTGAACGGCGGCGTGGGCACCACCGGCGCGTATGACAAGAAGTACGCCCTGCTGGAGGACGCCATGCGGCGCATGCTGGCCGCGCTGGCGGGCACGGACGCGAACGCGCCGCGGTTCGAGGTGGCGCGCATCGCCGGTCCTTTCGAAACCGCCATGCTGACTCGGAGCATCGGGCCGCGCAGCGTGGTGATTCTGCGCTACCAGGGCAGTTCGAGCCGCGCCACGGGCATGGACCACTGGGTGTGCGCCGTGGACTACGACGCCCCGGCGGACGCCGTGCATGTGGCCTGCTCGGTGGCCTTGCACCGGACCGGTGCCGCCGGCGCGGGCGCGCCCTACAAGGAGATCTTCAACGAGCGCTACGGCCGCTGGTCCAACGATGCGTTGACGAAGAAGCGCGCGCACACAGTGATTGAGGACGAGGTGTTCCAGGTGACGCTGCTGCCCTAGCGAATCCGCCCAATGCGGGCGAGCCCGCCACCCCGGCCTGAACCGCCCCAAAACAAAGGCCACCCGAAGGTGGCCTATTGTCTCACCGCGACGCGTGGGGATTAGAACTGATAACGCAGGCCCACGGTCACCTCATGGGCGGTGATGTCGTTGGACTTCAGCGAAAGGGAATTGTCGCCCCACTCCACTTTTCCTAAATCCATGTAGCGATAGCCCGCGCTGATCTTCCAGTTGTCGGAGAGGTCGTACGCGCAGCCGGCGGCGAGATTCCAGGCGAAATCCGCCGTGGTCTTGTTGAAGTTTTCACTGGCGCCGGTGGCGATGACCGTGCCCGTGGCGTCCGTATGGTTCCAGACCACGCCAAGGCCGCCGCCCACATAGGGGGTGAAGGCCGTGCCGGTTTCTATGTCGTAGTAGGCGTTGACGAAAAGGGTATGGCTGTCCACGTCGGACTTGAGGGAGGTGGGAAGGGCCGCCCCCACAAACGTCGGGCTCGCATCATACGAAAGCTGCGAATGGTAGGCATATTCCACTTCCGCGCGGACAGGAACGCCAAGGCCCTTGAAGTTCAGCCCGGCGGCCACGCCGGCGACGCCCACAACATCCTCGACGCTCGACTTACTCACCGGGGCTGGCGAGGCGACCGCGCTGGAATTCTTGATGCTGTCGATCTGGGTGGAGTCGCCGCCAATTTTGGCTTCAACGTACGGAGCCACCCCGCCAGCGGCGGCAGGGGCCGGAACTGCGCTCATGACCATGACCTGCTTCCCGAAAACTGGACCATTCAAAATGAGAAAATTCTCAGTTAGGTTTGGCACACCCCGAACCGGAGGATTTTTCCATGAAGAAGTCGCGGTTCACGGATTCGCAGATCGCGTTCATCCTGCGCCAGGCCGAGGAAGGGACGTCCGTGGAGGAGGTCTGCCGCAAGGCCGGCATCTCAGCCCAGACGTACTACCGCTGGCGCAACAAGTACGGGGGCCTCATGCCCTCGGAGATGAAGCGTCTGAAGCAGCTTGAGGAAGAGAATATGCGCCTCAGGCGCCTTGTGGCGGATTTGTCCTTGGACAAGGAGATGCTGCAGGACGTGATCCGCAGAAAATCATGAAGCCTGCGTATCGCCGCGAGCTGGTGAAGCACCTGCAAGTGGTCTGGGGCGTCAGCATGAGGCGCGCCTGCGCCATCGTGGGCGGCTCCAGGTTCGGCCTGTACTACCGGCACAAGCGCGATACGCAGGCGGTTCTGCGGCAGAGGATTCGCGAAATCGCCGAGACCAGAGTCAAGTGGGGGTATCGGCGCATCCACGTGCTGCTGCGCCGCGAAGGCTGGCGGGTAAACGCCAAGCGCGTGCATCGGTTGTACTGCCTGGAAGGGCTGCAGCTGCGCAACAAGACGCCCAAGCGCAAGGTGTCGGCGAAGCTGCGCTCTGCCAGGACGCTGGCCAAGCGCCAGAATGAGATCTGGGCCATGGACTTTGTGAGCGACCAGCTCTTCGATGGGACGAAGTTGCGTATCCTGACCATCGTCGACGTCTTCACGCGCTTCAGCCCAGCTATCGACGCCCGGAAGAACTACAGGGCCGATGATGTGGTCAACACCCTGGAGCGTGTGACCAGAACGTACGGCGTGCCCAAGGAGATTCGCGTGGACAATGGTCCAGAGTTCATCAGCCGGGCGCTAGACCTCTGGGCATACATGAACGGCGTGAAGCTGGACTTCTCTAGGCCCGGGAAGCCCACGGACAATGCCTTTGTGGAGAGCTTCAACGGTAAATTCCGGGCAGAGTGCCTGAATACGGCTTGGTTTTTGTCGCAGGTTGAGGCACAGGCAAAATGTGAGGCGTGGCGGAGAGACTACAACGAGGTCCGACCGCACAGTTCCATCGGCCACCAGACCCCGGCGGAGCTGATTTTTGCCTCAGGCCAGGCATGCCTGGCCTGAGGCAAAACCTGGGAAAATTCTCACACCGAATGGTCCAAGGTTGGGGGCATCTTCAAAACCTGGGAAAATTCTCACACCGAATGGTCCAAGGTTGGGGGCATCTTCAACCGGAAGGTGAAAGGAGCACGCAATGACGCAAGAATTGGGGGCGTCGTGTGGCGAGGGGAGACCTTATGCTGCTGTGCGGTTGCGCTTCAGCACCGCGAAGGGGGCGGCGGCATGAGGCGAGGGAGCACGCTCGCGGCCAGCGCCATTGCTCCCTCGCGGGGGGGGGACTTTAGCGAATGCCCACAGCTATTGCTCCTGCATTCCCCAGGACAATCCGAGAATGTGTCCGCCCACGCGTAGCAAAACATGTCCCCGCAGTGGCTGGCAGCTGCTGTGGGGGGACATGTTTGCACCCTCGAAGAATCAAAACGAAACGATTATGTGCCGTTGCGCCTCAGCTCCACATCAGGCAAGCTGCCCGAAACATCTTCCACCACACGCCGGAGCCCCAATGCATATACTCGTCGATGCCGACGCCTGTCCGAACGTCATCAAGGAAATTTTAATTCGGGCGGCCATGAGGCTCAAAATCAGCACGCTGTTTGTCGCCAACAAAACGCTTAGCGTGCCGTCATCCCCATACCTGGAGACCATGCGCGTGGGGCAAGGGTTCGACGTGGTGGACGACACCATCGCCGCGCGCGTCCAGCCGGGCGATCTGGTCATTACGGCCGACATTCCCCTGGCCGCCAAGGTGATTGAAAAGGGCGGAACAGGGCTGAATCCACGCGGAGGGCTCTACACCCCGGAAAACATTAGCGCCAAGCTGACCATGCGCAACATGATGGACGAGCTGCGCAGCACGGGCGTCATGACCGGCGGCCCCGGGCCGCTGAGCCTTGCGGACCGCAACGCTTTCGCCAACCAGCTGGACCGCTTCCTGACGACGGCCCTTCGTGAGACGGACTGACCGACGGAATGACTGGCGGAATGACGGGCACGATGCCGGCGCGGCCAACGCTTCCCGCCAACGCCCTCCCCACACGGAATCTATTGGCTGTCGCCACGGGCTGCCCGGCCTTGCGTCTGCGCTGCTGAATGTCCCAGCTCAGGCTGTAGGCGATGTAATAGGCGCGAATGTTGCGCACATAGACGACTGCTCCCAAGCAGCCACGGCCATGGCCGTGCGCTCCACATCGCCAAACCACACGTTTAGGGTCCATGCCTTCCGCGCGGGCCAGCTCACGCAGCTTGCGCACCTTGCCGCCACGTTCAAGAGCGTTTCCGCACGACGATTTGCTGCGGCAAAGTCGCCTTTTATGCCCCTGTGCGCCAGCTCATGCATCCGTTCAGGCCACGCCCGGT
>MNUQ01000080.1 GCA_001871085.1 Desulfovibrionaceae bacterium CG1_02_65_16
CATGCGCCCTCTGGCGGGGGCCAAGGGCGGAACAGCCGCGCGCCCTAAATGGGCGGAGTGATTGTCACCAGCGCGCGCAGGTCCGTCACCGCGCCCAGGCCATGCCGCGTGGCGATGGGGCACACAAGAGTGTCGCCCGGGCCGGCCGGAGTCTTGCCCGCCTCGGAGAGAAACTCGCCCTGGCCGGAAAGCACCGTCAGCACCAGCTCGCCCTCGATGTCGTGGGAGTGCAGGGGCAGCCCCTGCCCGGCCTTGAAGGTGAAGCAAAGCACCTTGGCGTACTCGCTCTCATGCACAACCGTGATGTTGGGCCCGGTGTCCTTGAACGCATTCTCGAATAGCCGTGCGATCTTCATACTCGCCTCCCGCGATGTGTTCGTTGAGAATCCTTCGCTACAGGCCCAGGGGGCGCGGGCCCGCGCCCGCCGCGGCCACGGCCTGCACTTGCCCCTCCCGCGTGATGACGACCGTGTGCACGGGCGTTTGCGCCCCGCCGCCCGCGCAGACCTCGGCCACGGCCCGCTGGGCGATTGCAGCCATTCCCGCGCAGCAGGGAACCTCCATGCGCAGCACCGTGATGTCCTTGATGGCATTGGCGCGCAGGATGTCCGCCAGCCGCCGCACGTAATCCTCAAGGTCGTCGAACTTGGGGCAGCCGAGCAAAAGCACCCGGCCGGGCAAAAAGCGCGTGTGGAAGTCGGGACAGGCCGGCGGCACGCAGTCCGCTGCCAGCAACAGGCTGGCGTTTTGCAAAAACGGGGCGGTGGGCGGCACCAAGCGCAGCTGAATGGGCCAGTGGGAAAGGCCGGGGCCGGACTGCCCGCGCGGGGTGTTGGATTCGCGGCAGGCCGACAAGACGTCTGGAGCCGGGGCGGCGGTTTGGCGCAGACGCATGACCTGGCTGCCCGGACAGCCGCGGGGAGCGGCCCCCTCCGCGGCCTGACGCAGACGCAGGCTGGCGGGGTCGGGCATGTGGTCCGGCACGACGCGCCCCTGGCTGGACAAATGCCGGGTCACGGCGTCGGGGTCGAAGTCGTGCGCCTCCACCTCCACAACCGTAAGCGCGCCGGTGGGGCATTCGCCCAGGCACGCTCCCAGGCCGTCGCAGAACACCTCGTTCACCAGCCTGGCCTTGCCGTCGATGACGGCCAGCGCCCCCTCGGCGCAGCCGGTGACGCAGTTGCCGCAACCGTTGCACAGGGCCTCGTCGATGGTGATGAGCTTGCGAGTGGCCTTCATGGTCGTAACCTCTTTATGGCGGGGGGGGGCTGGCGGCCCCTCCGGTGAAGTGTGAAGCCAGGATATCTTAAATAGGAATTGTTCCTGTTCAGGCAAGCGGCTCCCCGAGAATGGCCTTCAAATCCTCGTCGGGCGTGGTGATGGGCTTGATGTCAAATGTCTTGACCAGGAAGTCCAGGACGTTGGGGGTGATGAACGCGGGCAGGCTGGGGCCAAGCCGGATGTTCTTGATGCCCAGGCTCAGCAGGGTGAGCAGGACGGCCACGGCCTTCTGCTCGTACCAGGAGAGGATGAGGGACAGCGGCAGCTCGTTGACGCCGCAGTCGAAGGCCTTGGCCAGGGCGAGGGCGATCTGGATGGCCGAGTAGGCGTCGTTGCACTGGCCCACGTCGAGCAGGCGGGGAATGCCGCCGATGTCGCCCAGGCTCTTGTCGAAGAAGCGGAACTTGCCGCAGGCCAGCGTGAGCACGATGGTGTCGGCCGGGGCCTTCTCCACGAACTCGGTGTAATAGTTGCGGCCGGGCTTGGCGCCGTCGCAACCGCCAACGAGGAAGAAATGGCGGATCTTGCCGGCCTTCACGGCCTCGACGACCGCTCCGGCCACGCCGAGCACGGCGTTGCGGGCGAAGCCCACGGTCACCGCGCCGCGCTCCAGGTCGTCGGTGAAGCCGGGCAGCGCCAGGGCGCGCTCGATGACGGCGCTGAAGTCCTCGTTACCCACATGCACCGCGCCGGGCCAGCCCACCAGCCCGGTGGTGAAGATGTTCGGCAGGTAGTTGGCCGCAGGCCTCTGGATGCAGTTGGTGGTCATCAAAATGGCCCCCGGGAACGCGGGGAACTCCTTGAGCTGGTTCTGCCAGGCCGTGCCGTAGTGGCCATAAAAGTGCTTGTACGCCTTGAGCTTGGGGTAGCCGTGGGTGGGCAGCATCTCGCCATGGGTGTAGATGTCGATGCCCTTGCCCTCGGTGGCCTTGAGCAGGGTCTCCAGGTCCTTCAGGTCGTGCCCGGAGACGAGGATGCACTTGCCCTTGCGGTGTCCCAGGGGCACGGAGGTGGGCACGGGGTGGCCGTATGCGCCGGTGTTGGCGGCGTCCAGCAGCTCCATGGCCTTCAGGTTGGCGGTTCCGCAGCGCATGGTCAGGTCGATCCAGGCGGCCAGGTCCAGGTCGTCGCGCAGGGCGCTGGCCAGGGCCTCGTAAATGTACGCGGCCACGGCGGGATCGTACTGGCCCAGGATGGACGCGTGGTCGGCATAGGCGGACACGCCCTTGGTGCCGTAGATGACGGTCTGCCGGAGGGACTGGATGTCCGCGTCATTGCCGGCCATGGAGGCCACGCCGTGGGCCTCGCCCTGCTTGACCAGCCCGGGCAAATCGGCGGCGGGCGCGAAGGAGAGCGCCTCGCACGGGGGGAGAACCACGCCCAGCGGGGCCAGACGGGCCTTCATGCACTCGCGCAGTTCAACAGCCTTGTTGATGAGCGCCGGGAAGCGTCCGGCGTCGAAATTGACGTTGGTGAGCGTGCTGAACACGGCGCGGAACAGGAAAATGTCGGTGTCCTTGTCGTGCACGCCTTTTTGCGCGGCCGCATGCGCCGCCACGGAAAGGCCCTGGCAGGCGTAAATGAGCAGGTCCTGCAGGGCGGCGACATCGGGCTGCTTGCCGCAAACGCCGATCTGCGTGCATCCGGTTCCCTTGGCGGTCTGTTCACACTGGTAGCAAAACATGGGCTGCCTCCTGGTTGGAAGTGGACTGTCGGTGTCTCCGTTCAATGGAGCGCGGTTTGCCGTGCTCACAGCATAGGAATTAGGACAATCCTTGCAGCAATTCTTTGACTTGTGTCAACGCCCCTTTTTTTTGCTGAAAAAAATCGCCCCGGGCGCGCGGCCTGGGGCGATTGAGTGCGGAACGCGCGCAAGCACGGCGACGTGCGATTACCGGCCGCTGAACCACTCCAGAATGCTGGCGGCGATGAAGTCCACGCGCGCCTCGTCCAGACCGGGGTACGTGCCCACCCAGAAGGTGCGGCGCATGATCGCGTCGGTTCCGGCGAGGCTGCCCGCCACGCGGTGCTCCACGCCCGCGAAGCAGGGCTGCCGGGTGATGTTGCCGGCAAAAAGCAGCCGCGTGCCTATGCGCCGAGCGTTGAGGTGCTCCAGCAGGGCGCGGCGGTCGCTCCCCTCGGCCAGGGTGATGGGAAAACCGAACCACGAGGGATCGGACCGGGGCGTGGCTTTTGGCAGGATGAGCGCGCCGCCGTCCAATGGGGCCAGCGCCTTGGCGAGCCGCGCGAAATTGCGCCGCCGCGCCGCGCCGAATTCCGCCAGACGGGAAAGCTGCGTCAGACCCACCGCCGCCTGCATGTCGGTGATCTTCAAGTTGTAGCCAAGGTGCGAGTAGACGTACTTGTGGTCGTAGCCCGCCGGCAGCAGGGGAAACTTCTGCTCGTAGCGCTTATGGCAGGTGTCGTCATGCCCGGGGGCGCACCAGCAGTCGCGTCCCCAGTCGCGCAGGGAGAGAACAATGCGCCGGAGTTCCGGCGAGTCGCAGACCACGGCTCCGCCCTCGCCCATGGTGATGTGTGCGCGGGATAGAAGGAGAAGGTCGCCAGATCGCCGAACCCGCCGCAAAAACGCGGCGCTTCCCCCGGCAGGGCGTACAGCGAGCCCAGGGCGTCGCAGGCGTCCTCAATCACCCACAGGTTTCTGGCGCGGGCGATGTCCAGCACCCCGGCCACGTCAAAGGGGTTGCCCAGGGTGTGGGCCAGCATGACGGCCCGCGTGCGCGGGGAGAGCGCCGCCTCAATGTCCCGGGCCAGGGCGTTATAGGTGGGCGGGGCTGCGTCCACAAACACGGGCGTCAGCCCGTGCTGCACGAGTGGGGCCACCGTGGTGGGAAACCCCGCAGCCACGGTGACGACCTCGACGCCGGGCCTGAGGCGGCGCTCGCCCAAGACCGGCGAACACAACGCCGCCACGGCCAACAGATTGGCGGAGGAGCCGGAGTTCACCGCCAAGGCATGTTTGCGCCCCACGTTTTTGGCGAAGGCCCTCTCAAAGGCCTCGTGGTAGCGCCCGGCCGTGAGCCAGAAATCCAGGGAGGCGTCCACCCGGGAGGTCACCTCCTCCGCCCCCCAGCACTTGCCGGAAACCGGTGCGGACGACTGGCCAGGGACGAAGGGCGAGGGCGCGCGGACGTATTCGTGGTGCCCCCGCGCGGCGGCCAGGGTCCGCGCGCAACAGCCGGTCCATGGCGCCGGGGGTGAGGGTCCAGCCGCCGGCCCGGGCCGCTCCAGGGGCCACACGCGCGCAGGAGAGGGGATCACCGGCCAGGTCGCCAGGCGCGAATGGCACAGCGCCGCTATCAGTGGGAAAAACCAAGAGATTTGCTGCACATCGACATCAAGGAAATGGGGCGGTTTGCGCAGGCCGGGCAACGCGCGCATGGCGATCGACGGCGGGCAACGCGTGGCGCTGGCTGGGAATTCGGGCATGTTTGCATCGACGACGCCAGCCGCGTCGCCTTTGCCGACATCCTGGCCAACGAGCGCCAGGAGAGCGTTGTGGCTTTTCTTTCATCGGCTCTTGGGTTTTACAAATCGCTGGGAATCACGGTGAGGCGGGTGATGGCAGACAACGGAAGTGGCTATGTTTCCAAATCTTTTTTCAAAGCTTGCGCCGAACGGGGCCTGAAGCACTTCCGCACGCGCCCGTACACGCTGCGCACCAACGGCAAGGCTGAGCGGTTCCTCCAAACGGCTCTTCGCGAGTGGGCCTACGCCGCCAACTACGGCAGCTCAAACGAAAGAGCCAGCGAGTTGCCTCGCTGGCTCCATGAATACAACTTCTACAAAAATCACTCAGCGTTACAAAACAAACCGCCCATCAGCCGAATTGAGGTGGGAGTGAACAAGGTCTTGCAACTCCACAGCTAGACCAGCCGCCGCCAGAAGTTCAGCTCGGAGGGGCCGACGAAGCGATCCGCCATGGCGGCGCGGAAGCCGGTAAGGGCGGCGGACTTGCCGTGAATGTCGAGGGCGGCCTGATTCTCCCAGCGTTCATAAAAGAGCACGCGGGTCGTGTCCTCGGCGTGCAGGTGGGCGTGGTACTCCAGGCAGCCGGGCTCCCGGCGCACGGCGGCGACCAGGACGCAAAGGGCGGCGCGGTCCGTCTCGTCCACGGGTGTTTTGAACGTCATGGCGGCGGTGAGAGTGATGTGCTGCGGCATGGGGGCTCCTTTGGAAGTGTTGGAGAAGGGGGACTCCTCCGGCGGGAGGAAGGCGGACGCCGGGGAAGCCCGAGGGCAAGCGGCCTGCGGCTCACATGGCCGCGCTACACGCTGAGGACTTTCCAGCCGTCCTTCAGGTAGCGGGTCAGGGGCTCGCCCATGTAGATGACCTCGATGCCGAGAGCAGTCAGGGCCGGGGCGACGCCGTAGTGGTCCGCACAGGCCTTGCAGGCCTCGACGCGCACCCCGGCGTCCTGGCATTCGGCCACCTCGGCCTGCAGCTCAGCGTCCTGGCTGAGGAGCCTGGCGGCTGGTCCCCAGACCACAAGACGCACATGCTCCCACCAATCCTTAATGCGCGAGTTCTTGGCGTACATAAGCGCCATGAGCATGGCGACCTCGCGGTCGCCGCTGGTCCAGAGCACAACGAGTCCTTTGGGTTCACAGGGGGCGGGGGCGGTCATGGCGTCTCCTTCGGGGTTCTGGAGGGAAAGGGGCTGGCGTCGCACCCGGCCAAAGGGCGAACGGGCCGGCGGACCGGCTCGGCGTGCCCCTGTTGTGGAGCGTGCCATGAAAAAACGCAAGAAGGCACTCCCGGGGTAGATGCTATCATCCGTGAAAGCGCCCCGGGGCGGGCGCCGCGCCCGAGACACGCTCCGCGGACCAGCAGGCATCCGCCCCTTGGAATCCCGATACGAAAACATATTCGAGACACGGGCGGACGACAAAAAAGAGCGGCGGAACAATGCGTCCCGCCGCTCTCATCATCACAAGAGCCTGGGGGGCTGTTACTTGCTCTTGGCGTACCAGCCGCTGGACTTGGTGAGCAGGTCCTGCACGCGGCCCACCAGGGCGTGGGGGTCGGTGAGATACCCTTCCAGCAGCAGGGCCGACTCGAAGAGCTGGCGCGCGGCCTGCTCCACAAAGGCATCGGACGCGTCAGCCTTGTTCAAATCGGCCAGATTGCGGATAAGCGCATGGGTGGGGTTGAGCTCCAGCACCTTCTTGGGCACCGAGGTGTCACGGTTCATGGAGCGCATGATCTTGTCCATGCTGCTGGTGGTGTGGCCGTCCGGGTTCACCAGACAGCAAGGGCTGCCGGTGAGGCGCGAGGAGGCGCGCACGTCGGCCACGGCGTCGCCCAGCACGGCCTTCACGCGCACGAGCAGGGCCTCAAGCGCGTCCTTCTCCGGGGCCGGGGCGGCGGTCTCCTCCGGGGCGGCCTCCACATCGGGCAGCTTGGCCAGATCCTCGGGCTTGGCCACCTCGGCGGGCACCAGCTCAAAG
>MNUQ01000088.1:0-4034 GCA_001871085.1 Desulfovibrionaceae bacterium CG1_02_65_16
GCCCCAGGCGGCGGTCGGCTCCGGCGAGGTGCCCGTTGATCCATGTTTCGAGAAATCCGAGCACGCCCTCGGCGCTGGCCACGCCCTCGGCGCAGCAGGCCTCGAAACGGTCCACGGCGGCGAGGAAGTCCTCGTGCTCCTTCAGGTGCGCGGAGGTTTCCGGGTAGCCGAAGGCCTGCATGTAGCCTTCTTCGATGTGGAAATGCTCGGCGGCGAAGTTTTTCAGGCGCGTCACGAGGTCCTCGGCCGCGCAGACCTGGCCGGCGGCCTGGGCCTCGCGCAAGGCGTTGAATGCGTCAATGAGATTCTTGTGCTGGTCATCGATGCTTTTGATGCCCAGGGCGAGGGTGGAGCTCCATTCGATGCGGGGCATGGGCGCGCCTCCTTGAGGGGGTATTTCTACGCGCCATCTACGTAACATATTTGCAGAACGAATCAAGCATCGAAAAAGATGGGCTCCGGTCCCCTCCCCAGGTTGTTCCGGAGCCCTGGCCGCGGTGCGTATGCGGCAGTTGCCTGTCTTATCGGCCCGGAGGCGGCGCGGGATTATGCCCGCAGAGCCGGCCAGGCGCAAAAAAGGCCGGGCCCTTGCGGGTCCGGCCTTGAGGCGGAATCGTGTGTCGGTACGCTGCGCCTACTTCTTTTCGTCCTTCTCTTCAACCTTGTCGGCCACGGCGCACTCGGTGGTGAGCAGCAGGCTGGCGACGCTGGCGGCGTTCTGCAGGGCCACGCGGGTCACCTTCTTGGGGTCGATGACGCCGGCGGCGTAGAGGTCCTCGTATTTGCCGGTGGCGGCGTTGAAGCCGAAGGAACCCTTGCCTTCGCGCACCTTCTCCACCACCACGGAGCCTTCGAATCCGGCGTTGGCGGCGATCATGCGCAGGGGCTCCTCGGCGGCGCGGGCGATGATGAGCACGCCGGCGGCCTCGTCGTCGTCGATGGTTTTGACATCGGCGAGGACCTTGGAGGCGCGCACAAGGGCGGTGCCGCCGCCAGGCACAATGCCTTCCTCAACGGCGGCGCGGGTGGCGTTGAGGGCATCCTCGACGCGCGCCTTCTTCTCCTTCATCTCCATCTCGGTGGCGGCGCCAACCTTGATGACGGCGACGCCGCCGACGATCTTGGCCAGGCGCTCCTGAAGCTTTTCCTTGTCGTAGCTGGAGGTGGTGAGGTTGATCTCGCCCTCAAGCTGCTTGATGCGGCCCTTGATGCTTTCCTTGGTGCCGGCACCGTCAACGATGGTGGTCTTTTCCTTGTCCACCACGATGTGCTTTGCGCTGCCCAGGGAATCGGCGCGGACCTTGTCCAGGGTCAGGCCCATGTCCTCGGACACGACCTGGCCGCCGGTGAGCACAGCGATGTCCTGCAGCATGGCCTTGCGGCGGTCGCCGAAGCCGGGGGCCTTGACCGCGCAGACCTTGAGGGTGCCGCGCAGCTTGTTGACCACGAGGGTGGCCAGCGCTTCGCCGTCAACATCCTCGGCGATGATCATCAGCGGGCGGCTCATTTTGACAACCTGCTCCAGCACGGGCAGCAGGTCCTTCATGTTGCTGATCTTCTTTTCGGAGATGAGCAGCAGCGCGTCGTCGAACTCGCAGGTCATCTTTTCGGTGTTGGTGGTGAAATAGGGGGAGAGGTAGCCGCGGTCGAACTGCATGCCTTCGACCACGTCGAGCACGGTCTCCATGCTCTTGGCTTCCTCAACGGTGATGACGCCCTCTTTGCCGACCTTGTTCATGGCCTCGGCCAGAATGTCGCCGATGGTCTGGTCGTTGTTGGCGGAAATGGTGCCAATCTGGGCGATTTCCTTGCGGTCCTTGGTGAACTTGGCTTCTTTGCCCAGCTCCTCCACCACGGCGGTGACGGCCTTGTCGATGCCGCGTTTGACGCTCATGGGGTTGCGGCCGGCGGCGATGAGCTTGAGGCCCTCGCCGAAGATGACCTGGGCGAGCACGGTGGCGGTGGTGGTTCCGTCGCCCGCGACATCGTTAGTCTTGCTGGCTACTTCCTTCACCATTTGGGCGCCCATGTTCTCGAACTTGTCCTCAAGATCGATTTCCTTGGCGACGGTGACGCCGTCCTTGGTGATGGTGGGCGCGCCCCAGGATTTCTGGATGGCGACGTTGCGGCCCTTGGGGCCCAGGGTGACTTTAACGGCATCGGCAAGGGTGTCCACGCCGATTTTCAGGCCGGCGCGGGCGCTTTCTTCAAAACGGATGGTCTTGGCCATGTGCTTATATCTCCTGTGTGATGAGGCTAGAATGTATCCCGCGAGGCGGGCTATTTCTCAATAACGGCCAGGATTTCCTCCTGGCGCATGATGACGCATTCCCCACCGTCCATCTTGAACTCGGTGCCGGCGTATTTGGCGAAGAGCACGACGTCGCCTTTTTTGACCTGCATTTTGACCTTCTCGGTGCCGGGGCCGGCGGCAACAACGGTGCCGCGCATGGGACGCTCCTTGGCGCTGTCGGGGATGATGATGCCGCCGGCGGTTTTTTCTTCCTCGGGCAGGCGCTGAATGATGACGCGGTCATGCAAGGGTGCAAGCTTCATTGGGACTCCTCCTCAAAAATGTGTGGTATGTTCCCCGTCGGACCGGGCGGCTCATGCGCCGCGCTGTTGGTGTCGGGGCGGTCCGGCTTGGGCGTTGAAAAGATAAGCAGGGGCTTGGGGATGTCAACGGGTGCGCGGCGGGAAAAGCGAAGGCGGTTCGCCTGCGCCCAGGGTGCGCGGCGGCGGGGCGCGGGCTTTGCCGGACACGGAAAAGCCGGGTCCGCGCGTGGCGGCCCCGGCTTTTCCTTATGCGTCTGCCCTAGAATTCTTTTTCAATCTCAATGGCGTTGGTCTTTACGAAGGTGCGCACCTGATGCAGGTTGTGCAGGTCGAGCTTTTTCATGAAGTTGGCGCGGTGCTTTTCCACCGTGCGGGTGGAGAGGAAGAGTTTTTCGGCGATTTCCTTGTTCTTGAAGCCCTTGAGCACCATTTGCAGAATGTGCCGCTCCCGCGCGGTAAGGCTGTCCAGGGGGGAGGAGTGCTCGGGACGGGTGCTGCGCAGGTAGCCGTTGATGAGCGTGGCCGATACCTCGGGGCTGACATAGGCCTCGCCCCGGCACACGGCGCGAATGGCGGTGAGCAGGTCCTCTGCGCTGGCGGCTTTTACTACGTAGCCGTCGACGCCGGAGTCCAGCGCGGCGTGGAGGTAGTCCTCGCTGCGATGCGCGGTCAGCGCAATGATGCGGGCGTCGGGGAAGTCGCGTTTGATGGCCTTCACCGCCACCATGCCGTCCACGCCGGGCATGGAAAGGTCCATGAGCACGATGTCGGGCCGGAGCTCTCCATACAGGCGCATGGCCTCGCGTCCGTCCTGAGCCTGGCCTATAACCTTGCACAGCCCCTGGCTTTCCAAATAGGCTTTGAGGCTTTGGCGCAACAGGGCGTGGTCCTCTGCCAACAGCACGCGGTAATGCTTGGGGTCGTCTTCTTTCGTCATGTTCTCACCTCTTGGCTGGGGGGGGGCGCAATCCCTCCTAACGGGGTTGCGTATGAGGTTAGTTACGCATTGGCTGATACGCAGTCAAGTAAAAATGGTACGCAGCCCCGTTCGCCCCTTGCCGGGAACAACGCCCCTTGACCAACCGCACGGAAAGATGCTGCAATATCGCATGGGATATGTACGGGCTCTCTTGGTGGTATTTGTAACCTTCACGCTGGCATTTGCCGCCTCTGCCTTGGCTTTTTCCGCCCGCGTCAAAAGCGTGCGCGATGGCGACTCCGTCACTGTTGCGGCCAACGACGGCGCGCTGACGCACGTCCGGCTCTACGGCATCGACGCGCCGGAATACAGGCAGCCGTATGGCCGGCAGGCCAAGCGGCTGCTGACGCGGCTGGTGGGCCGCAAGACCGTCGAGGTGGAGCCCATGGACACGGACCGCTACGGCCGCACCGTGGCGCTGCTGCGCCTGCCGGATGGCGCGTTCGTCAACGAGGCGCTCGTGGACGCTGGCGCGGCTTGGTATTACGGCCAGTATTGC
>MNUQ01000088.1:4048-10778 GCA_001871085.1 Desulfovibrionaceae bacterium CG1_02_65_16
AGCCGATCCCTGCGAGCGCCTGCGCGACGCCGAGACGCTGGCCCGGGCGCAACGCCGTGGCCTGTGGGCGGCTGCGGCCCCGGAGCGTCCTTCCGACTGGCGGCGCGAGCACAAGCGCGAGGAATGGTACAAGGCGCCCGTGCGTGTGATGAAAAAACTTACCCGGAAGGTGAAGGTGGCGTGGCGCCGCTGAGCCGACCGGGCGCAACCGCGGGAGGTATGCGATGTTTGGCGAGCATAAGGGAGCTTCGCGCCGGGAGGCGCTGCGTGTGTTGGGGCTGGCCGCTCCGGCGGCTCTTTTGGCCCTTGCCGGGCCCAAGGCGATGGATGCGCTGGGCGTGGGCGCGGCCCGTGCCGCCACGCCGGCGGTCCGCATGGATGCGCTGACAGCCATCAAGACCCGGCGCAGCGTGCGACGCTACACGTCCCAGCCGCTGGACGACGCGACGCTGACCGAGGTGCTGCGCTGCGGCATGCAGGCGCCCTCGGCCTGCAATGAGCAGCCTTGGCAGTTCGTTGTGGTGCGGGACAAGACGCTGCTGGCCAAGGCCGGCGACATCAATCCCTATGCCAAGTTCGCCAAGAACGCCCCGGTCGCCGTGCTCGTCTGCGGCGACATGCGGCTGGACCGCTGCCAGGGCTATTGGGTGCAGGATTGCTCCAACTGCGCCATGAGCATGCTGCTGGCCGCCCACGCCCTGGGGCTGGGCGCGGTGTGGACGGGCATTTATCCGCTGGCCGATCGCGTGGAGGGGTTCCGCAAGCTGTGCGGCCTGCCGGCGGAGGTGACGCCGCTGGCCTTGCTGGTGCTCGGGCATATGGAGCAGACGCCCAAGCCCGAGGACCGCTTCAAGGCCGAGCGCATTCATCACGACCGCTGGTAGGCAGGCGCGACCGCTGGGTGACTGGGCGCGGGGCCGCGTAGCTGCTGCGGGCAGGGATAGCGGCGGTTAGTAGACGAGCTTTTTGGGCACCGGCGTGCCGGAAAGCCGTTTGTGATCCGCAGCCTCGGGCCGTTCAGCCCGAGGTTGTTCAGCCCGAGGCCGTTCAGCCCGAGGCTGTTCAGCCCGAGGTGGAGCGGCCTTGACGCCCGCCTGCCTGGGAGCCAGCGTCATGACGCCGAGCCCGGCGAAGGTGGTGGCCTGCTTGATGGAGAAGAGCAGGGGCCGGCCGGGCTCGACGCGGAACGTGTCGCCCGGCTTGACGGGCCGGGTGCCCGCAAGGGTGAGGATGCGGCTCTGTGGGCCATTGCTGGCCGTTTCCGCCACCGTGTAGTCGCCCGGGGGCAGGTTCACCTCGCCGCCGCTGGCCCAGCGCACGACAACCGCCTGGCCCTTGGCGTTCACCAGCTTTATGGACTGCACGCGGCGGGGCTCTATGTCCACGTAGAAGGAAGCGGGACGCGCGCCTGGCGTCTCCCGCGTGATCTGGTAGCGCACGGCTCCGCTCACGGGCGAGGGCATGCGGTATCTGTCGATGAAGGCGTCGGGGTCGAGGATGATCTCCCAGCCCATATCCTGGCCGTCGTTCTCGTGCGGCTTTGCCGTATAGCCCTTGAAATTCAGAACTTCCTTCCACTTGCTGCCCAGCACGCCCTCGATGAGGAACTGGTCGCCGGCAACGGCGCGGATGCTGCCGCCGCTTTTCACCTGCACGCTTTTGCCGTTGAGCCAGCACACGAACACTGGCGGCCCAGGCGGCAGCGGCGGGGGCATGGCTCCGGCGAACTGCACGGTTGTCGTGCCCACCTTGCGCCCGTCAACGCGGGTTTCCAGCTCGCCAAATGACTCCAGGGCCATGCGCGGCGCGTCCACGAGATTTTGCCCCTGCCTGTCGGAGGCGAACACCGCCAGCACCTGTCCGTGGGGGTCGGTCTTTTCCGCCGGCTCCACCGTGAGGGTGCCGCCGGGCGCTACGGCCAGCGGCTTGCCGTCCAGCTTTCTGCCGTTGACCTTGATGTTCTGCGAGCGCTCGTAGCTGCGCTCCACCTCGGCCTCGTCGATTTCCGGCGGCACGATGACCACGCCGCAGTGCTTGAGCAGCACGGAGGTGGCGTAGACCTGATGCTTCACCTTCCAGCCGAGCTGGCCGATGTTCTTGCTCACCTCCACGGCCATGGCCGGGATGTTGAGGCTGGAGAGGGCGTAGTAGGTGAGGGACTTGCGCATCTCGGCCCGGTAGCGGCTGCCGGGCTCAAAGGTGCGGGTGTCGAAGAGCTTGAACTGGTAGTCCGGGTTCTTCACCGTGGTGTTGATTTCCTTCAGGGCGTCGCTCACCAGCCGGGCGAGGTTGAGGCTCTCGTACACGCGGGCGTCGATGATGACCGACTGGCCCCAACGCGAGGGATTGCGCAGCGGGCTTACGTAGACGGGATCGTAGAAGCCGGAGCCCTCGTGCAGGTGGATGAGCGCGCTGGACTGCGAAAGCAGGAAGCGCACCGCCCGGGCAAGCCGGTCCTCGTAGAATTGGTTGTAGTCGCGGTCGAAGCGGCGGTTCATGTCCACGTTGACGGCGCGCTGGTGCACGTGGATGGAGGGAACGTTGGCGCGCGGCACCACGATGAGGTTGCCCTTGAGCACGCGGCTTTCGGCGATGTACTGGGCGGCGAGAAAGCCCGTGGGCTCGTCGCCCTGGATGCCGCCCTGGACCATGACCGTGGGGCCGGGGGCCTCGCCCTGCACGAACACGACAGGCAGCGGGTACTGCGTGCCCTCGAAGAATACAAAGCCCGTGCGGGAGGAGGCCCACGCCGGGGCCGCCGCCAAGAGGACAAGGACCGCGCTAACTGCCCAAAGCGTATGTTTCGCCAAGGATAACTTCTCCGCTGGAGTTTTTGATTTCCACGCGCAGGCCCAGCGCCTCTTTGCGCGAAAGCCCCTTGGGCGCATTGGCGCTGGCGGAGATGCGCTTGAAGCGTGAGATCTGGTAGGTCAGGTCCGAGGCGGGCGAGGCGTCGAGCTCGGTGAGACTGCCGTCGTTGCGCAGCAGCAGCAAAGAAATGGCCCCGGAGGCGGCGCCCTGGGCGCGGTTGTTCAGGTCGAAGGCGACCGACACGTTGCCGCCCTGCACCTGGGCGCGGAAGTTCTCCACCGTCATGGCGCCGGAGTCTATTTTCCGGAAGGCCCGTGCGGCGGCTCCAGAGGCGGGTTCGACCGGTTTGGCCTTCCCTTTGCCCGCCGGGCCGGCCGAGGCGCCCTGCTGCTGGATCTTCTCCAGATTGCCCAGGCGCTCCAGGTTCACCTGCGCATCGGCCAGGCGCACCTCAAGGCTGCGGCGCTCCTTGGCCAGCATGCGGTAGCCCACAAAGGAGCGCAGGCCCACGATAAGGGCTATGGTGACGAGCACGGCCACACAAGCGGAGAGCCAGAGCAACAGCTTGAGACGCCGCGGACTGACGCGCAACGTTTTCACGTCCGCGTCGTCGCGCATGAAGAGCACGCTGTAGCTGGTGTTCGGCATCAGCTCTTGCCCCAGTTCTCGCTCACAATGGTCCAGCCGTCGCCCTTGGGAGCGAGGATCAAGGTTTTCGGCCCCTTGTCGGAGTGTCCGGCGCTGTCTTCATAGGTTTGGGTGAAGCTGACCTTGAGGCCAAGCTTGTGTATGGCCACTTCGACCTTGTCGGCGGCGATGCGCACCGGGGTTTTGCTGGCCCACAGCGCCTTTTTGTATTCGCGGATGGACTCGGCGTTGTTCTGCTTGCCGTTGCTGGCGTTCTCCGCGTAGAAGGCCATGTATTTGTCGATGTCAGCCGAAAGCCAGGCCTCCATCCAGCTTTTGAGCAGCTTGTCCACCTCGGCGCGCTTGGAGGTCAGGTAGCGGGTCTCCAGCTTTCCGGGGGGCACGTCGGTGTATTCCTCGCCCACAATGCGCCAAGCGCCGTCGCGTTCCTTCTGCCAGTAAAAGCGCTTGCCCACGGCCGAGATGAGCGACTGGGTGCGGTAGAACTGGTCGAAGGTGGTGACCCAGTAGTCCGGGCCCTGGATGACGCGCACGTTGTCCACCAGCACGTGGATCCATGGCTGCCGTGCAAAGATGCCCAGCTTGTGGTTTTTGAAGGCGCTAAAGCTCGTGCCCTCGGTCTGGGCGAATTTTTCGGGCTGGAAGTATTCAAAGAAGCGCTCGCGCTTGTTCTGCCAGTCGTTGGCCCACTGACGCACGCGTTCGGACAGTTGCTGGGCGGTGGGGTCGTTTTGCGCGTCGCGGGTCCACGAGAGCTTTTTGGCGATGATGACCGGGGTGCCGAAGGGGATTTGCCCGTCGAGGCTTTTGATGTCGTTGGCGGTGAGGGCCACGCAGCCGCGCGTGTCGCGCGAGACGAGCTGCTTGCCGCGGCCGTGGATCCAGATGCCGTGGCCGGTCTTGCCTTTCAGGCGGTCTACGGGGTTGGGAAAATTGAGGCTGAAAGCGTAGTTGCCGTAGAGCTCGAAGTCCAGCTTGCCGGGCACTTTTTCTTCAACGAAGTAGACGCCTTCCGGAGTCTTCTTGTCGCCCTCGCGGGTCTTGTCGCCCATGTCCTGGCCGGTGGTGCAGCTGAACTTGCGCATCACCTCAAGCGGGCTTCTTTTCCCAAATATGTAGAAGGTCTGGGATTCCTTGTCGATTCCCAGAAAAAGCTCGGGCCCGGTGGGTTGCGTGGAGACGCGGGTCTCCCAGCCGGAGCCGGCCGGGAAGGCCAAAATCGGCGTAAGGACAAGGCCTGCCAGCAGAAAAAGCGTGCGTAAGGTTTTCAAGGCTCATCCGCGGTCGGTTGTGGCGCCACACCCGGTCCCTGCGCGAAGGCGACCTGGACGCCCGTTGCCACTTAGCCCTTGGCTGCGGCCAAAAGCTCGTTGCGCGTGAAAATGGACGTGAGCGCGAGGCCCGCCTCGGCCAAACGCTCTTTGCCGCCCTCCTCCCGGTTGAGCACGCAGAGCACCTTGCCCACCTTGAAGCCCGCGGCGCGCACGCGCTCCGCAGAGGTGACAAGGGTGCCGCCGGTGGTGACAACATCTTCAAGCAGGGCGATCTCATCGCCGGGGGCGACGTTTTTAAGACCTTCCAGAAACTGGTCGGTTCCGTGTCCCTTGGACTGTTTGCGGATGATGAGGGCTGGCAGGGGGGAGCCCTCAAGGTGCGAGAGCACGGATACAGCGGTGACGAGCGGATCGGCGCCGAGGGTCATGCCGGCCACGGCGCGCGCGCCGGAACCCTTGAGCATGGCCAGGAACAGTTTGCCGATGAGATACCCGCCCTCGGGGTTGAGCGCGGTCTGCTTGCAGTCGAAATAATAGTCGCTCTTGCGGCCGGAGGTGAGGGTGACCTCGCCCTGGACATAGGAAAGCGCCATCAGTAAGCGCGCGAGTTTCTCTTTGGAATCGTTCATTCTTTCACCCCGGGACCAAAGACGCGATCAAAAATCGTCGTCACGTAACGGAGGTAATAACAGGGGTCGAACAATCTTTCAAGAGTTTCTAGACTTATGTATTTGCGAATTTCCGCGTCATCGGTCACCTGATCCCTGAAGGGCGTGCGCGTGTCCCATGAGCGCATGGCCGCGGCCTGGACCATCTCATAGGCGCGCTGGCGCGGCAGGCCCAGTTCGACGAGCTCCACGAGCACCCGCTGGGAGTAGAACAGCCCGTAGGAGGACTCCAGATTGCGTTTCATGTTCTCGGGGATGATGCGCAGGTTCTTGAGCAGCCCGGCCAGGCGGTTCAGAATATAGTCGGCCAGGATGGTGGAGTCGGGCATGATGACGCGCTCCACGCTGGAGTGGGAGATGTCGCGCTCATGCCAGAGGGGCATGTTCTCCATGCTGGCGATGGCGTTGGTGCGCAGCAGGCGCGAGAGCCCGCAAAGATTCTCGGCGCTGATGGGGTTCTTTTTGTGCGGCATGGCGGAGGAGCCCTTTTGGCCCTTGGCGAAGCCCTCCTCCACCTCCAGCACCTCGGTGCGCTGCAAATGTCTGAGCTCGGTGCACAGGCGCTCCACGCCGCCGCCCAGAAGCGCCAGCGCGGTGAAATAATGGGCGTGCCGGTCGCGCTGGATGATCTGCGTGGACACCGGATCGACCGCGAGCCCGAGGATTTCGCAGGCCTTGGCCTCAAGCTCCGGGGAAAGGTGCGCATAGGTGCCGACCGCGCCGGAGATTTTGCCCACGCGAATGTTCTCAACGGCGGCGGCGAAGCGTTCGCGGTGGCGGCTGAACTCGGCGTAGAAGCCGGCCATTTTGAGGCCGAAGCTGGTGGGCTCGGCGTGAATGCCGTGGGTGCGCCCCATGCACAGCTGGTCCTTGTATGCAAGCGCCATGCCCTTGAGCACGCCAAGCACTTTGTCTATGTCGGCCAGGATGATGGCGCCCGCGCGGGTGAGCAGCAGGCCGTTGGCCGTATCCACAATGTCGGAGCTGGTGCAGCCGAGGTGGATGAAGCGGGCGCTCTGGCCCACGTTCTCCTCCACGGCGGTCAGAAAGGCGATGACGTCGTGGCGGGTCTTCTCCTCGATTTCGAGGATGCGGTCCACGTCGAAGCGGGCCTTTTCGCGGATGGCGCGCATGTCGGCCTCGGGGATGACGCCGAGGCCGGTCCAGGCCTCGCACACGGCCAGCTCCACTTCGAGCCAGGCGCTGAAGCGGGCTTCCATGGTCCACAGGGCGGCCATTTCCGGACGGGAGTAGCGGTCGATCATTGTGGTATCCGTTTAGGGCTGCTGGGTTTTACAAGGGCGGCCGCCGGTGGGGTGGGGCGTGCGC
>MNUQ01000127.1:0-496 GCA_001871085.1 Desulfovibrionaceae bacterium CG1_02_65_16
ACTCCTGATCTGTAATGTTTTGCGCTGTGTCGCGTATCGTGCCACGAATCGTTGACGGAAGGCGCAGATTGAGTATATTTCACAGCATGGGCATGCAGCATACCCCCGGGGATGTTCCGGCTGGATTCGTGGAGGCCGAGGTGGCGGGCCGCGTGTGGCGGCTGGCGCGTCCGGTTGATCTGGAAAGTCTGTGGGCGGCCATGGGCGAGTCCGGTTCCGCCGGCAAGCACGCCGCCTGGGAAGAGGACGAGCGCCTGCCCTACTGGGTGGAGTTGTGGCCGGCTGCGGTGCTGCTGGCCCGGGCCCTGGCCGCCCGGCCGGAGCTTGTGGCGGGGCGCGTTTGCGTGGATGCCGGCTGCGGGCTGGGTCTGCCGGCGCTGGTGGCCGCCTCCTGCGGCGGGCGGGTGCTGGCCTTCGACTATGAGCCCGAGGCTCTCGTCTACGCGCGCAGGAACGCCGCGTTGAATTTGGCCGCAGGCCCGGACGCGCCGCTTTT
>MNUQ01000127.1:510-7329 GCA_001871085.1 Desulfovibrionaceae bacterium CG1_02_65_16
GTGGCCCGCGGCGCGGCCGAGGTGATCCTCGGCGCGGACATTTTGTACGAACGTCGTTTTTTCGAGCCAGTGGCCGCGTTTTTGGAACACGCGCTCGCTCCCGGGGGGCGCGCGCTCATCCCCGACCCGGAGCGCAGCGTCTCCGCCGGCGTGTGCGGCAAGCTGCGCGCCCGCGGCTGGCGCGTCGCCACCCCGCTCACCGCCAAGGTGGCCCAGAGCGGGCAGAACATGACCGTGCACCTGCGCGAGCTGACCCGCGCGGGCGCCAAATCGTAAGGAAGGCTGACTATGGGAGAGACCATCCGCTTCGGCGTTTCGCTCGACTCCGATCTGCTCGACAAGTTTGATGTTCTTTGCAAGGAGAAGAGCTACCAGACCCGCTCCGAGGCCATCCGCGACCTTATCCGCAGCATGTTGGTGCAGCGCCAGTGGGAGAACTCCGACGGCGAGGTGGCCGGCACGCTCACCCTTGTCTACGACCATCACCACAGCGGCCTGGCGCAAAAGCTCACCGAGCTTCAGCACGAAAGCCACGAGGTCATCCTCTCCACCATGCACGTGCACCTGGACCACCACAACTGCCTGGAAGTGCTGGTGCTCAAGGGCCTTGCCGAAGTCATAAAGGCGCTGGGGCAGAAGCTCATATCCACCAAGGGCGTCAAACACGGGCATCTGGTGCTCACCACCACCGGGCAGGAGATCGATTAATGGCGGCTTCCGCTTCAAGCACCATGGAGGACGTTCAGAAGCACCCGGCCCCGGTGCCGATGCCCATCGACCGCGTGGGCGTGAAGGATCTGCATCTGCCGCTGGTCGTGCGCGACCGCGAGTCCGGCACGCAGCACACCGTGGCCCGCGTGGACCTGGCCGTGGATTTGCCCGCATCCTTCAAGGGCACGCACATGAGCCGTTTTGTGGAGGCGCTGGAGAACTGGGGGGAGGAACTCTCTCGCGCGTCGTTGGAGAAGCTGCTCTCGGACATCTGCCGGCGGCTGGAGGCCCGGCGGGCTTATGCGCGCTTTGATTTCCCGTACTTTCTGCGCCAGACCTCGCCCAAAAGCCGGGCCAAGGGGGTCATGGGGTATCCCTGCTCCGTGGTGGGCGCGTATGAGAACGGCCGGCTCGATTTCACGCTCGGCGTGGACGTGCCGGTGATGACCGTGTGCCCCTGCTCCAAGGCCATCAGCGACGAGGGCGCGCACAGCCAGCGCACCAGCGTGCGCATCAAGGCCAAGTTCAAGGGCTTTCTCTGGCTGGAGGACTTGATCGAGATCGCCGAGCGCTCGGGCTCCTCGCCGGTCTATACCTTGCTCAAGCGCGAGGACGAGAAGTTCGTCACCGAATCTTCCTTCGCCAACCCGGCTTTTGTGGAGGATGTGGTGCGCGCGGCGGCCAAAGGGCTTTCCGAACACAAGCGCATCACCTGGTTCCATGTCGAGGTGGAGTCCTTCGAGTCCATTCATGGCCACTCGGCGCAGGCCTCTATTGAAAGTTTCGCTGAACAGGGGTAGGGGGAAAGCGTAGGGTCCTGTCAGACAAAGGCGGGACGCGGAGGCGCTTGTGAGCATTGATCAAGGCTGGACCGCACAGGCCGTAACGGCCCTGGATCTTTCCGCCATGGCGGCGTCGGAGAATATTCTCAACGCCAGCCGCGACGTGCAGACCGGTCAGCTTGCCTCGCACGGGGTCGAAGCCGACGCCAACGCCCGCTCCCAGGTGCTGGAGCTGGCCAGCGGCAAGATTTTCGACTCCGACAACGGACCAGTGGAGACGCCGCTGCACGTCTCCGTCAAGCCGGACATGGAGACCGGCACCCTGCGGCCCCTGGCCGAGACGCTGATTGGCAGCCCGCAGGAGCAGGCCAGCCAGTTTTGGAGTTCGGTGCTGCTCAATCGCGACTACTCGGCGGATTTGGCGAACCCCACCGCGAGGGAGCAGGACTACATCGGGCACATTGTGAATTACACGGCCTGATTCCATGACCTGCCCAGACAGGGCGCGGAGCAAAGGAGCAGGATATGAGCGACGCATCGTCCAGCGTGCAGGCGCTTGGGGCGCTCGGCGTCTCGCTGAACGCCACGGCGCATAACATCGCCAACGTGAGCACAGAGGGCTACCGTTCGCTGCGGACGGATTTCGCCGACGGACCCGGAGGCCAGGGCGTCGTGGTGGCGAACGTGTCCCGCGCGCAACAGCCCGGCGTGGATGTCGCCACGCAGATGGTGGGTCTTATGGAGACCAGCCAAGCTTATTCCGCCAACGTGACCATGGTGCGCGCGGCGGACGAGACCACGGGCGTGCTGCTCAACGCCATCGCCTGATTCCCCCGCGTTTCCGCAATCCCCTTCATCAAAAAAACGGCGAGTGGGCCATGGAGGCCTATTCGTCCTCGTCGTCCTCCATCATGGCGAAGGCGTCCTGGTCGGCCTCGCACTTGGGGCAGGTCCATTCCTTCGGCAGGTCGCTGGCTTCCGTGCCGGGCGCAATGCCGCGCTCCGGGTCGCCTTTTTCCGGGTGATAGATGTAGCCGCACATGAGACAGGCGCAGCGCATGGCTTTCTCCTTATATTCTGCCGGCGCGTAGGCCGGCGGGTTGCTTTTTGCGGGGGCTGGTCCGGCCCGCTCCGCAAAGCTACCCAGCGGGGGCGGGGCGGTCAAGGGTAAGCTTTCGCCTGTTGCGGCCGATAAGAATTCTGGAGTTGCAAGAAGCGGCGGTACCGTTGGAACAGGATGCCGGGCGGGAAAAAAGCCAGGCGTGAACCATTCGGATGGGCACATGCGCACAGTGTGCGCCTCGTGGCTGGGTGGGGAACGATGTCCGATCTGCCAGAATTCTCCAATGCGGCGGACACGCGCGCTCGGAACAATGCGCGTGCGGGAGGCGGCGGGACCGCCGGCCCGCTGGTGTCCATCGTCATTCCCAACCACAATTACGCCGGCTATCTGCCGGGATGTCTCGACTCCATCCGCGCACAGAATATGGACACGCGGTGTCTTGAGGTGCTGTTTGTGGACGACGCCAGCACCGACGGCTCCCTTGACCTTGCGCGCCGGCTGGTGCCCAAAATGGATCTGGCCGCCTGGCGGGTCTTTGGCGTGCCGCGCGCAGGCCGGCCCGGCCCGGTGCGCAACGCCGGGCTTGCGCAGGCGCGCGGTCGGTTCCTGCTGACCCTGGACCCGGACGACGAGCTGCTGCCGGATTTTTTGCCCCAAACCGTGCGGGCGTTGGAGGCCGGCGCGGATGTCGCCTATCCCGACTACCTGCGCGAGGAAGCCGGACACTCGGGCCCGGAGTCTGCGACGGCCCATCCCGTGTGCGCGGTGCCGCTGCGCGACTATCACAAGTTGCTGCTGGCCAACCAGAACATTCTCCCGCCCACCGCGCTGTTTCGCCGCGACCTGTGGGAGCGCGGGGCGCGCTTTCGTCATGCCACGCTCTACGAGGACTGGGACTTCTGGATCCAGTTGGCGTTGCTCGGCGCGCGTTTCGCCCATGTGACCGAGCCCCTGTACCTGCACCGCGCGCACGCGGGCAGCTTCTCCGCCATGGCCCATGCGGACGACGACCGCTCCAAGGCGCGTCTTGTTGTGGATAATCCCGTCTTTTTCCCCTCTTGGACCAGAACCTGGGCGCGCGGCGTGTTATGCGGCGCGTCGGCTTCTGGCTCCATGGGCCGTGGCGTCATCCCCGTGCTGCCCGAGCATGCCGCCCGGCATACGCCCCGGTAATCCCCTCCCGCATTTTTTTGCTCATCCCTAGCCATGGCGCAGAGCTCGCCGAATGGCTCGCCGAATGGCCTCGCCGGATGGCCTCGCCGAATGGCCTCGCCGAATGGCCTCGCCGAATGACTGGCCGAATGACCCGGCATTCTTCCGTCATTCAGCGGAGCCCTTTGGCCAAAGCTCCGCGTGCGCGCGCTTGACAATTGTTCCGCGAGGATGGAACGTTGCCGTGGGTTGACCGTTTGGTCAAACCAATTGCGAGGCTTGCATGGATACGCGCCGCAGTCTGCTCAACGCCGCAAGAAGCCTGGTCGCCGCCAAGGGCGTCAAGGCCGCCACCATCGCCGCCATTGCCGAGAAGGCCGGCGTGGCCAAAGGGCTTCTCTTCTACTACTTCGACAGCAAGGAAAGCGTCATCCGGGCCGTGGCCCAGGAGCTGGACGCAGAGTACACGGCCGGCCTTCGCAAGTCCTGCCTCGGCGGGTGCGCGCTCGACTGCCTGCACGCGCTTTTTCGCCACCATTTCGACTTTCTCGACCATAATGTCGAGGGCGCGCAGTTTTTGTACCAGAGCGCGGCCTCGCGCCTGGGCCACGGCGTTGCCGGCTTCTACGAGCATCTGTACGCGGGCGTTGTGGCCGTGCTGGAGCGGGGCGCGGCGGCTGGCGAATTCCGCGTGGCCGACGCCGGCGAGCTGGCCTACATGATTCTTGGTTCGTTGCACGGCATTGGCCGGCTGAAGCTTTTTGACTTTAAGCGCGATTACGACGCGGCGTCGCACCTGTGCGTTTTTTACGACACAGTGCTGCTGGGACGCGCGCAGGGCGCAGAGGGATCCTGAACGCAACGCCCCGCTGCTGGGGTGTCGGAAACCCGGTGGACGACTTCCGCCGCCTGCTGGCGAATGATTGGGCGAAAGCCCTGGGAGGCCTCATGGGACTTGGTGACTTGGGCGCCATTGCCGGCGCGCTTGCGTGTTTGGGTTTGATCGCAGTGTTCATGTACAAGCACTATATTCACCACTAGACTCCGTCCGCCCCTCGCGAGGCTTCGCGGGGGGCTCCGTCTTTCGCTGCTCGGCGCTCTTTTCAGCCTAGGGCTTCACATAGGCGTAGCCCTCCGCCTGCAGCCGCACCAGCTCCACAATTCCCGCGGGCACCACTTCCGCCCCGGCGATGAGATCGGCCATGGTCATGCCCTGGTCCCTTAGGGCGTTGCCGCACACAAGCAGCCGCAGGCCCCGGCCGCGCAGCCGCGCGATGTCCGCCTCGCGGGGGCAGGCGCCCGCCCGCAGCAGCGCAACCGCCGGGCCATTGACCACCAGCGCCATGGCGCAGCCCCCGGCCGCGTTGGCGTAGTTCTCCGCATTGCGCAGGGCCATTGCGAGTGGGGCGTCGTCGCCGTCCACGTGCAGCAGAAGATTGCAGGACATGAGCGCTCCTTTGTTTCCGCCCGCCTTCGCGGGGACGATGGGGTCGGGCTACCAGCCTTCGCTGTAGCCTCGCCGGATGATGGCCAGCAACGCTTCGTAGTCGCGCTTGCCGTTTTCCAACCCGGCGAGATAGGCGTTCATGCGCCGGGCCGCGGCGGCATCGGGCACGCCGGCCAGACGCAGGGCCGAGCCCGCGAACCGCCCGGCCTTGCGCCGCAGCCGCTGCCAACCAGTCTCCGGGCGTTTTCCACCCAGCCGCGCCAGAAAACGGCGCAGGCTCTCGCGCGTCAGGGCCTCGGCCCGGGCGGCGTCGAGGCCGGTTTTTTGGCGCAGGTGGCAGGCTATACCGTTGACCACGCGGGCATACTGCTCCGCGTAGGCCGGGGCCGTGGCCACGGTGTCGAAGCCGTCGTAGAGGTTGCGCGCGCCCTTGAGCGCGCTGGCGCGCTCCTGCACGGCGCAGAAAAGCACGGGCACGCGGGCGCATTTGCCGTTGATGGCCTTGATGGCCGTCAGCAGCACCTCGAAGGCGTTCAGGTTTTCAATGCCCCCGGCCTGGGCCAGCACGTCGAGGATGTTTTGTCTGCGCTCCACGGCGTAGTACAGGCTCACCATGGGGTCAAAGGCGGCCAACAGGCGCTCCTCGGCGGTTTCCTGCATCAGCCCCGGCAGACCGCCGAAGCCGGTCTGGCCGCCGCCATCGTAACAGGGCCAGGACTCCAGCCTGCCGCGCTTTTGCCGCACCCACACGTGCGCGCCATGGGCCAGGGCGCAGTCGGGGCGCTCGGCAAGCAGGGCCATGCAGCGGGCTATGCCGTTCACGGTGATGTGCCGGTTCTCCGCGCGCATGACGATGTACTCGGTGGATGCGGACTCCAGCAGAAAGCGCAGCACGTCGATGAAAGGTTTTTCGACAAAGTGCGTGTAGCGCACGTTGGAATACGCCTCCACGCCGGGCAGCGGAGCGGGAGAGGTGTCGGCGACGATGATTTTGAGCCCAGCGTCCTTGTACATTTCCAGAATGTTGCGCAGATATCCCTGCCTGTTGCGCGTGGGCACAAGCATGGTGACCTGGTCGAGGAGGGGCGTGGGCGTCATGGTGGCAAGGTACGGAAGCCGGACGGCTTTGTCAAACGGCGGGACAGGTAATATGTACTGCTATTATGGTATATTGCGCTAGAAAAACGTGGTGGTGGAGCGCTGCGTTTGTGCGCCAGCGGGAGTATGCCTGGGCTGAGCTCCGGCCTTGCGGCTGTCCTCCACGACCGCCTCTTCCTCGGCCTGGCGCAGGAGGAATGTGAGTTGCGAATCTGTGAACCGCGACTTCTTCATGGAAAAATCCTCCGGTTCGGGGTGTGCCAAACCTAACTGAGAATTTTCTCATTTTGAATGGTCCAAGGTTGGGGTCATCTTCAAACCTGGGAAAATTCTCACACCGAATGGTCCAAGGTTGGGGTCATCTTCAAGAAACGAGAATGCTCTCATTTGGCACGTTCCAGTTTTTGGGAAGCAGGTCGCGGGCGACCGCGCGAGCACGCGGCCGGCGAGGGAGAGTTACCGCCTTATTCTAGATTGTTCGTCGCATGGATAGAATGATCCAAAGGTGCACAAGGAGTACAGGGGTGGTACAAAATCAGGGTTACCATGCGAGAAAAGCCCCGCCG
>MNUQ01000005.1 GCA_001871085.1 Desulfovibrionaceae bacterium CG1_02_65_16
CGTCGGCCTTGCGCGGCGTGTCCACCACGGGCAGCCACCACCCGGCGCAGAGCAGCAGCGCGCCGCCGGCCAGCACCGCCAGCAGGCACAGCGCCCCCCAGAGCATGAGGCCGCGGGCGAGCAGGCGGCGCAGCACGGCTTACGCCCCGGGTTCCAGGGCCGGGCCGTCCCCCTTGGCCGAAGCGGGGGCGAAAACCTCAGCATAGCGCGCCTTGAGCTGGGTGAAGCGGCCCTGCTCTATGGCCTGGCGCGCCTGCCGGACAAGGGTGAGAAAGAACGTGATGTTGTGCAGGGAGTTCAGCCGGTAGGAGAGCAGCTCCTGGGCCACGTACAAATGGCGCAGATAGGCCTTGCTGAAGGTGCGGCAGGTGTAGCACTGGCAGTCGGGATCGAGCGGGGAGGGGTCCTCGCGGTACTCGGCCCGGCGGATGTTCACCTTGCCCTGGCTGGTGTACAGGGTGCCGTTGCGCGCGTTTCTGGTGGGCAGCACGCAGTCGAACATGTCCACGCCGTTCTCTATGCCGGTGAGGATGTCCATGGGCGTGCCCACGCCCATGAGGTAGCGCGGCTTGTCGGCCGGCAGCATGGGCGCAATGTGCCGGAGCATGTCGTACATTTCGGGAATGCTCTCGCCCACGGAGAGCCCGCCGATGGCGAAGCCGTCGAAGTCGATCTCGGCCAGTTGCTCAAGGCTGCGCTCGCGCAAATCCTTGAAGAAGCCGCCCTGGGTGATGCCGAAGAGCAACTGCCCGTTCTTGTGCCTGGGGTGCGCGGCGCGGCAGCGTTTGGCCCAGCGGGTGGTCAGCTCCAGGCTTTTTTCCGTGTAGTCGTAGTCGGCCCCGTACCCCACGCACTCGTCCAGCACCATCATGATGTCCGAGCCGATGTTATTTTGGATCGACATGACTTTTTCGGGCGAGAAGAAGTGTTTGCTGCCGTCGAGATGGGAGCGGAACTCCACGCCCTCCTCCGAAAGCTTGCGGATCTCCTTGAGGCTGAAGACCTGGAAGCCGCCGCTATCGGTGAGTATGGGCTTGGTCCAGTTGGCGAAGCGGTGCAGGCCGCCCATCCGCGCGAGCAGCTCGTCGCCCGGGCGCAGGTACAGGTGGTAGGTGTTGCCCAAAATGATCTGCGATCCGGCGTTCACCAGATCGTCCGGGGCCAGCGCCTTCACGCTGCCCTGGGTGCCCACGGGCATGAAGATGGGCGTTTCGATCACGCCGTGGCTGGTGACGAGGCTGCCGCGCCGGGCCAGGCCGTCGGTGTGGGTGATGTGGAAGCGGCCGAGGTTTTCCATCGTTTGGGCGGTCATTGGACTCCTTCGCGGGGGCACAGCGCGGCCAGCGGGCAGGCGGCGCATTTGGGTTTTCTGGCGTCGCACACCTCGCGGCCGAAGAACACGAGAAAGTGGTTGATGTCCATCCACTGGTCGCGTTCGAATAGCGGCATGAGGTCGCGCTCGATGATTTTTGGGTCGCGGCTCTGGGTGAGCCCCAGGCGGAAGGACAGGCGCGTCACGTGGGTGTCCACGGCGATGCCCTCGTTTATGCCAAAGGCGCTGCCCAGCACGATGTTGGCGGTCTTGCGCGCCACGCCGGGCAGGGTGGTCAGCTCGGCCATGGTGCGCGGCACCGCGCCGCCGTAGGTCTCCATGACGCGCGTCGCAGCAGCCTTGAGGTTCTTGGCCTTGTTGTGGAAAAAGCCCGTGGAGCGTACCACTTCCTCAATTTCCGTCACGTCCGCGTTTGCGAGATCGGCGATTGCCGGCCAGCGGCGAAAAAGCTCCGGCGTCACCTGGTTCACGCGCGCGTCGGTGCATTGGGCGGCCAGCACGGTCGCCGTCAGCAGGCCCCAGGCGTCGGCGTAGTCCAGCATGGGCGCGGGCTCGGGGTAGCGTGCGGCCAGAATGGCGAAAACGGCCTGGGCGCGCGCGCGCAGGGTTTTTGCCGCCTGTGGCGTGAGCGTCGCCTTCGTCTTTTTCGCGGCCAGTGCCAGCGCTTGAGGCGTGCTTTTTTTTGCCGGCTTTGCCGTGGGCTTTTGCGCGGGCATGGAAACCTCCTGTCCGCCCGGAAGGCGGGCGGGTTCCGGGGTGGGTAGCATCCGCCGGGGCGGGAGGCAAGCAGCGGCATACGGTTGGAGGGCTTTCCGTCATATCTAACCGTAATTTAATAGAATACAGCAATGTTACGAAAGCGCGCTTTTCAAGTTGCAAGGCGGCCTGAAGTGTGATTCAAACCGTGAAGCGCGCGGCGGTTGCGACCGTTCGCGCCGATCAACCATGTTACGAGGGCAGAGCTTTGAAAAAGCTTGTTATATTTGCTGTCGGGTCCTATACTTTGCTCATGGCCGCCTCGCTGGTGTTCGCCCAGGTGAGCGCTGGCAAACTGGCTGCGGAGCGCTGCTCCGGCTGCCACGATACCGCGCGCATCTGCGGGTTGCTGGGCAACCGCTCGCTTGATGTCTGGCAGCAGACCGTTGAGCGTATGCGCGGCAACGGCGCGCAACTTTCCGATGACGAGGCTGAGGCCGTGACCGAGTATCTCGCCGCGGCCAAGCCGAACGCCAAGCCCCTTTGCGCAAAGCTGAATGCGCAGCCGGGCGCCAAGTAGACCGGAGGGGCATGGGCGCGCAGCTTGTTTACGTCACCGCGCCCAGCCAGGCCGAGGCCGAAAGCCTGGCGCGGTTGGCCGTGGAGGGCAGGCTGGCCGCCTGCGCCAACATCCTGCCGGGCATGCGCTCGCTGTATTGGTGGCGTGGCAGGCTGGAGAGCGCCGACGAGGTCGTGCTCATCCTCAAGACCACGACAGCCCTTGTTCCGGCCCTCACCGAGGCGCTGACGCGCGCGCACAGCTATGAGTGCCCCTGCGTGGTGGCCCTGCCCATAGAGGCGGGCAACCCCGACTTCCTGCGCTGGATCGAGGCCGAGACCGCCCCGCGATGACCGACAACCGAAACCATCCGACGGGGACCTCCCGTCTCATTCCTGGAGGCATCATGCAGCTTTACGTTTCCGGCTCCCTGGCGCTCGACCGCATCATGAACTTCCCCGGCAAATTCGCCGATCATATCCTGCCGGAGAAGATCCACATTTTGAATGTCAGCTTCATGGTGGAGGGCCTCAGCGAGTATTGCGGCGGCACGGCCGGAAACATCGCCTACAATCTCGCCATGCTGGGCGAAAAGCCGCTCATCCTCGGCTCCGTGGGCAAGGATTTTGCGCCCTATGCCAAGCGCCTGACGGACCTCGGTCTTTCGCTTTCCGGCATCCGCACCGTGGCCGATCAGTTCACCGCCGGGTGTTACATCACCACCGACGAAAGCGACAACCAGATCACCGGGTTCAACCCCGGAGCCATGCGCGAACCCTGCGGCTACCGCTTCGCGGAGAAGCAGCAGGGCCCGGTGATGGCCATTGTCTCGCCCGGCAACGTGCAAGACATGGTGGAGCTGCCGGCGGCTTTCAAAAAGGCGGGCATTCCCTATATTTTCGACCCCGGCCAGCAGATCCCCGTGCTCACCGGCGAGCAGATGGCCCAGGCCATTGATGGCTCCTTCGCCCTGTGCACCAACGACTACGAGCTGGAGATGGTGATGAAGGCCACGGGCCTTTCCCGCGCGGAGCTTCTCAACCGCACGGGCGCGCTCGTCACCACCCTGGGCGACCAGGGCAGCCTCATCGCGCAGGGCGCGAGCGAAACCCGCGTGCCCGCCCTCAAGGTGGACAAGGCGCTGGATCCCACTGGCGCGGGCGACGCCTTCCGCGCCGGCCTGCTGAAGGGGCTGAGCCTGGGCCGCAGCCTCGCCAAGTCCGCCGAGCTGGGCAGCGTGTGCGCCGCCTACTGCGTAGAGAAGAAAGGCACCCAGGAGCACCGCTTCACCGTGGCCGGCTTCAACGCCAGGCTTTCCGCCCACTGCGGCCAGACCGTCTAGGCCGGCCGCCAAACGCCGCCTTGCCCGGGCGGCCCGCCGGGAGGGTCCCCATGATTGACCTGAAGCCGGAGAATGTCGCCGAGTACCTGCGCCAGGCCTATGGGCCCGACGCGCGTCTCGTGGATCTTGGGGCCATAGGCACGCTCGACAAGCAGGGCATTAAACGCTTTGGCTACGGCAAGCCGCTGCTCGTGCGGTTCGAGGCCGGCGGCGAGCTGCGCGAGGGCGTGCTCTCCGTCATGCGCGGCGACAAGTACGGCCACCAGTTCTACTGGGACCGCGCGGCCATCCTCATGTTCCAGTTTGAAACCAGCGCGCGCCTGCCGCGCCATGTGCGGCCCATGGGCCTGGGCTATGTGGACGCCGACAACCGGCTTGTGCCCGTGACCCGCCCGCGCGAATTCTTCATCCTCAACGAAAAGCTCACCGGCTACGACTATTTCCTCGACCTGGACCGCATCCTCAAGGGCGGATTCCGGCCGGAGGACCTGGACATGGCGAGAGCGCTGGCCCGCTGGATGGCGGGCATCCACGCGCAGAAGCGCGATGATCCGGACCTCTATTACCGCCACGTGCGTAATCTCATCGGCGCCAGCGAGTGCATCCTGGGCCTCATCGACGAGGCCTTTCCGCACCCCTGCGGCTTTTTGCCGGATGCGGCCTTCATCGCCCTGGAGAAGCGCCTGGTTGACTGGCGCTGGAAGCTGCGCGGCCACGCAGGCCGTTTGGCGGCGGTTCACGGCGACGTGCACCCCTGGAACATTTTGGTGGAGCCGCCGGATGCGCAGGGCGGCCCGGGCGCGCCGCCGCGCGGATTTTCCGTGTTGGACCGCAGCCGGGGCGAGTGGGGCGAGCCGGCCAGCGACCTGGCCTCGCTGGCGGCCAATTATCTGCTCTTTGGCTTGCTGCACAATCCGGAATCCGGGCGGCTCACTGGGCCCTTCGCCCAGCTGTGGAATGCGCTGTTCACCGAGTACCTCGACGCCAGCGGCGACGCGGAGATTCTGGAGGTCATGGCCCCGTTCTTCGTGTTCCGGGCGCTGGTCATCGTCTCGCCCGAGTGGTATCCTAACCATCCTGCGCCCGTGCGCGACGCCTTGGTGCGCTTCCTCACGCGCGTGCTGGACGCTTCGCCCTTCGACTGGATGGGCGTGAACCGCCTGCTGGAGCAGCCATGACCGACGAGAATACGGACGCCCCCATCGCCCCCGCCGACGCAGCGCCCGTCGCCCCAGCATCGGGGATGACGCCGGGCTGGGCCCTGTGGTTCACCGGGCTGCCCGGTTGCGGCAAAAGCACCATCGCCCGGGCCGTCCGCGGGGAGCTGGCCGCGCGCGGGGTGGCGGTGGAGTATTTTTCCATGGATGAGCGCCGCAAGAGCTACTTTCTCCATCCGGACTACAGCGCCGAGGAGCGCGCCCGCTCCTACACGCTCTTTGCCGAGGAGGCCGCCGGGCTGACCGCCGCGGGCCGCAATGTCATTCTCGACGCCACGGCCTACCGGCTGGCCATGCGCCAGGAGGCGCGTGAGCGCATCGCCCGCTTCGCCGAGGTGCTGGTGCGCTGCCCCCTGCCCGAGGCCATGCGCCGCGAGGCCGTGCGCTCCATGCAGGCGGCCCATGGTCCGCAACACAAGGGCTACGTCATGCCAGGCATGTATCAGAAGGCCCTGGAGCGCCGGCGCACCGGCGTCGCCGTGCCGGGGCTGGGGCAGGTGGTGGGGGTGGACGTGCCCTACGAGGAGAATCCGGACGCCGAATGCGTGCTGGACGCCCTGCGCCCCGTGGAGGAGAACGCCCGGCGCGTGCTGGAGTTCCTCGACGGCTGGCTGCCCGGTCTGCCGCCGGAAGATGAGGACGCCGCGTAATGGCGCTGCCGCCCGAGGCCGTGGCCGCTGCCTCCTATGCCTTTGGCCTGTGGACTGGCTGGGGTTTTTTGCACAGCGTGCTGGCCACGCGGCGGGTCAAGGCGGCCTTCGAGCTGGCGCTGGGCCCGCGCTACGCGCTCTATCCGCTGGGCTACACCGTCATCAGCCTGTGGACCTTCTGGCTCGTGCTGGTCAAGGAGCCGGAGATGCCGCAGGTGCTGTGGGATCTTTCCCTGACGCCGAAGATTATTCTGTATGCTGCGCAGGCGGCCGGGCTGGCGCTGCTTGGCTGGGCCGGCTTCTCCATGGGCGGCATGAAGCTGCTGGGGCTTGCGCAATTGTGGAGCACCGTGCGCGGCCGCATCCCAGATGAATCTGATATTCATAAGGATTTTAGCACTCGCGGCGCCTACTCCCTGGTGCGGCACCCTATGCACGCCGGCGGCATGCTGTTTCTTTTGGCCGCGCCCCGGCAGACCCTGGGCGGGCTGGTGTTCGCGCTGTTCGGCTGCGCATACATGCTTCTGGGCACTTGGCTGGAGGAACGCCGTCTCGCGGGAGAGCTGGGTCCGGCGTGGAGGGAGTATGCGCGCCGGGTGCCCATGCTCATTCCAAAATTGGCAAAATGCCAAAAATGAATGTGCCGGAACAACTGACGTTTTTTTGACGCCGAACGGCCTCCCCACCGTCGCAACGCCCGCCGGACATGGCCTGCCGGGAAAATCGAGCGGGGCGGAGCCATGGCGAGGCTTCCGTCCTGCCAGTGGCTCCCCCGATTGTTTGTCGCCACAGGCGCGGTTGGCCGCGCGGGCTGGGCGCGTTGCCGCCGCTCCCCGCGATTGACCTGGGCAGGGAAGGGGTCT
>MNUQ01000018.1:0-6612 GCA_001871085.1 Desulfovibrionaceae bacterium CG1_02_65_16
CGGCTACCTCTACCTGCGCTGGCCCTACCTCTACATCCGCCTCATCACCGGCGAGCACCCCCTGGTCAGACTGCTGGCCAGGGGGAGCCGCTGGCTCGACAAGCTCCTGCCCGCCCGCGTGGACAGACGCCGCAAGGCCCAGCGCGCCGCCCACGCCGCCGCCCCCCCGGGCGGAGACAGCGGCCCCCGCTTCGCCGACACCTACCACGGCAAGGTCATCCCCACCGACGAGGCCGTCAAACTCGTCAAGATCGGCCGCGAGGTCACCGTCACCACGCCGGAATCCGTGGTCCCGTACACCCTCGCGCGGGACATCGTGCTCCAGAACCCGGACCATGTCGTGGTGTTCGACTGTCCCTGCCGCGCGGCGAAAAAAGACCACTGCACGCCCATGGACGTATGCATGGTCATGGGCGAGCCATTCGCCTCCATGGTGCTGGAGCACCACGGGGCCACGCACCATGCCCGCCGTGTCGACCCCGAAGAGGCCGTGGCCATTCTGAAGGCCGAAAACGCCCGCGGCCATGTGCACCACGCCTTCTTCAAGGATGTGATGCTCGGCCGCTTCTACGCCATCTGCAACTGCTGCTCCTGCTGCTGCGGGGCCATGGCCGCCCAGCGCCACGGCGTGGGCATGCTCGCCAGCTCCGGGTACGTCGTGCGCGTGGACGCCGGGAAATGCGTGGGCTGCGGCAACTGCGCGCAGTTCTGCCAGTTCGGGGCGCTTAAGGCGCGCGACCGCGCGTTGCAGATAAAAACCGCGCGCTGCATGGGCTGCGGGGCCTGCGTCAGCAAATGCCCCAAGCAGGCGCTTTCGCTTGAGGCCGATCCCTGCCGGGGCATGCCGCTCTTGGTGGAGGATCTTCTGAGGAACGCCTCTGGCGGCCCAAGGGCCTGAGGCCCTTTCCGCTGAGCTACCCTTTTGGAATCGCGCCCCCCTTCAATCACGCGGGGCCGGGGGGCGCGCAGCCCCCGGAGGCAACCCAACGGGGCGCCATTTCCGGCCAATAAAACAGACCCCGGAAACGCGCGGCGCAGTGAGCGCGCATCCGGGGTCCGAGGAAGGGGTCGGCGTTGTGCTTACGGGGGCCAGGCCCAGCAGGCCCCGCCGGGAATGCCCATGGCGTCGGCCTGACGCGCCTTGGTCGCGGCGGCGGAAATGTCCTCGCGCCAACACGAACCGTCCGCATTTTAGCAGGCGGTGCTGACAAAAAACCAACACGCACCAGCGCGCACCAACACGCAAAGAAAAAACCTGCTACAGACAAGGCTGGCGCGGTCATCTTTCCCGCATGCGCGCGGGGCGCGTCGCCGGTCGTTACGACCCGTCGGGCGAACGAACAGACGACGGCCACGTCGCTTGCCTTGATGAATCATGCTGTTGGCCAAGGCGGTTGTAAATGTGGAAGTTTTTAAGTATGCCTTCGGTACGGACGAAGGCTTGTCCGCCACCCCGCCTCGACCGAAACGCTCAGGAGTCCGCGCATGTCCTTTGACCTTACCGACCTGCGGCTGTTCGTCCACGTGGTGGAGAGCGGCAGCATTACCAAGGGCGCGGAGCTTTCGCACCTGGCGCTCGCCTCGGCCAGCGCGCGCATACGCGGCATGGAGGACGTGCTGGAGGTGCCGCTGCTTTCGCGCGGACGCCGGGGCGTCACCCCCACGCAGGCGGGCCAGACGCTCAACCGCCACGCGCGCATCGTGCTGACGCATTGGGAAAACATGCTTGGCGAAATGGGCGAATACGCCAAGGGCCTCAAGGGGCATATACGTCTGCTGTGCAACACGGCCAGCCTTTCGGAGTTTCTGCCGGAGCTGCTCTCCGCCTACCTTGCGCAGCACCCCAACGTCAGCATCGACATGCACGAGGAGCTCTCCACGGAGATTGTGCAGGATGTGGTGGACGGCAAGGCCGACGTGGGCGTCATGGCCGCCGGAGCCGACCTGGGCGAGCTGGAGATCTTTCCCTTTCGCACGCTGACGTTTGTGCTTGCCGTGCCGCCGGACCACCCGCTGGCCGACCGGGAGGAGGTCTCCTTCAGCGAGGCGCTGGAGCACGAGCTTGTGGGACTGGCCGAGGACAGCCCGTTCCAGCGATATCTGGAGGGGCACGCCGCGCGGCTGGGCCGCGAGATGAAATGCCGCGTGTTGTTGCGCGGCTTTTTGGCCGTGGGCGGCATGGTGGCCGACGGAGTGGGCGCGGCCGTGATGCCGGACACAGCCGCGGCGCGCTGCCGGCAGACCATGGACATCCGCGTGCTGCGTCTCACCGATTCCTGGGCCACGCGCGAGGTGTTCTTGTGCGTGCGCAGTTACGACGAACTGCCCGTGCATGTGCGCGAGCTGGTGGACATGCTGCGGAGCTGACCGCCATTCCGCCTGTCCCATGGTCCCCAACCACGCGGAACACATTTCAATCACATGATTCAATCATTTGTTTGACAGCGCGCGCCAACCCGGATAGGGGAAAGCCATGCAGCCAAGCACCACCATCTTCCGACGCGTTCCGGTCCCGGTCCGGCTGGCGCTGCTCGTCCTGCTGCTCGCAGGGCTGGCGCTTCTGGGCCGCAAGCTGTTCCTCAACGCCACAACGCAGGCCTACCAGGGCTATGTGGAGGCGGATTACGTGCATGTGGCCTCGCCCGTGGCCGGCGCGCTGGCCGAGCTACGCGTGCGGCGCGGGCAGCCGGTGGCGCAAAACGCCACGCTGTTCATTCTGGAGCAGGATTACGAGCGCGCGGCGCTGGCAGTGGCCGCGCACACCCTCAAACAGTCCATGGACAAGCTGGCCGACGCCATGAAGGGGCAGCGCCCCACCGAACTGGCCACCGCAAGCGCGCGCCTGGGCCAGACGGAAACGGCCATGCGCCTCTCCGAGCTTGAGTACAAGCGCCGCAAGCAGCTCTATGCCCAGCAGACCATCTCCGCCGAGGAGATGGATCAGGCCCGGTCGGACTATGAACTCAAGGTGCAGCAGGTGCGCGAGATGTCGTCCACCCTCTCCACCGCCAAGCTGGGCTCCCGCACCGATGCGGTGAACGCCGCCAAGGCCGAGGTGGACGCGGCCAGGGCCCGTGTGGAGCAGGCCGCCTGGACGCTGAACCAGAAGACCCAGGCCGCGCCGCAAAAGGCGCTGGTGTTCGACACGCTCTTCAGCCAGGGCGAATGGGTGCCGGCCGGCAAGCCCGTGGTGGTGCTGCTGCCGCCGGAGAACATCAAGGTGCGCTTTTATGTGCCGGAGGAGGCCGTGGGCGGCCTTTCCGTCGGCCAGGAGGCCCGCGTGCGCATGGACAAGGTGGCCGCCGAGGTGCCGGTGCGTATCACCTATATTTCCCCCCAGGCGGAGTACACCCCTCCGGTGCTCTTTTCCAGCCAGAGCCGCGCCAAGCTGGTGTTCCTGGTGGAGGCCAAGCCCGCGCCGGAGAACGCCTCGGCCCTGCACCCCGGCCAGCCGGTGGACGTGCTGGCGGCTCCCGGCCGCATCTCCCTGATGAAGTAGCGGGGCCGACGATGACCGACATCTTGTTCGACCCCAAGCGCCTCGCGCAGAGCCCATCCAGCGCCCCGACGGATGCCCCGCCCAAGGTCCCGGCGGATGCCCCGGCGGATGCCCCGGCCGATGCCCCGGCGGATGCCGGCCTGTCTGGAGCCGGCGGCGACTCTGTCATCGACGTGCAGGGGCTGACCAAGAGCTTCGGCAGCAAGGTGGTGGTCAACAACCTGTCCATGCGCGTGCGCCGTGGCGAAATTTTCGGCTTTCTCGGCCCCAACGGCTCGGGCAAGACCACCTTCATCCGCATGCTCTGCGGCCTGCTCGCGGCCGACTCCGGCTCCGGCACCTGCCTGGGCTGGGACATCCGCACCCAGGCAGAGCGCATCAAACCCCACGTGGGCTACATGTCGCAGCGCTTCAGCCTGTACGAGGACCTGACCGTGCGCGAGAATCTGGACTTCACCGCCAGGCTGTATGGCCTGCCGGACCGCGCGGCGCTGGTGGGCGACTGCTTGGAACACAACGGCCTGGCGCGCTTTGCGGACAACCTGGCGGGCAGCCTCTCCGGCGGGTGGAAGCAGCGGTTGGCGCTGGCCGCCTGCACCCTGCACGACCCCAGCCTGCTGCTGCTCGACGAGCCCACGGCCGGCGTGGACCCCGGCGCCCGGCGCGATTTCTGGGACGCTGTGCACAGGCTTGCCGCGCGGGGCGTCACCGCGCTCATCAGCACACACTACATGGACGAGGCCGAGCGTTGCCACAGGCTGGCCTACATCGCCTATGGCGATCTGCTCGCACAGGACACGGTGGAGGGGCTGATCAGGAACTCCGGGCTCGTCACCTGGAGCATTTCCGGGCCGGACCTGCACGAGCTCTCGGAAATCCTGCGCGGCAAGCCCGGCGTGGATCAGGTGGTGGCCTTCGGCAACACGCTGCACGTCAGCGGTCCGGACGAGGCGTCCCTTGTCGCCGCGCTGTCCCCGTGCGGCGCAACGCACCAATGCCGCCGCATTGAGACAAATCTCGAAGAGGTCTTCATCCACCTCATGCGGGGAGCGCGCAAGCCATGACTATCGACATCGGCTTCACCTTCTCGCGTTTCGCCGCCGTGGTGTACAAGGAATTCATCCAGATGCGCCGCGACCGGGTGACCTTCGCCATGATGATCGGCATCCCGCTCATGCAGCTCATCCTCTTCGGCTACGCCATCAACTCCGACCCGCGCCACTTGCCCACGGCCGTGCTCTCGGCCGACAACTCGCCCTACTCGCGCGGCATAGTGGCCGGCATGCAGACCAGCACCTATTTCGACGTGACCGGGCAGCTGAGCTCGCGCGCGCAGGCCGAGGCCGCGCTGAAAAACGGCGACGCGCAATTCGTGCTGACCATTCCCGAGGATTTCTCGCGCAAGCTCCTGCGCGGCGAAACGCCCGTGCTGCTGCTGGAGGCCGACGCCACCGATCCCGCCGCCACCAGCGGCGCGGTGGCCTCCCTGCGCGAGATTGTCTCCCGGGCCATTGCGCGCGACCTGCCCGGCCCGGCCGCGGAGCTGGCCGCCACCGACCTGCCCGTGACCATCCGCGTGCATGCGGAGTACAACCCCGAGGCGGTCACCCAGTACAACATCGTGCCCGGGCTCATGGGCGTCATTCTAAGCCTCACGCTGACCATGATCACCTCGCTGGCCATAACGCGCGAGCGCGAGCGCGGCACCATGGAGAACCTGCTCTCCACGCCCGTGAAGCCGCTGGAGGTCATGCTGGGAAAAATCACGCCCTACATCCTGGTGGGCTACATCCAAATCGCGCTCATCATCCTGGCCTCGAAATTTCTCTTCGACGTGCCCCTGCGCGGCAGCCTCGTTCCGATCTTCGTTCTTTCCCTGGTGTTCATCGCCGCCAACCTGAGCGTCGGCGTCACGCTGTCCACGGTGGCCAAGAACCAGTTGCAGGCCGTGCAGATGAGCGTGTTCTTCTTCCTGCCGTCGCTGTTGCTCTCCGGCTTCATGTTCCCCTTCCGGGGCATGCCGGCCTGGGCGCAGGTCCTCGGCTCCGCCCTGCCGCTGACGCACTACCTGCGTTTTGTGCGCGGCGTGCTGCTCAAGGGCGCCACGGGCATGGAGTCGCTCACGCACATCTGGCCCATTGCTATTTTCTTCCTCGCGGTCATCGCCATCGGCATGCTGCGCTACCGCAAGACCCTCGACTAGCCCCATTCGGGTGGGCCCCATTCGGGTAGGCCCCATTCGGGGGCCATTCGCCCCCTTCGCCCCATTCAGGAGCTGGGGTGGGAGCCCAAAGGACACAGCGCGGCACGTCGCCTGGGCGGCAGGCGACTGCCCGGACAAGCCCGCGTTCTCAGGCGCAGGCGGCCGTCAGCGTTTCGCCTGCCGGCCTGCGCAGGCGCACAAATCCGCCGCCGCGCTCCAGACAGGCCCCATGCGCCTCGGTGAAGGCGTCCCAGCCGTCGCCAGCCGCGCACGAGGGTTCCAGCAGCAGCGCCATGGCGCCGGGCCGCAGCTTGTCCCACCAGGGGGCGAGAGCCGCCGGGCCGCAGCCGCGATTCACATGCACCAAATCAAGGGACGCAGCGCGGAAACGCCCCGCCGCCTCACCCGCCGGCATGGCCAGAGGATGCAGCAGAAAATCCACGCCAGCGCCGCGCGTGTGGCCCCAAAACGCCGCCAGCGAGGCCTGTCCGGCCGCATCCCAGCTTTCCACGCAAAAAATCCGGCCAGACAGATTCCGGCGGGACAGCAGCGCGTTGGCCAACACAATGGAGCTGACGCCCGCGCCGCACCCCAGGTCCGCCACCTGGGCGTTGGCGGGCAGCCGCCGTCCGGCGTGGTACAGCAGATTCAGGCCGACGCGGGGCAGCTCGCCCAGCCCGCCATCCACCAGCACAGTGCCGGGCCGGGGACCGTCCTTGACCAGCATGGCCCCGCCAAACCAGCTGCGGCCGTCGTCCAGCGTCATGCCCGCGAAATAGCCTGCGGGGAACACGCGCCGGGGCGGCTCGTCCTTGAGGCAGCCCGGGGCCAGCCGCGCAAGACGGCTCAGCGGAGTGCTCCGTTCCAGTTGAATCGGCTGGCCCGGCTGGGCGGAAACGCCGCGCGAGGC
>MNUQ01000018.1:6619-10286 GCA_001871085.1 Desulfovibrionaceae bacterium CG1_02_65_16
CAAGCGGCAAATGCCGCCGCAAAATGGTCAACACAAGCTCCGCCTCGCGCGCCGGGGCGAGCTTTTCCTCCCAGACCTTGCGGGCTTGCCTGCACAGGCCCTCGCGCTCGGCGCGGCTCTTGCCGGCCAGCCACTCGCGCACCAGCCGCCCGGCGTTCTCCGCCTCGGCCTCGGGCAAAAACAGGCAGAACGCGCCGTAATCGATGTCCTCGGCCAGGGGGAGCGTGTACTCGTCGGAAATATGCACCGGCAGCCGGCCCATGCACAGGGTCTCAAAGAAGCGGATGCTCGACGACCCCCGGCCGCGCGGGCACAGGGTGGCCCAGGAGCGCTGCATGACGCCCGTGTACAGGCGCTCCAACGGCCTGCGCCGGGCCGGATTCTTCATGTGCAGGTACGAGGCGCTGCGGTCCCAGTACGGGGCCACGGGCGCGTTGAGGTAATGGCGCAGGCCTGGCTCGCGCTGCACCGATTCCAGCAGCGCCAGCCGCACGGGGTCGGAAAGAGCGCCCACGAAACTCACGTCAAAGCGGATGGCGTCGAAGTTGAAATTGGGCGCGGCGGCCAGCACATGCGGATACGGCGCGTGCGGAAAGCTGTGGATGAAGGGGTCCTCGCGGTTGGAGCGCGCGGGGTCGTCGGTGATGATGCAGGCGCTGGTGCACAGGGGCTGGCCGAGGTCGTGGCAGTCAAAGAGCACATGCCGCCGCTCAAGCTCCGCGAAGTACGACAGCCGCTCCAAAAAGTTCCGCGCATACGCCGTGCGTCTGTGGCAAATGACCGGATCAAGCCGGAACGGCAGAATCAGAAAATCCGCCGCGCGCGGATTGTCCTCAAGGACGAAGCCCTGCTCCGCCGCCCGCTCTGGAGCGAGAGGGATGGGCACAGGGTCGCCGTAGGCCTGCCGCACGTCCCGGGGGTACTCGTAGTGCTCGCCCTCGCGATAAAAGAACAACCGCAACGGTTCCATACCCGCCTCCTGCTGATGGCCGGAGGCATGCATGGCGCGTTCCAGGGCAAAAATGTCCGAGGAAGGAGCTAGTCGAAGGCCACGCTGCGCAGGGCCTGGGCGCGGCGCTCCGGGCTCCACAGGGTCGGCTCCGGCGGCGGCGCCGTGGGCGAGGTGAGGCGAACGCCCTCAAAGGTGCGGGCAACATTGCACCGGCCGCCGTCATTCTTAACGTACACGCCCGAGCCGGAAAGGTGCAGCACGCCCAGCTCCTCCGGCGCGAGGAAACCGCCCCATACATCCACGCCGCCAGCGCCGCTGAGGCCGATGGTCGCAAGCGGGGTGAGTATTTCAAACGGCCCGCCGCGCAAGGCGGAAAGCTGCCCCGTGAGCACGCGGAACGAGCCCTTGGTCAGCAGCAGACGCACCGCGCCCTGGCCGTTCTGCCGGCCCAGGTCATAGCGCTCCATGGCGAGCACCGTGTCCGGGCCAAGGATCAGGTGCGTCTCGTCGAGCATGGTCACCTCGACCCGCGCGCCGGGCCCTACCTTGAGCACGTCCAGGCGGCGCACGGGGAGTCCGGGCGTCAGCGCCAACAGCGCGCCCCCATGCAGCGCATAGGCAACGCCCTTCACCCGGCTCACATGCCCCACGTTTTCGCCCTCCGCGGCAAGCACCGGGAGCGGGGCCGAACAGACGACGGCAACGGTCAGCGTCAGCGCCAGAGCAAGCAGGCCCGGCCACAGCAACCAGGCCCCAAAATGCAAACGATTCAAAGCGTCACCTCCGGCAGCCGCATCGGACCGCCCTGGCCTCGGACATACCCCCACTCGGCCTGCTTGTCGACGCCCCTTGCCCCCCGGGCAACGCCAGGATAGGAGGAAAACAGAAACAACCAATCAGCGCGGGAGATTCCATGAGCGGAAACAGGCTCTGCATCCACGGCCATTTCTATCAGCCCCCCCGGGAAGATCCCTGGATGGACACCATTTTCCCCGAGGGCAGCGCAGCGCCCGCCACCCACTGGAACGAGCGCATCTGCGCCGAGAGCTACGCCCCGCTCGCCTGGGCGCGCCGCCTCGACGGCCAAGGCCGCATCATCGAGATCATGAACTGCTACGAGTACATGAGCTTCAACTTCGGGCCCACGCTGCTCACCTGGATGGAGCGGCAGGCCCCGGACGTGTATGCCCGCGTGCTTGAGGGCGACCGCAAAAGCCTGGAGCGCCTGGGCCACGGCAACGCCATCGCGCAGATCTACCACCACATCATCATGCCGCTGGCCACCGACCTGGAGAAGCGCGCGGAAATAGCCTGGGCGCTGGCCGACTTTTCGGCGCGCTTCCACCGCCCGGCCGAGGGAATGTGGCTCTCCGAGGCGGCGGTGGACACGCGCACCCTTGATCTGCTGGCGCAGGCCGGCGTGCGCTTCACCATCCTGGCCCCGCGCCAGGCGCGCGAGGTGGCCGCGCTTGACCGCGACGACTGGACCCCGGCCGCCGAGGCCGACCTGGACATCCGCGAGCCCTACCTTGTGGAGCTGCCCGAGGGCCGCAGCATAGCGGTATACTTCTACAACGGCCCCCTCTCGCAGGCGGTGGCCTTTGAGGGGCTCCTGCGCCACGGCGACTTGTTCTGGGGGCGGCTGTCGACGCTGGCCGCGCAGGAGGGCGGCCGGGGCCTGCTCGCCCTGGCCACCGATGGCGAAACCTACGGCCACCACTTCAAGTTCGGCGAAATGGCGCTGGCCTTCGCGCTTTCGCAGGCGCGGGCGGGCGTGGCCGGCTGTTCGCTCACCAACTATGCGGCATATCTGGCCGAAAATCCGCCCAAGCGGCGCGCGCGCATCCACGAGAACAGCTCCTGGAGCTGCGTGCATGGCGTGGAGCGCTGGCGCGCGGATTGCGGCTGCTGCGCCGAGCACCGCCCCGGCTGGAATCAGCGCTGGCGCGGCCCCCTGCGCGACGGCCTGACAGCCGTGAAATCCCGCCTGGACACGCATTTTCTGACGCTTGGCGGCACGCTCTTCCGCAATGCCGAGGACGCGCTGGTGAATTACGGCCGCGTGCTCTCCGGGTTGGACACGCCGGAGGCCTACGCGAGCAAGCACCTGCGCAAGGGACTGACGGAAGCCGGGCGCGACACGGCCTTGAAACTCCTCACCATGGAGAAGTGGGGGCTCTCCTCCTTCGCCAGCTGCGCCTGGTTCTTCGATGACCTGGGGCGCATCGAACCGCTGAACGCGCTGACCTTCGCCCTGCGGGCCATGCAGCTGGGGGCGCGCACCGGCCTGGAGGACCTGGAGCCGCTGCTGCTCTCGCACATCGGCCAGGCTTCGAGCAACGATCCGTCCCTGGGCGACGGCCGCGACCTGTGGACCCATGAGGTGCGCCCCCGGCGCGAAAGCCCGGAAACCATCCTGGCCCAGGCGCTCATCCTTATGTGGGCCGAGGAGCGCCTGCCCGAACCAGGCGGCGAGGCCAGCATGCATTGGCCGGGCCTTTCCGCGCACATCGAGGTGACGGAGGCCGGCGGGCCGAATGGACCCGGGCACCATGCGGGCCGGGCCAGCATCCGCTGGGCGCGAGAGAGCGCCTGCGACGACTACGCCTGGACCTGGGAGCTGCCGCAGGGCGGCGATCCGCTGGCCGGGTGCATCCGCGTGGGCGCGGACGCGGCCAAGTGCATCCCCGCCGCGTACATCCCCTGGGGCAAGCG
>MNUQ01000018.1:10320-16638 GCA_001871085.1 Desulfovibrionaceae bacterium CG1_02_65_16
TGGGTGCGCCACGCGGAGGCCGGGCAATGGGGCCGTCAGGTGGAGCAGACCCGCCTGGGCGCGCATCTTTTTCTGCCCTATCGGGAGGCGCAGACCACGCAGACGGCGGCGGAGCGCTGGGACCGCATGTGGTCGGCCCTGTGCTGGCAATGGATCATGGGCGAGGTTTCCGCCTCCCGCGATTTTCTGGCCTTTCTGACCGGACGGGGGAAGGACCACCCCGAGCGCGAGCTGCTGACCAATCGCGTGGGCCGTGACGTGGCCGGATTGCTGGAGCAGGACCACCCGGACTGCCACAGGCTGCGCCAGATTCTGCAACGAGCGGCCACGGTTGGCGTGACCCCGGATCTGCGCGAGGCTCAGAACCTTTATTGGGAGCGCTTCCGGGACAACCCGGCTGCGGCCGAAGCGGGGCTGGCGCTGGGCTTTGCGCCTGCCCGGACCTGAGCCCCTTGCCCTGAGGCCCGTGGCGGGATAAAGCCCCGGGACACGAACCCGGAGGTTTGCCCGTGCTCACTGAAGTCCTCTCCCAGTATGCCATCCAGGTGCTGGATGCCGGCGGTTATGCCGGAGCCGCCATGCTCATGGCCTTTGAAAGCATGATTCTGCCCGTGCCGAGCGAGGCCGTGATGCCCTTTGTGGGCTTCCTGGTGGCCGACGGCAAATGGGGCCTGACGCAGGCCATTTTCGCCACCAGCCTGGGCTCGCTTGCCGGCTCCCTCGTCTCATACTGCATGGGCTATTACGGCGGCCGTCCCTTTGTGCTCAAGGTGGGACGCTTCCTGCTGCTCGACGTGCATGATTTGGAAATGACCGAGCGCTTCTTCCACCGCAGCGGCGGGGTGCTTACGCTGTTCATCTGCCGCTTCATCCCGGTGGTGCGGCATCTGGTCTCCATTCCCGCGGGCATTGGCCGCATGCGCTTCTGGCCCTTCGTGCTGGCGACCACAATCGGCGCCACGCTGTGGAACAGCTTTCTGCTGGCCTGCGGCTTCAAGCTGCGCGAAAACTGGGTAATGCTGCAGACCTACCGCCACCACTTCGATGGTCTCATCATCGGCATGCTTGTGGTGAGCATCGCCTGGTACGTGTGGTACAAGCTCAAAAGGCGGCGCGCGGCGCGCGGCTGACAGACTCCCGGCCTGACAAAGCAAAGGCCCCCGGAGCGTTACGCCGCTCCGGGGGCCTCTGTTTGTGGCGCAGCCGCCAGGGCTTACGGGAAGACGATCTCGGCCCGGGCGGTCTCGGGGTCCTGCACCTCCACGGTGATGGTGGCCGGCGTCTTGTAGAACTCCGCCGCGCCGCGCAAAATGCCCTCGAAGTAGTGGTGGTAGCCCCGGCGCGATTTGTAGATCATGGTCAGCTTCTGACCACGGTCCTCGTAGCTGAAGCGCGGCGGCACAATGCCCGGCAGCGACTTGGTCAGCTCCGCGTGGGTCTGGTTCATGCTGAGCAGAAAATCCTTCAGATTATCAGCCTTGAAGTAGGGGCGGTACATGATGTGGAACTGGCCGATGGTGTGCCGGCCCAGGTCCACAAAGATGTCGCGCTCGGTCTTGCCGGTGGCTGTCGCCGCAGCCTGGGCCATCTGCCGCAGCACTTGGTCGGGATAGCTCTCCGTGGCCAGGAACATGGGGTGTCCCAAGGCCTCGGCCACCTTGGCGTGCACGGCGGCGCCGTACTTGGACTTGATGAACTCGTACATGATCTTCGGCAAAATACCCTTCATCTGCCCGGCGCTGGCGCGCAGCTTGGAGGCGTCGGACTTCTCCGAACTGAAGCTCATGGAGAGCTGGAGCAGGTTCTGGGCCAGCTCGGCCAGTTCACGGGTGGCGCTGGCGGCCTGGTCGGCGCCCTCTTCCGACTCCTTGGCGATGCCGGCGATGTCCTCGATGTTCTTGTTGATCTCCTCGGCGGCAGAGGACTGCTCCTCGGCGGCGGTGGCTATCTGCGCCACGCGGGCGGTCACGTCGTCGATGCGCTGCATGATCTCCTCCAACGCCTTTCCGGTGCGGTTGGAAAGATCGGTGCTGGCCACGACCTGCTTCTCGGTCTCGCTCATGGTGGCCACGGCGTGCTGGCTGCGCTCCTGAATCTCGCGGATGGAGTGCTCCACCTCCTTGGTGGCGGTCATGGTCTTCTCGGCCAGCTTGCGCACCTCGTCGGCCACGACGGCGAAGCCGCGTCCGGCGTCGCCCGCGCGCGCGGCTTCAATGGCGGCGTTGAGCGCAAGAAGGTTGGTCTGGTCGGCGATGTCGTTGATGACGTTGATGATGCGGTCGATCTCCGCAGCCTGCGAATCCAGCTGTCCAAGCACCTGCGCCAGCTTGCGCGAGCTTTCGGCCACGAGGTTGATGCCGGCCACGCTCTCGCGCACAAGATGCACGCCATCGGTGGCGGCCTGGCTCGCCGTGGCGGCGGCCTCGGAGGACTGGGCGGCGTTCTGGGCCACCTCGAGCACGGTGGAGGTCATCTGCTCCATGGCGGTGGAGACGGACTCGGTCTGCCCCTTCTGGCGGTTGGCTCCCTTGGCCTGCTCGTCGGCGCTGGCGGAGAGCTCCTCGGAGGCGCTGGCGACGCGCTGGGCGAGGTCGTTGATGCTGTTGCCCACCTGCATGACGCGCGCCTGCTGTTCCTGCAGGGCCTGCTGGTGCCGCTTGATCTCCGCGAGGTCCGTGAGACAGACCACCGCGCCCAGCACCTCGCCAGAGATGGAACGGATGCAGTTCACCACAGCCATGGAGTCGGCGTGCCGGCCATCCCACAAAGCCAGATTCACTTCCTTGGAGATGTCCTGCTTCTCGGCGATGACCTTCTCGGTGATGGACCCGCCTTTTTTGTTATAGAATGCCTCGGAGACGGTTTTGCCCACCACCTCGGCCTCGGTCTTTTTAAGCATTTCGAGCATGGCCCTGCTCACGTGGGTGATGCTGCCGGCCGAGTCTGCCAGCAAAAACGGCGTGCCCACGGCGTGCACCGCGCCACGGTAGAATTCACGGCGGTGCAGGCCATACTCCGTCAGTTCGGAGACGAGGTCGGCCAGCTCGCCATGGCCGCGCCAGGAGCGGACCTCATCATACATGAATTCACGCCGATGCGAGAGGAGCTTGCGCACCCCTTCCATGAGCGTGCCCCCGCCGCCCTGCTGCGTGGAGGCCAGGTAGCCCGCCAGGACCAGGGCAATGACGGCGAATCCCAACGACGCATACAGATTGGCTGTAAAATAGGCAGCCAGGACAAGCGCTGCCCCAACCCCGCCAATTGCCCACAATGCCGCCGCGGGGGCTATCTGTTGCTGCGATTTCATGAGGCGCTCCTTAATCAAACGCAAATGACGCGGGAAATTCCGCTGCATAAAACTCATCGGCCAGCCAGGGCCTTAGCTTTACCACCTTTTCCATTTCAGCAAAAATATTGGGGCATGGCAAGCCCAACCAGCACAGCCCGCGCACAAGTGAGCGGCCGCGATTGACTTGCCGCCCGGGTTTTGGCACCAACAGGTTCGCATTGCGCGTCGGCCAGGGCTCCGGCTTCGACGCGACGCGAGCGGAGGGGTGGCCGAGCGGCTCAAGGCGGTGGTCTTGAAAACCACTGACGGGCAACTGTCCGGGGGTTCGAATCCCTCCCCCTCCGCCAATAGAAAATCTAGCCCTGTCCCAAACAGTATAAAACACCAAGAAAATCAGCTAGGAATACCGGAATACGTGTCCGGTATCCTCTCGCTGCGTCTATTACCATCTGGGGGCATTTAGGGGCATTGCTGGGGGTACGGGGCATTTTGAGCCCTCACAAGCGGGAGGATGCCCCCAATGTCCGGCAAACTTACTGACGTAGCCATTCGCAACGCCAAGCCCGGCCCGAAGCCTTGCCGAATGTTTGACGGCGGCGACCTTTACCTCGAAATTTCCCCGGCGGGGGGCAAGCTCTGGCGGCTCAAGTACCGCTTTGGCGGCAAAGAGAAGCGCCTGAGCCTGGGGGCATATCCTGAGGTGCCCCTGTCGCAAGCCGCGAAGGATGCCCCCAAGGGCAACCGCAACGCCTGGAAGCATGGGCGGTACTCGGCAGAGGCGATAGCGCGGCGGCGAAGGTTGCGGGCCTTGCTGCGAGAGATGCAAGAGACGGCGAAGCTGGCAGCGCAATATTAAAACGTAAGGAAATTGGTAAGGCCGAGGGCGTTTGTTCCCGGCCTTATCTATTGGCGGGAGAATCGACCTCAGGGTGACAAACGGGCTTGATTATTCGACTGCTGAAAGCAAAGAATCAAGCAGTCCACGAAAGGCATCCTCCATCATTTGCTTATGCGTTCTATCAACCACCTGAAATCCAATAATATAATTATACACGGCTTTCGTTAGCAAATCTGACCAGACGGTTACATTTTCGGCACCTGAGTTAAGCATTCGCTTAAACTCTGCTGCTGCAACTTCAAAATATTCCTCTTGTTCTTCCTTTGTACATAAAATTAGTACTGTTACCGTCAGCAGGTGAAACAATCCAGTTGGTTGAACATCAAACGCTTCAGCTTTTAATAAATTTGAAATTGAAATCCCTACATATCCACCATATACTATAGGAAACATATGAAACAATCTTAGCCGCTCGTCACGAGTAGCAATAGATTCATTCATGTGCATACTTTTCGTAACTATGTGAACCGTGACAATGCTTAATGATTTTCTAAGCCGCTCGCATACATCTTCTTCATTTGATATGTATCCAACATCGCCGTCGTCGCAAAGTTCATTATGAAGTTTATGTGCGAGAATTACCAAATTGTGCGCCACACGTTGCGAATCATAATCTATCCCCGACAAAAGTCCCATGCCGACCCCCCCCCACCAGGCGCACACAACGTGCCAACCAATTGCAACCCAAGCTCACTCTCGACCTTGCCCGACCTGTACATGACCGGAGGGAGAATGGGAAGCATGGGCGCAAATGTGGCGGGTGCTGCTCAGTGAGTATCGGGAACACCTGAGGCGAGAAGGGTAAGGGAGAGGCCGGAGGTGTTATCTTCCGGCCTTTTGCGTTGACCTGCATACCGCCTGAAGGTAGTAATTTGGGAGAGCGATTATGGGGACAGCCTGCTAGTGCGGGGGCATAATTGGGGGCATCTGCATTTTCAGCAACAGAATATAACACGCCATACAAAGATATTACGTCTTCTGTTCAACCGCCACCAGCCAATCACTGCGATATCAGCATGTTAGCATACACGGATCACCGAGTGAGACAACCCGGTGAGACACCTTATGCACATGCCGACCGACCTTGTCCGCTCTCGCCACAGCATGTTTCCTTCCGCTATCCGTCGCCTGCGCCCCTCTGTCCTCGCGGACAGTCGCGGAACATCAAGCTTTCGCTTCAACCCCGCGCCCCGCAGCGCGCCTTGCAAATCTCGCGGCTTCTCACCTACATTGCCGACACCATGACGAAAAAGCTGTCCGCGCGGCATGAGCTATGCCGAAATACGCTCAACGCGGCAAAAGCATTTCACCGATGGCCTGAACTCACTGAAGGCACAGGGCGAGAGCACCGGGCCTCAACCCCAGTTTGCCGACCACTACTCGCAAATGCACGCTATGGGTCTGAACATTGCTGATGAAATCCTGACCTCTGAGGCGGACACGCTTATCAACAAGTACGCTCTTCCACTCAAAGACGTCAGTGGTCCTTACGAGCTGCTCAAGTCTGAACGTGCCAAGTCCCACAAGACATTCTGGGCAAAGCCGCTTGACCTGCTGAAGCAAGTTGAAGGGCATCGTTGCGAAGTGGGCGAGCCCCTCAAACCGTCCTGATTGAGCTAAAGCCTGAAAGCGACTCTCCTGTGCCAGCAACCAGCCTGAAACCAGCCATCATCAAGTAAATACATCCTTGCCGTTGCCTCTAATTTATTATACTGACTCAACTATAGCTTGGCTTGTTGGACATGCTGGGCGAGTATGGCGTGAGGCAGATATAGGCTATACACAAAGTTATCGTGACAGTGCGCGAGTTATCTTTTCTAATGATGGGCTCATTTTTAAGACGCTTGATCACTACAAAGCATTTACGAGAGTACGATGAAAAATATCTTAATCGATTGTTCCGCTTTTTCCTCTGAAAAAGCTATGCACGCCGTTTTATCTGAATATCTCGGGTTTCCAACATACTATGGCGGAAATTTTGATGCGCTTAACGATTGTCTAAAGGGATGGGCCCCTAATGAACACATCGTCTTATATAACTTGTCAAAGGCGTGCGAGATGCTCGGTGAGGAAAGTATTATAGCACTACTTTCAGTGTCCATCGATGCTACCGGAGCTGAGCAAGGTGGAA
>MNUQ01000017.1 GCA_001871085.1 Desulfovibrionaceae bacterium CG1_02_65_16
CAGGCCCAACTTGCCCAGGCCCAATCCAAGCTGGAGCAGGCGCACCAGGCCCTGCCCGACGCCGCCGAGGTGCAGGCCATGGCCGTGCAGCTGGCGGAGATCGAAGGCAGCATCAAGGCTGTGGCCGCCACCGTGCAGGGTCAGGCGGAAATAATGCAGCGCATCGAGCGGCCGCTAAACCTGCTGCTGGAACATCACTTGCGAGGTGACAAATGAGCTTTGACAAACTGTTGTCCGAGGACCGCCGGCTGACGGTCCTGCTGCTGCTGTCCAAGGACGCCGGCTACCGATTAAACGCCTACGTGCTGCGCCCGGCGCTGGACGCCATGGGCCACACCGTGAGCCTGGACCGGGTGGAAAGCGACCTGGCCTGGCTGGCCGAGCAGGGCCTTGTCACCGTGGAGCGCGTGGAGGGCGTCACCGTGGCGCGCCTCACCCAGCGCGGGGCGGACGTGGCCGCCGGCCGTTGCGGCGCGCCCGGCGTTAAGCACCGGGAGCCGGGGGCCTAGGCCATGCCGCGCAAGTCCACCGTCCGCCGCCTGCCGCCGGAGCTGCGCGAGCAGATAGGGGCGCTGCTCGACCAGGGCCGCACCCTGGACGAGATAACCGCGAACCTGCGCCAGCTGGGCGCGGAGGTCTCCCGCTCGGCCCTGGGCCGGTACAAGCAACACCTGGACAAGGTGGGCGAGAAGCTGCGCCACAGCCGCGAGGTGGCCGAGGCGCTCATCGCCAAGCTGGGCAACGCGCCGGAGAGCAAGGCCCTGCGCCTCAACGTGGAGCTGATGCACGGCGTGCTCATGGACCTGGCGCTGAACGCCAACACCAACGAGGAAGGCGAAGGCGGCGAAGGGGCCGAGGGCAAGGCTGTGACCCTGGAGCCCATGGGGGCCATGCTGCTTTCCAAGGCGCTGGACCACTTGGCGCGGGCCAGCAAGGCCGACGCCGAGCTGGTGGGCAAGATCAGGGAGCAGGCTCGAAAGGACGCCGAAGCCAAGCTCGACAAGGCGGTCAGCGCCGCCACGGGCGAGGCCAAGCGCGACGCCGCCCTTACGCCAGAGCAGGTGTTGGAGCGCGTGCGGGCCATCTACCGGGGCGAGGCCTAGGCCGTGGGCGGCATCCTCTATCCCTACCAGCGCCGCTGGATCGACGATCCCGCGCGCTTCAAGGTGGGCATGTTCGCCCGCCAGACCGGCAAGACCTTCACCAACACCCTGGAGATTGCCGAGGACGTCCTGGCTCACGACGTGGCAGGCACACGCACGCGCTGGGTCATTCTCTCCCGTGGTGAGCGCCAGGCTAAAGAGGCCATGGATGAGGGCCTCAAGCTGCACCTGCGGGCCATGGGCGCGGCCTTTGAGGCGGTGGAGGGCGATTCTGGTTACCGCTACGAGGACGGCTCCAGCATCAAGGCGCTTGAGGTCATCATGCGCAACGGCTCGCGGGTCACTGCCCTGCCCGCTAACCCGGACACCGCGCGCGGTTTTTCGGCCAATGTGCTGCTCGACGAATTCGCGTTTCACAAGGATTCCCGCGCCATCTGGAAGGCGCTCTTCCCGGTCATCTCCAAGCCTGGCCTCAAGCTACGCGTGGTCAGCACGCCAAACGGCAAGGGCAACAAATTTTACGACCTGGTGACTGGCAAAAATGACCGCTGGAGCCGCCACATCGTGGACATCCACCAAGCCGTTGCCGAGGGCCTGGAGCGGGACATCGCCGAGCTGCGCGAAGGCTGCGACGACGAGGACGCTTGGTTGCAGGAGTTTGAACTCCAATGGCTCGACGAATCCTCGGCCTGGCTGCCGTATGAACTCATCAACGCCTGCGAACACGACCGCGCCGGGCAGCCGGACGCCTACACGGGCGGCCCGTGCTTCGTTGGCGTGGACATCGGCGCGCGGCGCGACCTGTTCGTCATTTGGGTGCTGGAGGCAGTGGGCGACGTGCTCTGGACGCGGGAGATCATCTCCCGGCGGCGCATCACCTTTGCGGAGCAGGACCGCCTGCTCGACGCCGTGTTTGAGCGCTACCGCGTCACCCGCTGCTGCATGGACCAAACCGGAATGGGCGAAAAGCCCGTGGAGGATGCCAAGGCCCGGCACGGCAGCTTGCGTGTGGAGGGCGTGCTGTTCACGGGGCCGAACAAGCTCACCCTGGCCACGGCAGGCAAGGAATCTTTCGAGGACAGGCGCATCCGCATTCCCTTGGGCGACAAGGACGTGCGCGCGGACCTGCACAAGCTCCAGCGTGTAGTCGGCCCTACGGGCAGCCCGCGTTTTGTGGCGGAGTCTGACGCTGCGGGCCACGCGGACCGCGCCTGGGCGTGCTTCCTGGCCGTCAACGCCGCCGCCCAGCCCGTCGCCCCCATTGAATTCCAATCCCTGAACCAGCCGCGTTTCAGCACGCGCCTGTCCGACTACTAGCCCGGAGGCATCATGGCCGAAGCCGCACCCAACACGCCCGCCAAGCCCAACATGGCGGAACTGAAACAGGAAATCGCCACCGTCGAAAAGGACATCCTGTTCCCGGCCTTCGACGGCATATTGCGCAACCTGGCCGACGACACCTTGCTCACCCGGGGCGGCGGCGAGGGCCTCAAGATCTATGACAACCTGGAGCGCGACGGCTCCGTGTACGGCTACCTCGGCAAGCGCAAGCTGGCCGTCACCGCGCGCCCCTGGGAGGTGGTTCCCGGCGGCCCCGGCCGCAAGGAAAAGAAAGCCGCCGAGGTGGTGAAGGCCATGCTGGATACCGTCGGCTTTGACCGGCTGTGCAAGAACCTGATGGACGCCGTGCTCAAAGGCTACGCCGTGGCGGAAATCCTGTGGGACACGGACGGCGCGACGTACTTCCCGCGCGAGATCAAGTCCAAGAATCAGCGCCGCTTCCACTTCGCCGTCGACGGCAGCCTGCGCCTGCTCACCCCGCGGGATATGTACCAGGGCGAGCCGGTGCCGCCGCGCAAGTTCATCGTGCACACCTTCGGCGACAAGGACGGCAGCCCCTACGGCCTGGGGCTGGGCACCCGGCTCTTCTGGTACGTGCTGTTCAAGCGCGAGGACTTCCGCTCCTGGCTGCTCTTTCTCGACAAGTTCGCGTCGCCCACGGCCGTGGGCAAGTACCCGCAGGGGGCGCAGGCCCCGGAGCAGCAGAAGCTGTTGGACGCCCTGGGGGCCATCGCCCGCGACGCCGGGGTCATCATCCCCGAGGGCATGGCCGTGGAGCTGCTCGAGGCCAAACGCTCCACGGCGGGCAGCCACGAGGCCTTTTGCCGCTACCTGGACGAGCAGATAGGGCTCATCATTTTGGGCGACGCGCCAAGCGCGAAGGATTCCGGCGGAGCGCTGGCCAGCGCGGCCATACTGCGAAACGAGGTGCGGTTGGAATTGGTCGCCGACGACGCCGACCTGCTTTCGGCCACGCTGAACAAGACCTTGCTCACGTGGATCACGGAGCTGAATGTGCCGGGGGCCATCCCGCCCACGGTGTGGCGCGACGTGAAGCCTGCGGAGGACCAGACCGCGCGCAGCGAGCGCGACAAAAACCTGGGCAGCCTGGGCTACCGGCCCACCCTCAAAAGCGTGCAGGAGACCTACGGCGGCGAATGGGAGCCTTTGCCCGGCTTCGGCCAGGGCAAGCCGGGCGGCGCGCCGGCCAACGTGCAGCAGCCCGACGGTGCGGACGCCTCGGCTTTCGCCGAGCCTGGCTTTGCCGAGGGCGGCGTGGCGGGGGGCTACCCGGACCAGCTGGCGCTTGACGACGCGGCGGACAACCTGCCCGCCGACGAGTTGGACGCGGCCATGCGCGCGTTGCTCAAGCCCGTGGTGGCCTTGCTGGCCAAGGGCGGCGACGCCGAGGACGCAATGACCAGGCTGGAGGAGATTTACCCGGACCTGGACGCCACGGGGCTTGCCACCATGCTGGCCCGCGCCATGTTCGTGGCCAAGGTGTGGGGCAGGCTGACGGCGGACGCGGGCGAAGGGGCGTAAGCCATGGCGTACGTACGGACCTTCATTGTTTATCCCTGGGCCTTGAAGTTCGTAATGGATTTTTCGCGGCCCTGGGGCTGCCGGATGCACGGCGGCCGCATAGCCCGCTTGGCGTGGTGTTGGGGGCAGGCGGAGAGCCGGCGGGACTTTTTGTTTTTTCGGCTGCTCGTCCTCGGGCCACTCGGCATCATGGTGGGCAGGATCACGCACATAGGCGGCGAGGGCTAGCCTCATGCCTGAAGCCCTGAACCTCGCCTATGCCCTGAAGCTCCCGCCCGAAAAGGCCATCGCCTACTTCGAGGCCAAGGGCTACGCGTTCTCCTGGGACTGGCGCGAGGTCTGGCAAGAGGCCCACGCCCAAGCCTTCACTGTGGCTGGCGTACTCAAAAGCGACGTGCTGCAAGACATCCGCGCGGGCGTTCAACCGGCGTTAAAGGAAGGCAAAACCCTCTCTCAATTCGAGCGCGAGTTAACGCCGCTGCTGCAAAAGCGCGGCTGGCTGGGCAAGGGCGAGGTGCGCAACGCGCTGACCGGCGAGGTGGAGGGCCGCCGCCTGGCCCCGCACCGCATGGCCACCATCTACCGCACCAACATGCAAACCAGCTACATGGCCGGGCGCTATAAGAGCTTTGTGGAGAACGCGGCGGCGCGGCCGTACTGGGAGTATGTGGCCGTCATGGACGCCCGCACCCGGCCGGAACACGCCGCCCTGAACGGCCTGGTCTTTCCCGCCGGTGACGCCTTTTGGAATTCGTATTGGCCGCCCAACGGCTACCGCTGCCGCTGCCGGGTCAGCGCGCTTACCGCGCGCGAGGCCAAGGCCGAGGGCACGCGCCTGGAATCGTCCGAGGGACGCATCACCGAGAAGGAAGTGCCGGCCGGGCGCGCCCGCCCTGGCCAGCCCGCGCCAAAAGCCAAAGTGGCCGCCTTTGAGCTTCGGCCCGGTCTGTCCATTTCGCCGGACGCGGGCTTTTCGTACAACCCCGGGACGGCGGCCTGGCCGGAGCTGCAAAACGTGCTGGCCCGCAAGATGGAGGCCGCGCCCCAACGCATAGCCTCCGGCCTGGCGCGTGGGCAGGCCATGGGGCCAGGCTTTCAGGCCTTCCACGCCAACCCGCAAGGCGATTGGCCTATCGCCAAACTGCCGCCCGAGGACGCCAAGGCCATAGGCTCGCAAACGGGCACGGTGCTGCTCTCCGCCGACACCATGCGCAAGCAATTGCGCGAGCACGCGGAGCTGGCCCCGGAGGAGTACGCGCAGGCCCAGGCGGCGATAGATGCCGGGGCGAAGGTGCGGGATTCCGCGCACTCCCTGGTCTACATTCTGGAGGAGACCGGCGCGGAGAGCGGTGGTTACGTGACCGTGGTCAAGGCCACCCGCACGGGCGAGTCCGTGTTTTTGACCAGCCTGCGGCGGCTTTCCACCAAGGATGCGAAGCGGGAGCGGGAGATTCAGCGGCTGTTGGACAATGCCAAGCGAAGGAAGTTTTAACGGGCGGTGGGGCCTACCTTCCGCTTGCGCGGGAACCCCACATGACGCTCCGGCGGTTGCCCGCCGTGCTACGGCCGGTAGAGTGTCACCGTGTCACACCCGTTATGTTCGCCATATAGGGCGGGCAACAAAGGAAGTCAAATGATTGATGCCAAACTTGATTCCGCCGTGGTGCAGCGCGCGCTGGAAATGCTGCGCGTAAGCTGCCTGGACGCCTCGCCGGTCATGCGGGTCATCGCGGGCGACATGGAGCGCGCGGTGGAAAAGAACTTTCAAAGCGAGGGCCGCCCGGCCTGGCTTGGCCTGGCCCCCGGCACCATAGCCGGGCGCGTGAAGCAAGGCACCTGGCCGGGCAAGATTTTGCAGCGCACCGGCCAGCTGGCCAGCAGCATAGAGGCGCATTCCGATTCCACCAGCGCCACCGTGGGCACCAACCTGGCGTACGCGGCCATCCAGCAGCTGGGCGGCAAGACCAAAGCGCACACCATCGCCGCGCGCAAGGGCAAGGCCCTGGCCTTTGGCGGCATCTTCCGCCGCTCGGTCCACCACCCCGGCTCCAAAATCCCGGCCCGGCCCTTCCTGGCGCTGGACCATGACGACGAGCGCCAGATCGAAGAGTCGGTGCTGCTGTTTTTGACAGGGCGGATGTCCGTTCTTTGACCAGGGGCGTACGGCGGTTTGGCGCGCCTTGGGCGCACAACTCCCGCCGAAAACCATTAAACAACGGGTTAAACGCCCCTGGTGCATTTTTAACGCCCCTTGCGCGCCCGACCGCACCCTAGCTGACCAGGGCTTGCAATCCCTTCCGGTTTCGGCATAGGGTCGCGACACCCTCCTTTCAACAAAAAAACCCCAGGAATCTTACTCCCCCGGACATTTGTCCGCGTTATGCCGCGCCGTGCCATCACGCATGATGCGGCCATGAAGACACCCGCACCCATCCACATCTTCCGGGCAGGCCAACACACGGACGTCAGCGGCAAGACCCTGGCCTTCGGCGAGGCGGACCTGGAAGCGTCGGCAAAGGCCTACGACCCGGCCCTGTTCGAGGCCCCCCTTGTGGTGGGGCATCCGCAGCTCGACGCCCCGGCCTACGGCTGGGTCGAATCCCTCAAGTTCTCCCC
>MNUQ01000167.1:0-6172 GCA_001871085.1 Desulfovibrionaceae bacterium CG1_02_65_16
AGGTCGCTGGTGATGCCGCAGTAAAGCGTGCCGTCGGCGCAGGAGAGAAGATACACGTGCCAGAACATGAGCGGCAGCATAGCCGTCCGGCCCGCCCTTGCCAAGGCCCATTCGGGCAGGCCCATTCGGGCCCATTCGGGCAGGCCCATTCGGGCAGGCCCATTCGGGCCCATTCGGGCAGGCCCATTCGGGCCCATTCGGGCACGGACATCAGCACCATCGAGTTATGCTTGGTCCGCTCCCTGGCTCGCGTCGTCCCCTTGTCGCGTCGGCACTTGCCAAGGCCGCGCCCGGCGATATATCTGCAAGCGCCGCCCCGGGTTCAAAACGCTCGCGAGCGGCTCATGCTGCAATACGTTTCATGGAGGAATGCTTGTCCAAGATCACTGTCCAGAATGTCGAGAAGTCCTACGGCGGCGAAACGCTCTTCCATGGCCTTTCCTTTGAGGCCTTGCCGGGCATGCGCCTGGCCGTGGCCGGCCCCAACGGAGCGGGCAAGTCAACGCTTCTGCGCATCCTGGCCTCCCGCACGGAGCCGGAGGCCGGAAGCGTGGTCATGAGCAAGGGCGCGCGCGTGGGCTACGTGGCCCAGGAGCTCTCCGGCGCGGACCTCGCCGAGCCGCTGCTGGGCTGGGTGCTTTCGGCCCTGCCGTCCTGGGGGGACTTCTGGCGCGAGTGGGAGGAGGCCGTGCACGCGCACGACGAGCAGAAGCTGGTGCGCCTCTCCGAGCGGCAGGCCCGTTTCGAAACGCAGTACGGCTACCACCCGGAGCACAAGGCCCGGGCCATTCTCTCCGGCCTGGGCTTCCGCGAGGACGACCTCTCGCGCAAGCTGGAGCACCTTTCCGGCGGCTGGCGCGAGCGCGCCAAACTGGCCCGCGTGCTTCTGCAGGGAGCCGACATCCTGCTGCTGGACGAGCCCACCAACCACCTGGACCTGGAGGCCGTGCAGTGGCTGGAGGACTATCTGCTGGCCTTCAAGGGCACGCTGATCTTCGTCGCGCATGACCGTATTTTTCTGGAGCGCGTGGGCACGCACGTGCTGGTGCTGGGCGGGGCCAAGCCCGTGCTGCGGGCCGGGTCCTTCAGCGAATTTCTGGACTGGGTGGCCGAGAACGCCGAACAGCGCGAGCGTGAGGCCGCCAAGCTCTCCGCGCGCATCGACCACGAGCAGGAGTTCATCAGCCGCTTCCGCGTCAAGGCGCGCAAGGCCGCGCAGGCCCAAAGCAAGCTCAAGAAGGTGGAGAAGCTCAAAGGCGAGCTCTCGCGCCTCAAGGGCGATCAGATGGCCGGCCGGGCCGGGCGGCGTCTGTCCTTCCGCCTGCCGGAGCCCCCGCGCGGCGACAAGGTGGCGGTCAACGCCGTGGACCTGGAGTTCCAGTACGCCAAGGATGCCGGGCACAGCGGCCGCAAGCTTTGGCCGCAGCTCAACTTCCAGATTTTCCGGGGCCGCAAGATCGCCCTGGTGGCCCCCAATGGCGCGGGCAAGTCCACGCTGCTCAAGGTGCTCGTCGGCGCGCTGGCCCCCACGCACGGCTACGCCAAGCTGGGCAACAGCACCCAGCTGGCCTACTTCAGCCAGCACCAGACCGAGATTCTGCGCCCCACCGGCACGGTCATTTCCGAAATGCGCCGCCTGTGCGACCCCAAGTGCACCGAGGAGCAGCTCATGGGCGTGCTCGGCCTGTTTCTGCTCGGCGAAAGCTACTTTGAGCGCCCGGTGGCCGCGCTCTCCGGCGGCGAAAAAAGCCGGCTCGTCATGGCCAGCCTGTTCCTGGGCCGGGCCAATCTGCTCATCCTCGACGAGCCCACCAACCACCTGGACCTGGAGAGCCGCGAGGGGCTTGTGGCCGCCCTCAAGGACTTCGAGGGCACGCTGTTCATGGTCGCGCACGACCGCTACCTCATGGGCGAGGTGGCCGAGGAGATATGGACCCTGGGCCCCGAGGGGCTGGAGCAGCACCACGAGGGCTTCGAGGACTACGACGCCAAGCGCCGCGCCGCTCTCGCCGAAGCGAAACAAGGGGCCAAGCAGGACGCCAGACGCGAGGCCAAAAAGTCCGCCGCGTGCGCACCTCCCGCCGATGTTCCGGCCGCCGACGCCGAGGAGTCCGCCGCCTCCAAGCGGCTGAACAAAGAGGAGAAGCGCAAGCTGGCCGAGAAGCGCAACGCCCTTTCCCGGGCTTTGAAGCCCCTGCGAGAGGAATACGCCAAGTGCGAGAAGGACCTGGAGCGCGTGCTGACCGAGCAGGGCGAGCTGGAGGCCAAGATGAACGATCCCGCCACCTACGAGAGCGGGGGAGAGGCTCTGGCCGTGAACAGCCAGTACCGCGAGGTGAGCGACTGGGCCGAGAAGCTCATGGAGCGCATGGCCGGGCTTGAGGGCAAGATAGCGAAGGTGCAGGCCGACATGGGGCCGTGCGATGCTTGACGCGCGCGGCGCGCTCATTGTGGTGGCCGGCGTGGTCTGGAGCGGCGGCCGCTTCCTTGGCGTGGAGCGTCCGGCCGGCAAGGCCCACGCGGGCTGGTGGGAGTTCCCCGGCGGCAAGGTGGAGCCGGGCGAAAGCCTGGAAGCCGCACTTATCCGCGAACTGCGCGAGGAGCTGGCCTTTACCGCCACGGCGCTGGCCTTCTGGCGCGAGAAACGCTTCGACTATCCGCAGGGCCAGGTGCTGCTCAACTTCTTTCATGTCACGGCATTTGACGGCGAGGTGATTCCCCAGGAGGGCCAGCGCTTCGTCTGGTTCACGCCCGGCCATGCCGACGTGTCCATCTTTCTGCCCGCCAACGCGGACATCGTGCCCGCGCTTCGCTGGCCGCTGCCGGGCTAGCTCAGCCTCGCCTCCCTGCGCTGCCACGTCCTTCGTCCGCCGCGTCTTCCGCTGCGTATTTGCCGCTGCGTATCTGTCGCAGCGTATCTGTCGCCTCGGCCGCGCCGTTTGGTCTTTGGCCGCGTGGCGCTGTGGGAATTTCGCAGGTGCTGTTCCCATAATCAACGTGCGGGCTGTGCAACCAGGACGCCCGACGCTGTTTTGGGGAATTGCCGGGATGACAAAAATGTGCGTCAGACTGGAGCGGCGGGCTGCCGGGGCGCGGGGGAATCAAGGCGGCTCATGCGTCCCCCACGGACGTTGCGGCCCGCCACAAGAAGGAGTATGGAGGCCCTTTTTGCGCCCCAAACCCTGCCCAACCCCCGGATGATTTTCCCTGGCGCGGCAACCAGAAGGAGCCTAGACGCTTGCGCATCGCGGACCTGATCCCCACACGTCGTCCTTTCCTTTCGCTGGAGTTTTTCCCGCCCAAGGAGCGGGACACCTGGCCCCAGTTCTTCGCCGAGGTCGATAAGCTCAAGGCGCTCAACCCGTTGTTCGTCTCCGTGACGTACGGCGCTGGCGGCGGCACCCAGGCCAACACCCTCGACGTGGTGACCCACCTGAAGCGCGAGATGGGGCTTACCCCCATGGCGCACCTCACCTGCGTGGGCGCGTCGTCGCAGGCCCTGCACGGCTTCCTCAAGGCCATCACCGAGGCGGGGATAGAAAACGTGCTGGCCCTGCGCGGCGACCCGCCCAAGGGCGTGACGGACTTCCGCTTCGAGGACCAGGAGTTTCAGCACGCCTCGGACCTGGTGCGCTTTATCCGCGCCAGCTTCCCGGATATGGGCATTGGCGTGGCGGGCATTCCCACCATGCACCCGGAATCGGCCACGCTGGACGACGACCTCAAGTGGCTGAAGCACAAGGTGGACTGCGGCGGCCAGTTCGTGGTCACGCAGCTGTTTTTCGAGAACGACCTGTACCTGAACTACGTGGCGCGCCTGCGCAAGCGGGGCGTCACCGTGCCCGTGCTGCCGGGCATCATGCCCATCCTCAGCATGAAGAGCGCGGAGTTCATCGCCGGGCTGAACGGCCGGGCCGTGTTCGGCGGATTTTACGAGACCCTTCAGGCGGCTTTCCTCAAGGGCGGCGACGAGGCCGTGCGCGCGCTGGGGCTGGCCCACGCCAGCCGGCAGGTGCAGGGGCTCATCGACTCGGGCGTGCCGGGCGTGCATCTGTACACCCTCAACCGCGCCGAGGCCTGTCTTGAAATCATCAACAACATCAACCTTCGATAGGCGGAGTAACGCATGAGCGCGAAGAATCCCAGAGTTGCAGTCGTGGGCGCCACGGGCGCGGTTGGCCGTGAGATGCTTGAAGTGCTGTCCCAGCGGAAATTCCCCGCGGCCGAGGTGGTCCCCTTCGCCTCCGCCCGCTCGGCCGGGTCCAAGGTGGAGTTCAATGGCGGCGAGCTCACCGTGCGCGAGCTCAAAGAGGACTCCTTCGCAGGGTTCGATCTGGCGCTGTTCTCCGCCGGCGGCTCCACGTCGGAGAAGTTCGCCCCCCTGGCGGCCCAGGCCGGCTGCGTGGTGGTGGACAACTCCAGCGCCTGGCGCATGGATCCCGCCTGCCCGCTTGTGGTGCCCGAGGTGAACCCTCACGATCTTTCCTGGCACAAGGGCATCATCGCCAACCCCAACTGCTCCACCATTCAGATGGTGGTGGCGCTCAAGCCCTTGCACGACGAGGCCAAAATCAAGCGCATTGTGGTCTCCACGTACCAGGCCGTCTCCGGCACCGGGCAGAAGGCCATTGTGGAGCTGGAGACCCAGACCGCCCGGCTGATGAACGGCCAGGAGATTGAGCCCAAGGTCTACCCCTACCAGATCGCGTTCAACTGCCTGCCGCAGATCGACGTGTTTCTCGACAACGGGTACACCAAGGAAGAAATGAAAATGGTCAACGAGACCAAGAAGATCATGGGCGACAAAACCATCCGCGTCACCGCGACCACGGTGCGCGTGCCCGTGTTCTACAGCCACTCCGAGGCCATCAACATTGAGACCGAGCAGAAGCTCACCGTGGAGCGGGCGCGCCAGATTCTGGCCACCTCTCCCGGCGTTGTGGTGGAAGACTTCCCCGAGAAGCAGATTTACCCCATGGCGGTCAACGCCGCAGGCCAGGACGACGTGTTCGTCGGCCGCATCCGCGAGGACGAGTCCATCGAGAACGGGCTCAACCTCTGGGTCGTCTCCGACAACATCCGCAAAGGCGCGGCGTTGAATGCCGTGCAGATCGGCGAGGAGCTCATCCGTCGCAACCTGCTGCGCGTGCCCAAGTAAAACCTGTCTACGCAGCCTGAGGAGAACGCCATGCGCGTCGTCGGATCACAAGAATACTTGCAGGCCCTGCTGGAAGCCATTCGCCCGGGAATGGAGGAGGTGCTCGCCTTCTACGACCACCGCGTGGGGGTCATCGGCACGGACCCGAAGTTGATGCTCATGCCCTGGGACGACCACCTTGTCCACAGGGGCGACGGCGTGTTCGAATCCCTCAAATATGTGGGCCGCAAGCTCTACCAGCTGGACGCGCACCTGCGCCGCATGCGGCTGTCGTGCCAAGCCATCCATCTGGAGCCGCCGTGCTCCTGGGCGGAGCTGCGGGAGGCCGTCATCGAGGTGGCGCGCGCCGGCAACCAGCCCGATGGATGCATCCGCGTGCTGCTGGGGCGCGGGCCCGGCAGTTTCGGCATCAACCCTTACGAGAGCCCGGTGTCGAGCATGTACCTGGTGGCCTACCGTCTGCACATGCGCCCGGAAAGCGCGTTCGAGAAGGGCGTAACCGCCATGCGCACCACCATTCCGGCCAAGCAGGCCTGGATGGCCACGGTGAAAACCACCAACTACCTGCCCAACGTGCTGATGAAGCGTGAGGCGGTCAACGGCCATGCGGACTTCCCGTTCTGCTTCGACGCGAGCGGCTTTCTGGCCGAGAGCGCCACGGAGAACGTGGCCCTGGTGGACGAGGCGGGCCGGCTGGTCATCCCCGAGTTCACCAACGCGTTGGCCGGCACAACGCTCATGCGCGCGGTGGACCTCATCAAAAACGACATGAGCGTCATTTTCAAGGGTGTTACGGAAGACGAGATTCTCAACGCCCGCGAGGTGATGATGCTTGGCACCAGCTTCGACGCCATCGGCGTGGTGCGCTACGAGGGCAGGCCCATCCACGACGCCCGGCCTGGCCCGGTGACCAAGCGCCTGCGCGAGCTGCTCCAGGCCGACCTGCAGCAGACCGGCCTCGTGTTCTAGCCCCGACGATTCCGAATGTGCGGCGCCCGGCTCCAGCAATGGGGC
>MNUQ01000167.1:6187-33860 GCA_001871085.1 Desulfovibrionaceae bacterium CG1_02_65_16
TGCGCCGCGAACTTGACGGCGCGCCGCTGCGGAAGCTACAGTGCGCGCCGTTCGGGCCCGCGCGACTGGCGATACGTGGAGTTCACCACAAGGAAGCGCGGAACGCCCATTCTTGCCGCTCGCCTGGGCCGCGCACCAAAAACAACGGGGCGCGCAATCCTCAGCCCTTCCCCGCGCCCCCCGCGACGGGGAAGATCCGCCGGAGGTCCCCATGTCGAGCGATTCCCCTCGTGCCCTCGCCTTTGCCCAGGCGGCGAACTTAAGCGATTTGCGCCGCGACTTCTCCCTTTCCGCCGTGGTGGCCGGCGTCATCGCGGTCATGGTTTCCTATGGCGGTCCAGCCGCCATCATCTTTCACGCGGCCAAGCTGGCGGGGCTCACCAACGGCCAGCTCACCAGCTGGATCTGGGCCATCTCCATCGGCTCCGGGGTGGCCGGCGTGGCGCTCAGCCTCGTCTTCCGCGCGCCCGTCATTGTCGCCTGGAGCACGCCCGGCGCGGCGCTTTTGGCCGCCGGCTGGGCCAGTTACCCCTATCCCGAGGCCATCGGCGCCTTTGTCTTCGCCGCCGTGGCCATCACCATCTGTGGGGCCACGGGGCTTTTCGGCGCGCTCATGGAGCGCATCCCCGGCTCGGTGGTGGCGGCCATGCTGGCCGGCATTCTGTTTCGCTTCGGGGTGGAGGTGTTTACGGCCCTGCGCGCAACGCCGCTTTTGGTCGCGCCCATGATCGTCGTCTACCTGCTGATGAAGCGCCTGCTGCCGCGCTACGCCATTGTGGCCACGCTTTTGGCCGGACTTGCGGCTGCGGCCACGCTGGGCCTGCTCGACTTTTCCCTGGTGGACGCCAGCCTGGCCCGGCCGGAGCTCACCGTGCCCACCTTCAGCCTTGGCGCGCTCATCGGCCTGGGCGTGCCGCTGTTTCTCGTCACCATGACCGGTCAGAACGCCACGGGTCTTGGCGTGCTGCGCACTGCGGGCTACCGCACGCCCGGCGGGCCGCTGGTGGCGGCGACGGGAATCGTCTCCGTGCTGCTGGCGCCCTTCGGCTCCCATGGCATCAACCTTTCGGCCATAACCGCGGCCATCTGCACCGGACCGGAGGCCCACGGCGACCCGGACAAGCGCTACGTGGCCGGGGTGGCCTGCGGCGCGGCGTACTTGCTGGTGGGGCTTTTCGGAGCCACGCTGGTGGGGGTGTTCACGGCGCTTCCGCCGGGGCTCATCGCGGCCATCAGCGGGCTGGCGCTTTTTGGCGCGCTCATTTCCGGGCTCACGCAGGCCATGGCCGACGAGGCCCGGCGCGAGGCCGCTCTTGTCACCTTTTTGGTGACGGTGTCGGGCGTTTCGCTCTTTGACGTGGGCTCGGCTTTCTGGGGACTGCTGGGGGGAGTGCTGGCCAACGCCGCCCTTTCCGCGCGTCCGCGCCGGGCAGTCTAGTAGGGCAGGGAGCGCGCGTCGGGCGGGGCAATCTCCTCCCAATCGGCCACGGGGGCCAGATCCTGGGGGACAAACTCCCAGCGTTCGCCCGCGCGCAGGGCGTTCTCCGGCGCGTCGTCGGCGATGAGCTGGTCCAGGGCGCGCTCCGCGTTTTTGCGGTCGCCGTCGTCCATGGCCATGATGGTTTCCGGGCGGCGGTCGCCGTCTGAAAAGACGCGGTACACGAGATAAAGCTGGCGCATGGGGCCTCCGTCCTTGTTTACGGCATATTGCCCCAGCCCGGCCCGGAAAGTAAAGCCGGGTGCGCGTTGCGCATGGTCTTGACTGCCAGGCCGTCGCGCTTCTAGTGTGTCGCCCTTGCGCCCCCAACCCTGGAGCTTCCCCCCATGCGTTTTTACATCATCTTCACCGTCGTGTTCATGCTCATGCTTCTGGTGGTGCTGCTGCAAATACGGCGGCAGGCCGGGCTTTCGCGCCGGCGTTTCTATTTCACCCTCGCCGGCGGGCTGGGCCTCAGCCTGCTGCTGGCCTCCACGCGGCTCATGCCGGAGTCGTGGCCCATGGCCGTGGCGCGTCCGGCCTGGTGGCTGGGGTACGGCATCTTCGGGCTGGTGGCGTACATCTTTTTGTTCCAGGTCACGCTGTTCATCGCCGAGGGCGGCGCGCGCGCGGTTATGCCAAGCCGGGCCCCGGCGCTGCGCTCCCGCCGGGCCATGCTCAGCGTGACGCTGATGGCCGTGGCCACGGTGGCCTGGGGCATGCTGGAGGCCGGAAATCTGCGCGTGCTCTCCCGGCGCATGGTTTCGCCCAAGCTGCGGCGAGCCGTGCGCGTGGCCGTGGTGACGGACCTGCACCTTGGCGCGCTGACCCTGGCCTCGCGCGTGCGCGATCTGGTCGACCTGGTGCGCGCGCAGAAGCCGGACGTGGTGGTCCTTGTGGGCGACATGGTGAACGACCATCCCGAGGCCCTGCGCCCCTATGCGGAGATGTTGCGGGAAATGCGCCCGCCCCTGGGCATGTATGGCGTGTTCGGCAACCACGAGCGCTACGAGGGCGACGCCAAAAGCGCCCGGGTGTTCCAGTGGGCTGGGGCGGAGCTGTTGCGCAACCGCGTTGTCGATTTGCCCGGCGCCGGCGTGCAGCTGCTGGGCGTGGATGACCCCGGCCGGGGCGCCGGCGCGCTCGACGACATCGCCCGCGAGATCAACACCGTGGCCGGGCAGAGCGATCCCGAGGCCTTCCGGGTGCTTTTGAACCACCGGCCGCAGGCCTGGCGCGAGGCCGCCCAGCCGCAGGGCATTGAGCTCATGATCTCCGGGCATACCCACCGGGGGCAGATGTTCCCGTTCTACCTTGTGGTGCGCATGAGCTATGAGTTCATGGGCGGCTTTTACGAGGAGAACGGCAAGCTCCTGGCGGTGAGCGCCGGCGCTGGCTTCTGGGGGCCGCCCCTGCGCGTGATGGCCCCGCCGGACATCATGGTGCTCGACCTGGTGCCGGGAGAGGTCGCGGCCTAGATTCATTGTGGGGCCGCGGTCCAGGGCGTGGGCATGGACCTGGGCCGCGAAGTCGTATAGGCCCTAATCGACGGAAGACACGGCAAAGGAACGCGCGTGGAACGAAACACACCCCGGCGGCTGGGCATAACCGCCAAGCTGCTTCTCTGGTGCATGGTGCTGGTGGGCATATTCTACGCCACCACCAGCGTGCTCGTCTGGCGCATCCAGAACCTCGTCGATGTGTCCAGCGCCATCGTCAACGTGAACTACGACGTGGACCTCTCGGCCCAGCGCATGATCCAGCAGCTGCTCTCCTTGGAGGACAACCGCAAGCGCTATGAGATTCTCCAGAAAGACGCCTACATGGACGCCTTTGTTTCAGACCTGGAGGATTTTGGCAAAACGCTGACCTCGGTGTTGGCGCGCCACCCGGAATACAAGGACGCGTGGGCGGTGCTGACGCGCGAGTACGCCGAGCTGCTGGCGCGCAGCCATGACACCGGCCCCAAGGTCCTGCCCGACAAGACCGTGACCCGCTGGCTCGACATCCTCTCCGAGGCGCGACAGAGCAACCAGCAGGAGATGGAGGCGCGCTTAAACGAGCTGGCCGACAAAAGCCGCGCGGCGGAGCGCATGGGTTTCTTTGGCCTGGTGGCGAGCATCGCCTTCGGCGTGTTGGGCAGCGTGTTCATCGCCTATCGCCTCAACCTTTCCCTCTCCGAGATCCGCCGCGGCATCCGCGAGCTGGGCAGCGGCGAACCGACCCAGCCCGTGCGCGTGACCACCCGCGACGAACTGGGCGAGCTGGCGCAGGCCTTCAACAGCATGACCGCGCGCCTCACCGAGGAGGAGCGCATGCGCCAGGACTTCATCGCCATGCTCTCCCACGAGATTCGCACGCCGCTCACCAGCATCCGCGAGTCCGTGGACATGGTGGCCGACGGCGTCTTCGGCGAGGTGAACGAGAAGCAGCGGCACTTCCTCGACATCACCCGGCAGGAGGCCCTGCGGCTGACGCACCTGCTGGAGCGCCTGATGAAGGTCTCCAGCCTGGAGGCCCAGCGGCTGAAGCTGAACACCGAGCCGCTCGACGCCTCGACGCTGGCGCGGCAGGCCATCGACAGGCTCCAGTCCATGGCCCTGGCCAAGAACATTGACCTCAAGGCGGAGCTGCCCCAGGACTTCGTCTTTGTGGAGGCCGACCAGGAGCATGTGACCCAGGTGCTGGTGAACCTGCTGGGCAACGCCATCAAGTTCTCCCCGCCGGAGAGCGTGGTGCGCGTCAGCGTCACCCCGGAGCCGTCGGGCAAGTCCGTCATCTTCTGCGTGGTGGACGAGGGCCCGGGCATTGCCCCGGAGGAGCAGGAGCGCATCTTTCTCAAGTACTACCGAGAGCCCTCCGTGCGCGGCAGCGTGGACGGCCTCGGCCTTGGCCTGTCCATAGCCCGGGGCATAGTGGAGGCGCATGGCGGCGCGCTGTGGCTGAACAGCGCCGTGGGCAGCGGCTCCAGCTTCTGCTTTTCCCTTCCCAAGCCAAAAACGATGGTATAGAAAATGCCCATGACAAAGCACACTTCGCGGCCCCGGGGCGCATCTGGAAGGATGCGCGGTCCGGCATTGGCCGTTTTACTGGTTTGCAGCCTGTTGCTCCCGGTTCTTTCTGGGTGCGCGCTTTTTTCGCGCGGCATTGAGGAGAACCCTCCGGACAAGGACCCGCGCACGGCCTATGTGCTTGCCGTTGATTCCTATCTGGCGGGACAGTACGAGAAGGCCACGAGCATCTTTCAGCGGCTTTCCGGCAATGGCGCCAACCCCGTGCTGGCCCGCAAGGCCTACTACGGTCTGGCCTGCGCGCGGTTGGCCACGGCCAAGACCCCGGCCGAGCTGCACGAGGCCCTGAATTTGTGGAACACCTGGGTGCAAATGACCCCGGAGGGGCTGCCCGGCGAGGATCCGCGCCTTATGACCCCGCTTTTGCCCCGGCTCGCGCCCTCGGGCAGCGCCACGGAAAGCCCGGCCATGCTGACCGAGGAGGAGATTGAGCGCGAGCTGGCCCGCACCAAGCGGCTGGCCGGCTGCCAGGAGGAAACGGGCAAGGTCAAAGAGGCCTTGCGCAAAAAAACCGCCGAGGCCGAGGCCCTGCGCAGCCAGCTGAACGCCCTGGAGCGTTTGCACCAGGAACTCAGCATCAAGAAAAAGGGCCTGGAGTAGCGGGCGGTTGCAAGGCATGGATACCCCGAGCGCGAAACGCGAAGCCACCATTCTGATGGTGGACGACGACAAGAATATTCTGCAGGTTCTGGAGGCCCGGCTCTCCTTTGCCCATTATAAAACGCTGGCCGCGCGCAGCGCGGAGGAGGCCGTGGAGCTGCTGGCCCAGCACCCGGTGGACCTCGTCGTCTCCGACGTGAAGATGCCCGGCATGGGCGGCGTGGGCCTGCTGCACGAAATTCTGGTCCAGTGGCCGCACATTCCCGTCATTTTGCTCACCGCCTATGGCTCCATCCCCGACGCTGTGTCCACCATCCGCTCCGGCGCGGCCGACTACCTCACCAAGCCCTTCGACGGCCACCAGTTGTTGCAGAAGATCGCCTCGCTGTTGGGCCGCGTGCGGGAGGACGAGCCCAGGCGCGCCACCCCGGCCAAGGGCGGCAAGAGCGTCAGCGACGTCATTTGGGGCGGCAAGAGCCAGGTCATGCGCGATTTTTATGGCATTTTGGAGCGCGTGGCCCCCACGGACGTCGCGGTGCTCATCCTCGGCGAATCCGGCACGGGCAAGGAGATGGTGGCGCGCATGCTGCACGACCTTTCGCCGCGCGCCAAAGGGCCCTTCGTCATCGTGGACTGCGGGTCCACCCAGCCCACCCTGCTGGAGAGCGAACTCTTCGGCCACGTCAAGGGCGCCTTCACCCACGCCGTGCGCGACAAGAAGGGGCTCATGGAGGAGGCCGACGGCGGCACGCTGTTCCTCGACGAGATCGGCAACATCAGTCCCGAGATGCAGACGCGCCTGCTGCGTTTCCTGCAGGAGCGCACCCTGCGCCGCGTGGGCGACACGCGCGCCATCCCGGTCAACTGCCGGGTGGTGGCCGCCACCAACGCCGACCTGCCCGCCCTTGTCAAAAAAGGCGAGTTCCGCGAGGACCTCTATTTCCGCCTCAAGGTCGTCACCCTCAAGGTGCCCCCCCTGCGCGAGCGCAAGGAGGACATTCCGCTGCTCACCGGGCGCTTCCTGGAAACCTTCAGCGCGGACCAGCACCGGCCCAGGGTCAGCGCCTCGCCGGAGACGCTGGCGCTGCTTATGGACCACAGCTGGCCGGGCAACGTGCGCGAGCTCAAGCATGCGCTTGAGAGCGGCGTGGTGTTCTGCCACGGCACCACCCTGGAGCCGCAGGACATCCAGCTGGAACAGGCCCAGGACCTGCGGCCCACGCCAATCGCGCCTAGCCCGTCTGGCCCGTCTGGCGCGCCTATAGCCGAGCCCGCCGCTTCCCTTGCTCCTGGAGCCGTGGGCGCCGGCGCGTCAGGGCGGGGCGGCCTTTCCCTGGAGGAAAACGAGCACCAGGCCATCATCAGGGCTTTGGAGCGCTCAGCCTGGGTCAAGAAGACCGCCGCCGACCTGCTCGGCATCAGCCGCCGGGCCATCCACTACAAAATCAAAAAATACAATATTCAGATTCCCGGCAAGGATCAGGACGAATAGCCTTCCGCGCTGGCCGAAGGCATCTTCCTGCTCCAGACCAGGGCGTTACGTCCTTTTAGCCGCCTATTGTGAATAAAGTGACGAGCCGTCCGGCCAAGCATTTGCGCGGGCCGTCCGCAAAACACCAATAATTGCAGCAGACAGCTTTGAGAAGCGGGCCACGCGGGGCGGTCCCGTAGGATTTGTGGCGTCCAGTGCCTTGCGTGCGGCCAGAATTTTTCGCGCTGAAGCATATAGTGTGAAATAATTCACTACGTATATTGCTTTGGCCGCTGGGTTTTTCGTTCCCATTCCTATTGGGTTGGGCTATCTGTGTCGATAAGTGCTTAAGCTGTCAGGTATGTGAGGGAGTTGTGACGTAGGCGTTACGGCACGGAAGCCCATGCTGATCTGGCGGCGCGCCACACCGTGGGTGTCAGGCCCGCGCGTCTTGTCCGGGAGGCTTCATGCGCATCACCTTGCTGACCAAGATCACCGGTCTTGTTTTTGTCGCGGTTTTGCTCGTCGGCGGCGGCAACTATATTGCCAACCGCCATTTTCTCACCAACACGCTCGATGAGCAAAACATCAAGGAAGTCGGCATTCGCGCAGACCTCGTAAGCGACCAGTTCGAAGGGCAGAAAAAGAGCCTCATCGCCAATGCCTACCTTATGGCCACCAACCCGCAGGTGGCCAGCCACATGGCCGATGGCGACACCGCCTGGCTGCAGACCTACGCCAAGAAGGTGATGAAGGAGACCGGCCTGGAGTCCATCACCATCTCCAACCGGGAAGGCCAGGTCCTTGCGCGCGGCCACTCCGACAAGGTCGGCGACAGCGTGCTAAAGCAAGTGAATGTGCAGAAGGCCCTCAAGGGCGAAATCAGCGTGGGCGTGGAGGCGGGCACCGTCGTCAAGTTCTCCCTGCGGGCGGGCTATCCCGTGCGCCAGAACGACGTCATCGTCGGCGCCATCACTCCGGGGTTCACTCTTTCCAGCGATCGCTTCGTGGACCAGATCAAGAAGAACCTTGGCCTTGAGTGCACGCTGTTCCTGGGCGACACGCGCATCTCCACCACCATCATGAAGGACGGCAAGCGCGCCATCGGCACCAAGATGGACAACCCGGCCGTTATTGAAACCGTGCTGCAAAAGGGCACGCGCTTCCTGGGTCACAATGTCATTCTCGGCAAGGCCTACAGCACCGCCTACTGGCCCATTGTGGACGTGAACGGCAAGAACGCCGGCATGTTCTTCATCGGCCAGCCGCGCGAGTTCATCGACCGCGTGCTCACGGAGACGCATATCTCGAGCCTCATCTCCACCGTCATCGTGGGCCTGCTCATGATCGCCTTCGGCTTCTTCTTCTCCAAGGCGCTCGTCCGGCCCATTCTGCTCACCATCGAGTTCGCCAACAAGGTGGCCAAGGGGGATTTGGACGGCGAGCTGCGCGTGCACTCCAACGACGAGACCCATACCCTGGCGGAGAGCCTGCGCACCATGAGCGCCAACCTCAAGGTCAAGATCCAGGAGGCCGAGGCCAGCACCCGCGCCGCCGACGCCAAGGCCCGCGAGGCCGAGGCCGCCACCAGCGAGGCCCTGGAGGCGAAGCAGCAGGCGGAAAGCGCCAAGCACGAGGGCATGCTCGACGCCGCGAACAAGCTTGAGGAAATTGTTGAGCGCATCACCTCCAGCTCCGAGGAGCTTTCCGCACAGGTGGAGCTGATGAGCCGCGGCATGGACCTCCAGCGCGACCGCGTGGCCGAAACCGCCAGCGCCATGGAGCAGATGAACGCCTCCGTCATCTCCGTGGCCCGGCAGGCTGGTGAAGTGGCCGCCTCCGCCGATACGGCCCAGACCAAGGCCGCCGGCGGCTCGGAGGTGGTGCGCCGCTCCCAGCAGGCCATCCAGCACGTCAACGACATCTCCCTTCAGCTCAAGACCAACATGGAGCAGCTGGGCAAGCAGGCCGAGGCTATCGGCCAGGTCATGAACGTCATCAACGACATCGCCGACCAGACCAACCTTCTGGCGCTCAACGCCGCCATCGAGGCCGCGCGCGCCGGCGACGCCGGACGCGGCTTCGCCGTGGTGGCCGACGAGGTGCGCAAGCTGGCTGAAAAGACCATGGGCGCCACCAAGGAAGTGGGCGAAAACATCCACGCCATTCAGGAGTCCAGCCGCAAGAACATCGGCAGCATGGAAAAGGCCGCGGAGGCCGTCGGCGAGGCCACCCAGCACTCCACCGAGTCCGCGCGGGCCCTGGAGGAGATCGTCGGCATCTCCAAGACCAACGCCGAGCAGGTGCAGGGCATCGCCGGCGCCGCCGAGGAGCAGTCCGGCGTTTCCGAGAAGATCAGCACCGCCATTGAGGAGGTCAACCGCGTGGCCTCCGAAACCGCCGAGGGCATGAGCCAGTCCGTCGCCGCCATCAGCGAGCTGGCGCGCATGGCCGCGGAACTCCGGCAGCTCATTGCCGACCTGAAGGCATCGTAGGAAGAGAAATCGTCACAGACCAGGGCGCTCCGGGGGAATCTCCTCCGGAGCGCCTTTTTTGTGCGGCGGAATGAAAACGGTCAGTCCCTCATGCGGGCTGAGCGGCAAGCCTTGTCCTTTTGGCGCGGGCGAACATTGCGCATAGCACGCCGCGCACCGGGCATCTTTGATCAAGTCCGCCGAGAGCCTCGGCGCCCCGCAGCGCGAGGGGTTCAGAGCATGCGCCCTGTGCTCACCGCGCGTCGCCGATGATGCCAAGCACGGTGTCCCTGTCCACCATGCCGCGCAGGCGGCCCTCGTCGTCCAGCACCACCAGCCGCTTGCCGCCGGTCTCCACCATGCGTTGCAGCACGGCGGAGATCGGCATGCTCTCCGGCACGGTGAAGACATCGGGCCGCATGGCCTCGCCCACCGTGGTGCCGCCAAAAGCCAGGTCCTGGGCTCCGCCGGGGCTCAGCAGATTCGCCAGGGCGCGCAGCAGGCCGGGATTTTTCTCCTCGCTGAAGCGCCGGATAAGCTCCCGGTCCAGCACGATGCCCACCACATGGCCCGTTTGATCCACCACCACCACGCGGCGCAGCGGGGTGGCCACCAGCTTGTTCAGGGCCTCCACAAGCGGGGCTTCCGGGGCAATGGTCGGAATGTCGCGGAACATCACGTCCCCGGCGGTGAGATTCAGGCCCTTGGGGAGCTGCGGGTGCGGCGCATCGGCAACGGCGGTGGCCGTGGCGATGGTCTTGAGGATGTCGATGCGGCTGACGATGCCCGCCAGGTCGCCCGCGTCGTCCACCACGGGCAGGCGCTTGAGCTTGCGCGCGGCCATAAGTGCGGCGGCCTCCGGCACCCTGGCCCGGATGTTCACCGTCGCCACCGGGCCGCTCATGACATCGCGGGCGGTTTTGCCCGCCATGTCGAGCTTGTGCGACTCCTCGCCGCGCAGTTCCTGGGGCAGCGCCTCGTGCAGGCTGACCCGCAGCCCGAGGCCCGCGCGCTTGAGCAGATCGCCGCCGGTGACCATGCCCAGCACCTTGCGGCCCTGAACCACGGGCACGGCCTTGATGCCTTTGTCCAACAGCAGCCGCAGCACCTCGGAGAGCGGGGTGTCCGGGGCGGCCGTCACTACCTCGGAGGTCATGACCTCGCGCACGCGCATGGGGCAGTTGAAGGTGGCCCGCACCGTGTGCCGGGTTATGGTCCCTTCTGCGACCATGTCTTCAAGGATGGGCAGAAAGGCCGCGATGCGGTCCGGCTTGTCCACAATCTCCACCACAACGGGCAGGTCCTCCGAGAGCCGGAGTATCTTGGCCGTGTGGATGAGGCTGTTGGCCCCGAATCCCAGCATGCCGCGCATGGCGGTTGCCCCGGCCATGCCGCGCTTGCGGGCTTCCGCCACAATGGCCTCATGCACAAGCTGTCCGCCCAGGCGGTCGCTGTCGCCAACGTAGACGCGCAGGACTTCCGCTTCGCCATGAATCTTCATTGCTTTCCTCCGTGTTGAACGCCGGGGTTCAGACGATCCGGCCGATGCCCGCTCCGATGGCGAAGGCCACGAAGCCCAGAAAGTTTTGCCCCACGAGGTTCAGCGCCGCCTTGGCCCACTGCGCCCCGCGCATCAGCTCGCCGGTTTCGAAAATGAGTGAGGAGAATGTGGTGAACGCGCCCATGAAGCCGACCAGGATCACCAGGCGCAGCTCCGGGCGCAGAATCTGCCGCTCGTCCGCAAGCACCCAGACAAGCCCGAAAAGCAGGCAGCCAAGCACGTTCACGGCGGCGGTTCCCCAGGGAAACTCGCGTCCCATGATGCCATAGACCGCGCCCGAGAGCCAATATCTGGCCAGTGTTCCGCACATTCCAGCCAGCGCCAGCAACAAAAGCTTCTGCATGAATCGTCACCCCTCACATCTTGGTTGGCGGATCAGCTCCGCCGTTCGGGTCGCCACGTTGGTGGTATTGCCGAAATTTCCCTGCGCCGCCAACTGGTCACCCTTTTCCGCCCGCATCGGCCTTGCGCAGGCGCGGCGCCAGGCACAGGGCCGCCGCCACGGCGAGCAGCGCCAGGCATCCGCCCAGGCGGAACGGCGCGGCCGGGCTGACGTGGTCCCACAGCAGGCCGGCCACAACGCTGCTCGCCAGCGCGATGAACCCCAGGCTCATGTGGAACACGCCAAGCGCCGTGCCCTTGCGCTCCGGGGGAATGTGCCGGCTGATGAGCGCCTTGCCCACGCCCTGGGTGAGGCCCATGGACAGGCCATAGAGCGGGAACAGCCACCAGATGCCCAGCCTCGCCCAGCCGCCGGAGACGGAAAAGCCGAAGTACACGGCGGAATACAACGCCCAGCCGCCCACAAGCAAGCGCCAGCGGCCCAGGCGGTCGCTCAAAATGCCCAAGGGATAGGCGGACGCGGCGTAGGTCAGGTTGAAAAGCAGATAGCCCAGGATGACCTGGGTGTCGTTCCAGCCGAGATTTTTGGCCCGCAGCAGCAGCAACGTGTCGCTGGAGTTGGCGAAGGCGAAAAGCATCAGCAGGCCCAGGGTGAGCCAATAGGCCGGAGAGAAGCCGAGCGGGCCCCGGCGCGCGTCCTGAGGGCCCGCCTTGGGGATGTTGCCGGGGAGGCTGGCGGGAGCGCTGGCGGAGTCCCGGGTTGGTTCGGCGGGCAGCGCCCCCTGGCGCAGCTCCCGCAGGCGGAAGGAGAGCCACACGGCGGCCAGACCCGGCACGCCGGCGATTAAAAAGATGAGCCGGTACTGGCCGGGCAAAAGCTTGAGCAGGAGCAGGGCGAACAGCACGCCGACAATGGCCCCGCTGGTGTCCATCATGCGGTGGAATCCATAGGCCCGGCCCGCTATTCTGCCGTCCACGGCGTCCGCGATCATGGCGTCGCGGGCCGTTGTGCGCAGGCCCTTGCCCAGGCGGTCCGCGGCGCGGGCCGCAAACACCATGGGCCACGCATGGGCCAGGGCCATGAGCGGCTTGGACAGCGCGGCCAGCCCGTAGCCCAGGCGGATGAAGGGAACGCGCTTGCCAACGTTGTCGCTGCGCCAGCCGGAAAGCCCATTCATCAGACTGACAAGGGCTTCGGCCACGCCTTCGATGAGGCCGAGAACCGCCACGGGCGCGCCAAGGACCGCCGTCAGAAACAGCGGCGCCACAGGATAGACCATCTCCGAGGCGATGTCGGTGAAGAAGCTGATCCACCCGAGGCGGCGGACCTGCTTGGGAAGTTGCTGCGGCATGCCGTAACTCCTGCCGTTGCGCATAAAAAAACCACGTCCGGTGTGGCGTGGGTTGCACAAACAGTCCTACCGCCAATGTCGGGCAGCAGGAGTCATCAGCGGCTGTCGCGGTTCAAGGGGGACTCCATCCCCTTTGCTGGAGTCGATTGTAGAGCCGTTTTCGTACAATGTCCATTTGGGCGTGCCGGGGTAGGCGCGGGTTGTGGCGGCGGCCGCCTACACGGACTCCCAAAAGGGCCGGGCGATGAAGTACGCGCCCAAGAGCCCCACGCAGACGCCCGCGGCGCGGCGCACCCACGGGCTGCCGCCGGAGAACACGCGCTGCTCCATGATGCGCCGGGCCAGGGCGGCCGAGCTGCCCGCAATGGCGATGGGCAGGCAGTGGCCGGCGGCAAAGGACAGAATCAGCCCCATGCCGGCAAGCACCTGGTTCTGCACGGTAATGACGGCGAGCAGCGGGGCCAGAAAGCCGAAGGTGCAGGAGCCGGACAAAAGGCCATAGGCCAGACCCATGACGAGCGCGCCGGAGATGCCGCGCACCTTGAGCCGCGCCATGAGCCCGCCGGGGAGCTTGCCGGCGAACCAGCCGGGAAGCAGGCGGGCGGCCAGACCAAGCATGTCCAGCGCCACGTAGACAAGCACAAGCCCCACGGCGATGGTCCAGTACGGGCCGACATCGCCGAGCATGCGCCCCAGGAGCGAGCAGGCCACGCCCGCCAGGGCGATGGTGATGAACAGGCCGGAGGTGAAGACGATGGCGTAGCGCGCGGCCTCCCAGCCCCGCACCAGTTTGCCCTGGCCGGCCACATAGCCCACGATGAGCGGAATGGAGGCCAAATGGCAGGGGCTGAACAACACGCTGACAAGCCCCCACAGGAACGCGCCCGCGTAGGCCATGGCGGAGCCGCCGGTCATCCAGGCGTTAACCGCAAGCAGAAGCTGATCGAGCATGGGCGCTACTTCGCCAGCAGTCTGTTCAACTGATCGGCCATGGCCTTTTTCTCCATGAATCCCTCGTGCCGCGCCACCTCCCGGCCATTTTTATCAAAGAATATTTGCGTGGGAATGGCGCGTATGCCGAACCGCTTGGCCGATGCGCCGTCCTCGCGCACGTCGAGGAACACCACGGCGGCCCTGCCTCGGTATTCCTTCTCCAATTCCGCCAGGATGGGCGTCATCATCCGGCAGGGGATGCAGGTTTTGGCACCCAGGTCCACCACGGTGACCATGCCCTTGGTGGGGACGGTCCGCGGCGCAGCGGCAAAAGCGGTGGTGGTTGCGAGCAGGCCAAGCATGAGCAGCACAAATACGTTCTTCACGGAATGCTCCGGGCGGTTGGATGTTGGTGAGAGCGGCAGGACGAGGGCACCCCTTCGGCCGGCCGTTGGAGGGTCAGGGCAAGAAGGACGCAGGCCGGGCAGCCAGAGCGTGAGCCAGAGCGGGAGCCAGAGCCAGCGTTCGGGCCCGGCGTGAGCGGGGGAAGCGCCGTCCCAGGGAACAGGGGGGGCGTCCTGATGCAGCCCCCCCCGCGCCGGGCCGTCTTTGCTTTGTCCGCCTACGCTTTGTCCGCACAGCCGCAAGACGTTGGCGCGCCGCCCGCCGCCAGCCCGCCGGCGCTCGCGCGCGCGGCCTCCTTGATGCGCCGCACGTCCTCATCCAGCACGGTGAGCCGCGGGTCCTTGACCTTCTCGATGCCCAGGTCCGTGGCCACGACATAGCGCCCCGGCGTAACGCCCTCGCGGGTCAGAATGGCCTTGGCGCAGCCGACCGGGCAGCCGTCGAGGACGATCATCTCCTCCACATCGCGCGCGGACTGGACAAAGCCCTGCAATCCGCCGCCGATTCCCGCCAGACAGTACATTTTGCCAAAGCCCTCGCGGGTCAGCTCAACGGCCGCCTGATTGGCGGCCTGGCCCACGTTGGACCCGCCGGAGCAGGCCAGAATCATCCGCTGCTTTGAGGAACAGCAACAACTTTTGGACATCAGCGTCTCCTTGCCTCCGCGCGGTTATTTGCCAAGCCAGGCCAGCACGTCTTTCTTGGCGGGCACCTTGCCGCTCACCTTCACCTGCCCGTCGATGACCACGGCGGGGGTGGCGAACACGCCGAGCATGGCCATTTCCTGAAAATCCGACACATGGGTCACGTTTGCGGCCACGCCGGATTCGGCCAGCGCCTCGCGGACGATCTTTTCCGTTTCGTGACATTTGGGGCAGCCGGGGCCCAGCACCTTGATTTCCATTGTATCCTCCCAATGTTCTGGGTGATTAGCCAAGACGGGACAGGCCCGTCGCCTTTGCCAGCCTGCCGGAGCCGCGGGCGCATGTTCAAAACCGCATGTTTAAATATCGCCATATGACGATTGAATAGCGGCGCAATGCTCCTGTTATGCGGATCCTCCACGGCATGTCGCCGCATGGCTGCGCTCAGCCGCGCAGGCGGCGTTGCGCGCGTGGGTTAAATGATGGCGTTGAACAGAAAACCGACCAACATGATGCCGGCGCCAACCACCCCGGCGAACACCAGGATGAGCCGCACCTTGAGCACCTTGCGCAATATGACCATTTCCGGCAGCGAAAGCGCGATGACGCTCATCATGAACGCCAGCACGGTGCCAAGCGCCGCGCCCTTCTCCATAAGCGCCTGCACCACGGGGATGATGCCGGCGGCGTTGGAGTACATGGGAATGCCGAGCAGCGTCGCGGCGGGCACGCTCCACCAGGCTTCCTTGCCCATGATGGAGGCGAGCACGCCCTCGGGCACGTAGCCGTGGATGCCCGCGCCAACGGCGATGCCGCCAATGACCCAGGGCCAGACCTTGCCCACGATGTCGCGCACGGCGGCCACGCCGGCGTCCAGGCGTCCGGCCCAGGTCTGCTCGGCGTCCGGTTCGGCGTCGGGATCCAGGCGCACCTGCTGCACCCAGTCCTCCACGTGCCGCTCCATGTTCAGCTTGCCGATGACCAAGCCGGAGACGATGGCCACGGCCAGCCCCGTGCCCACATACAGGGCGGCCACCTTCCAGCCCACCAGGCCGTACAGCAGCACCACGGCTATCTCGTTGACCATGGGCGCGGAGACCAGGAAGGAGAAGGTGACGCCCAGCGGCACCCCGGCCCCCAGAAAGCCTATGAACAGCGGCACGGCGGAGCACGAGCAGAACGGCGTCACAATGCCGAGCAGCGCGGCCATGACGTTGCCCACGGCCTCGCTTTTGCCCGCCAGAATGCGCCGCGTGCGCTCCGGGGTGAAGAAGCTGCGGATGACGCCCACGCCGAAAACCACCAGGGTCAGCAGCATCAGCACCTTGGGCGTGTCATAGAGGAAGAATTCGACGCTCTCGGCCAGGTGGCTGCCCTGGGCGATGCCCAGCACCTCATAGGTCAACAGCTTGGAGAGGCCGGGCAGGGCGTCATACACCAGCCACCAGACGACCAGCGCCGCGAGAACGGCGGCGAGGCGCGGCAGCGGCAGGCCCGGCTTGAGGTGGGCATCCTGCTCCGGCGCGCATTGCGTCTTGCAGGCGCAGCAGGCCCCTTTGGGCGTTCCTTCGAGATGAAGCGGCTTCATGGACGCAACTCCTTTACGCGTGGCGTGGCCACGTCCTAAAACAGATCCTCGCGGCGAATGCCCGCGGCCTTGTTCAGAAATTCCTGCATCTCCGCATCGTCGTTCAGCCAGCCGCGCAGCTGACCGAGCATGACCGCGGCATAGGCCGAGGCCTCGCCCCGGGTGAGCGCGTAGTTTGTCCACTGGGCGCTCTTGCGGCCCTCGATGAGCCCGGCCTCCACCAGTTCCTTGAGGTGCTTGGACACGGTGGGCTGCGCCAGACCAAGGGCGCTGCGCAGCTCGCACACGCACATCTCCCGCCGCTCCAGCATCTTAAGAATTTTTATCCGGCCTGGGTCGGACAGGGCCTTCATGACTTTGGTGAGCTGCTTCATTTGCTGCCTCCAGATTGCTAAATAGCAATATGGCGACGTCGACGGGGTTTGTCAATAGGGGGGGGCGGCGAGGGGCGGGTATGTCGCTGTGGGCGGATCGGCCGGTACTTGCTGGACGACCCTGACGGGGCGACGCTGACCTTGCGATGCGGGCCTGCCTGCGCGGCTGAGGGCCTTCATGGCGCGGGCTGTCCTGTCGTGGCTGTTCTGTCGGAGGATGTTGAGCCGATGAGGGAAAATGCGAATCAGTCGCCGCCGCTTGGGGCGGCAGCGTGCGGCGTCCCGGGTTCCTCCCGCCTGTACTCGGGCGCGAGCCGGGCGAGCAGCGCGCGGATGGCCGCGGCGTCTTGCGCCCTCGCTGCGGCGTCAAGCTCGGCGAGCAGGGCGTCGAGCTCGCGGGCCTCGGCCTCGGCGTCGGGCTGCGGGGCGTTGGCGAGGGCCATGATTTTGTCGTGGGCGGTGGGCCGGACGTTTTCGCCGGCGCAAAGCAGCTCCTCGTGCAGCTTTTCGCCGGGGCGCAGGCCGATGAAGGCGATGTCCACATCCTGGTCCGGCGTCTTGCCGGAAAGGCGGATGAGGTCGCGGGCGAGGTCCACGATGCGCACGGGCTGGCCCATCTCCAGCAGGAAGATCTCGCCGCCCCGGCCCATGGCCGCGGCTTGCAGAATGAGCTGGCAGGCCTCGGCGATGCTCATGAAATAGCGGGTCATGTCCGGGTGGGTCACGGTGACGGGCCCGCCGCGCTCAATCTGCCTGCGGAACAGCGGCACCACGGAGCCCGAGGAGCCCACGACGTTGCCGAAGCGCACGGCCATGAAGCGCGTTTGGCCGGCCTCGCCGGTGGCGGTCATGCTGGCCATCAGCCGTTCGGTGACGCGTTTGCTGGCACCCATGACGCTGGAGGGGCGCACGGCCTTGTCGGTGGAGACGAGGACAAAGCGGGCGGTGTTGTGCCGGGCGGCGGCGCGCATGAGCGCACGCGTGCCCTGGATGTTGTTGGTGACGGCGGCCCAGGGGCATTCCTCCAGCATGGGCACGTGCTTGTAGGCGGCGGCGTGCAGCACCAGGCTGGGGGCGTGCTCGGCGAACACGCGCTCCATGAGCTCCGCGTCGGCCACGCTGCCCAGCACCCGCGTGATGCCGCCAAAGCCGCGTTCGTCGGCCAGTTCGCGCGCGATGGCGTAAAGGTTGTACTCGCTGGCGTCCACAAGCACGAGCCGCGCGGGGCCGAAGCGGACCACCTGCCTGCATAGCTCGGACCCGATGGACCCGCCGCAGCCGGTGACGAGCACCACCTGTCCTGTGAGAATGCCGGCCAGACCGGCCTCATCGAGGGCGGCCTCCGTGCGGCCGAGCAAATCCTGATAGTCCACGGGCCGCAGGGTGAGCACCGCCTTGCCGCTGAGCAGCTGGCTGGTGGGCGGCAGAATGCGGTGCGGCAGGCCGCAGGCCTTGCACAGGTCGATGATGCGGCGCATTTGCCCGGCGCTGGCGTGGGCCACGGCGATGAGGACCTCTTGCGCGCCGTGCGCCGATGCCAGCCGGGCCAGGTCGGCCACGGGGCCGAGCACCAGCCGTCCGTGCAGGGCGCGCCCGGCCTTTTGCGGGTCGTCGTCGAGAAAGCCGACCACGTGGCAGTTGAGCTCCGGCGTGGCGGCTATTTCCCGCAGCAGGCGTTCACCCAGGCCGCCCGCGCCGATGACGAGCACGCGCCGCGCCGGGGGCTTGGGCAGAGCGGAGCGGGCAACGCCCTCCGCACCATGCGCATATAGCACGCGGATGCCGAGCCGGAGCCCGGTGGTGAAGGCCAGGGTGAGCAGGCAGTCCATGGCCAGCACCGCGCGGGAAAAGCCGGTGAACCCGTAGCGGAAGGCCACAAAGGCCACCAACAGCGCCGAGGAGAGCGCCACGGCCTCCAGCAGACGGCGCATGTCGAACAGGCTGGTGTAGCGCCACATGCCCCGGTACAGGCCCAGGGCCAGGAACACGCCCAGCTTGAGCGGCAGGGCGTACTTGTACATGCCCAGCATCTGCGCGGCATAGGGGGCCGGCAGATTGAAATCGAAACGCAGCAGGTAGCTCAGGGAGAGCGCGGCGGCGAAACACACAGCCTCCGCCGCGAGCATGAGGTGCAGGTGCCGGTTTCTGAGGTCGCAGAGCATGCCAGGGCCCCGGCTATTTGGCGTTGGAGCGGATGATGCCCGCCACGCGCTCCACGTCCTCGCGCGTCATGGCCGTGCCCGAGGGCAGGCAGAGTCCGCGCGCGAAAAGCCCCTCGGCCACTGCCCCGCCAAAGATGCGGCAGCCCGCGAACACCGGCTGCAGGTGCATGGGCTTCCACAGGGGGCGCGCCTCGATGTTGTGCGCCTCCAGCGCCAAACGCACGGCCTGCGGTGTTGCGCCGAATTGCGCGGCGTCGATGAGGATGACGGTGAGCCAGCGGTTGCTTTTGCCTGTGGCCGCCTCGGGCATGAAGGTGATGCCGGGCAGACCGGCGAGCGCCTCGCGGTACCAGCGGAAGATTTGCCGCCGCTTGGCCACGCGCGCCTCCAGCGCCTCCAGCTGGCCCAGGCCAATGGCCGCCAGAATATTGCTCATGCGGTAGTTGTAGCCCAGCTCCAGGTGCTCGTAGTGGGGGGCCGGCTCGCGCGCCTGTTGCGAGAGTTTGCGCGCCCGGTTGATGAGCCCGGCGTCGTCCGAGGCCAGCATGCCCCCGCCGGAGGTGGTGATGATCTTGTTGCCATTGAAGGAGAAAATGCTCGCCGCCAGCCCAGGCCAGCACCCCGCGTGGCGGCTTTCGCCATCGGCCGCGCCATAGCGCGCGCCCACGCTTTCCGCGCAGTCGGCCACCACGGCCGTGCCGAAGGGAGCGCAGATGTCGAGGATGCGCGCGTAGTCGGCGCACTGGCCGTAGAGGTCCGTGGGGATGACGGCCCTGACGCGCCGCCCCTCGCCGGTCAGCGAGGCCAGGGCCTCGCGCAGGCGCTCCGGGTCCATGTTCCAGCTGTCCGGCTCGGCGTCCACAAAGGCCACCTGCGCCCCCAGCTGCGCGGCCGGGCTTACGGAGCCGATGAAGGTGAGGGTGGCCGCGAGCACCGTGTCGCCCGGGCCCACGCCCAGGCCGCGCAGGGCCAGATGCATGGCCGCCGTGCCGCTGGACACGGCCAGACAGTGCGCAATGCCCGTATGCGTGGCGAACGCCGCCTCGAAGGCGTCCACCTGCGGGCCAAGCGGGGCGATGTAGTTGCTGGCGAACGCCTCGGCCACCAACTCCGCCTCGCGTCCGCAGAGGTGCGGGGGCGAGAGGAACAGGCGCGGCGGCTTGCTGGCGGACATGTCGATGTCCTAGGCCAGGGGTCTGGCGGGAACGCCGCCCATTGTGGCGTGGTCGGGCACGTCGGCGGTGACGGCCGCGCCCGCGCCGATTGTGCTCCACGCGCCGATGCGCGCGCCGGGCACGGCGCATGCGCCCACGCCCACCAGCGCGCCCTCGCCGACCACGACCCCGCCGGCCAGATGCGCGCCCGGGGCCACATGGGCGTGCGCGCCAAGCACGCAGTGGTGGTCGATGCTGGAGCAGGTGTTGAGTATGGCGTTTTCGCCGATGTGCGCGCCGGGATTGGCCACGGAGCCGGCGGCCAGCACGGCGGCGTCGCCCACCACCACGTCCGGGGCGAGCACGGCGGAGGGGTGGATGGCCGTGACGAAGCGCTTGCGCGCCTGTCGCAGCTGCGCGTAGACCCGCGCGCGCGTTTCGTTGTCGCCAATGCCCAGGGCCAGACAGTCGTGCGGGGTGGCGGGCAGGTCCGCAAAGCTTCCCAGCACCGGCAGGCCCAGCACCCGTGAGCCCCGCAGCGCCGGGTCGTCGTCGAGGAAGCCGACGATTTCCATCTCGCGTCCCTTGGTCCACATTTGGAACAGAATGTCGGCCACAACCTGGCCGTGTCCGCTTGCGCCCATGACCACGATCTTCATTGCCGCCTCCGGTGGATGTCTTTCGGTGGAAGGTTGCCGCCTCAGGGCTTGGCCGCGCCGGTTTGCGCCTGCGCGCCAAGGGTGTTCAGCACAGTGGAGAGAAGTTCGGGGAAACGGGCGCGCGCCGCCGCCTGCTCCGGCTCCCACTGCTCGGCGGGGCGGAACTTGGGCACGTAGGACATGTCGAAGCGCAGCACCATTTGTTTGCCCACCTGCCCGGGCTTGGCCGGTGCCTCGGTATAGGCCGCGTCCCCAAATTTTTTGGCCGTGTCGATGTGTTCCTGCAGGCCGAAGCGGCACAGGTAGTTGTCGTTCCCCCGTTTGGGAGCCAGCCGTTTTTCCAGGGCCAGGGCTGTGTCGGTGATCTTTGTGCGTTGCTCCTCGGGAAGTTTTGCCACCGCCGCGAGCAGGGGCTTGTAGACAGCGAGGATGCTGGCGATTTGATGCTCCGGCGCGGATTTATCCGCACATTTGGGGCTGTCCGCCGCCATCACGAGAAGGGCGTAGGCCGCCATGAGGCCGGAGGTCTGGCGCATTGACGCGTACTCGGGATTCTGCGCGGCCGTTCGCCACAGCAGGGCGGCGTAGACCAGGGGCACCACCAGGCTCGCGCCCTCCAGGGTCCGCGCCCTGCCCCAGTCGAGTCCGGCGGTGATGCCCGGACCGTCGGACAGGGCGGCCACGGTTTTCGCCAGCTGCTCGTAGTTTTGCTCCGCAAGCAGCTTGTCCAGCGCGGCCATGATCTCCTGCTGCTGCGCGGTATACACCCGCGTCTCCGCCGGTTTCGCCGCGCTCCGCGGCGCTGGGGCGGCGGGCTGCTCCTGCGCCGGGCAGGCCGACGCGGCGGCCAAAACGACGAGGCCGGCCGCAAGCGCCACACGGATGATCCTGCCCGCTCCCGTCATTTACTCCGCTCCCAGCACGCGCTTTACGGCGGTGATGACGTCGCTCACGTCCTGTTCGTTCAGCCGTGCGGAAAGGGGCAGGCTGACGATGTCGCGGCCAATGCGCATGGCCTCCGGGTAGTCCTCGGGCCGCCAGCCCAGATGCTGCTGGTAGAAGGGGTGCTCCGGCAGGGAAAGGTAATGCACGCCCACGCCGATGCACTGTTTGGCCATGGCGGCGAGGAATGCGTCGCGCTCGATGCCGCTGTTCTCCTTGTCCACGAGGATGGTGAACAGGTGCCGGGCGTGGAGGGTGTCCGGTTCCGGCGGGGAGGGCAGGCCGACGCGTTTGCCCTCGGGCAGATCGGCGAAGGCTTCCATGTAGCGGCCCCACACGGCCTCGCGCTTGGCGTGGTAGGCGTCGATGCGGGGCAGCTGGTGAATGCCCAGCGAGGCCTGCAAGTCCATCATGTTGTACTTGAACCCGGCCTCGACAACGGCGTAGTGCTTGTAGCCCTCGTCGCCGAAGCGCTTCCAGGCGTCGGCGCTCATGCCGTGCAGGCCCAGCACCTTGATGCGCGCCAGGTCCTCCGGCTTTTGGGCGATGACCATGCCGCCCTCGCCGGTGATGATGTTCTTGGTGACGTAGAAGCTGAAGCAGCCGAAGTGTCCCATGGTGCCCGCGTGCCTGCCGTGGTACAGGGTCTCGATGGCATGGGCGCAGTCCTCGATGACGGCGAGGTTGTGTTCTTTGGCGATGGCGGTGAGCGCGTCCATGTCGCAGGGGCGGCCGGCGAAGTGCACCGGCAAAAGGGCGCGCGTGCGCGGGGTGATTTTTTCGCGCACTTTTTCCGGGTCGATGTTCAGCGTGGCCGGATTCACATCGGCCAGCACGGGCGTGCCGCCGGCGTGCAGAATGGCGTTTACCGTGGCGCAGAAGGTCAGCGGGGTGGTGATGACCTCGTCGCCGGGCTTGAGGTTCAGGGCCACCATGGCCAGATGCAGGGCGGCGGTGCAGGAGGACAGGGCCACGGCTGCGGGCACGCCCTTATAGGCGGCGAAGTCGCGCTCGAACTGCGCGGTGCGCGGGCCCGTGCCTATCCAGCGGCTTTTGAGGCAGGCCACGACCTCGTCTATTTCCTCCTGCTCCAGGGCGGGAGAGCCGAATACGAGAAAATTGTCCTTTGTGCGGACTGGTGGACGCTCTGACATTGCGGGTCCTTTGTTTGAATGTCTTTCTTGCTCGGCGCTGGGGTTACCAGATGCGGGGCCGATGTTCAATCTCGTCCTTCTCGTTCTTCTCGTCCTTGCCCGGGCGGCGCGGCTTCCTGCCGCCCCAGGAACTCCGGCATGGTGGCGCTGCCCGGGGCGTTTATGCCCTTGCGCCGCAGCACGGCGGCCACGGTGCGCGCCAGAATGCGCGCATCGAGGGCGAGACTCCTGTTGTCCACATACCACACGTCCAGGGCGAAGCGCTCCTCCCAGGTGCTGGCGTTGCGGCCGTTCACTTGCGCCCAGCCGGTGATGCCGGGCAAGACCTCGTGGCGGCGGGCCTGCTCCTTGGCATAGCGCGGCAGATACTGCATGAGCAGCGGGCGCGGGCCCACAAGGCTCATGTCGCCCGCAAGCACGTTGAACAGCTCGGGCAGTTCGTCCAGCGAGGCGGCGCGCAGAAAGCGGCCAAAAGGCGTCAGACGTTCGGCGTCGGGCTGGGGGCCGTTGCGCATGGTGCGGAATTTCAACATGGTGAAGGGCCGGCCGTGCAGCCCAGGCCGCCGCTGGCGGAAAAGCACGCCTGGACCGAGGGCCAAGCGCACGCACAGGGCGGTAACGAGCATGAGCGGGGAAAGAACGACGAACCCCGGCAGGGTCAGGGCCAGATCGAACACCCGCTTTGCGGTCACGTGGGCTCACCTGCGGGGAGGCTGGCGGTTCCTGTCGCCGGGACCAACGGCAGGGCGTCCAGCATGTCCTCGGTCACGCGGCGCGCGTCGAAGCGCTCCTCGGCCAAGCGCCGGGCGGCTTGTCCCATATGGACGATGCTTTCCGGATCAAGGACGAAACGCTCCATGGCGCGGGAAAGCTCGCCGGGTTCAAAGGGCGGTACGAGGAAGCCGGTGACGCCGTCCTCCACCGTCTGCCGGCAGCCGGGAACATCGGTGGTGATGACGGGCCTCGCCATGGCCATGGCCTCCAGGCTTGCGCGCGGCGCGCCCTCCCGGTAGCTGGGCAGCACGAACACGCTGGCGGCGGCGAGAAACGGGCGCACGTCGTCCACGGGGTCGATGAGCTCCACCACGCGGTCCTCGCGCCAGCGGCGCAGCATGTCGGCCGGCACGGCGTCGGGCACGTCGTCCGCAGCCCCAAGCAGGCGGCACACCACGTGCGGGTGCCGGCGTTTGAGCATGCGGCAGGCCTCCACGAACACGCCCACGCCCTTGGCCCACAGCAGGCGCGCCACGCAGAGGAACACCGGCGCGCCGGTCTGCGGGTGGGCCAGCACCGGCGGCGCGGGGGCGAAGCGCGTCAGGTCCACGCCGCTGCCGCCCACCACGGCCACGCGCTGTCCGTGGTCCAGAATGCCCAGACGCTCGAACAGCGCCCGGTCGTCGGGGTTTTGGAAAATAACGGTCTGATTGCGCTCAAGCGCTTTTTCGTACAGGCGCACCACAAGGTCGGCCAGACAGCGCCGGCCAATGGTCCGCAACTGGCCGGGCAGCTCGCCGGAGCCGTCCGTACCCGCGGTCTCCAGCCCGCCGAAGGCGTAGCCCAGGCCGGTGATGAGCGAGGCCACGCGCGTAACGCCGGCCCAGCGCGCCGCCAGCGAGGCGTAGATGACCGGCTTGATGGTGTAGGGCAGCACGAGGTCCGGCTTGAGCGCCAGGAATATTTTGCGCAGGGCCATTATGGTGGCGGCGTCGCGCAGGGGGTTCACGCCGCCGCGGTCCAGGGGGTAGGGCAGAAGCTCCGTCACGCCAAGTTCGCGCAGGGCGGCGCGTGTGCGCGCTCCCCCGCCGGGCTCCGGCGGGGCCAGGGCGGTGACGCGATGCCCGCGCGCCAACAGCGCGGACAAAAGCGGGGCCCGGAAGTTCACCAGGGAGGGCGCGTGGCCGGCGACGACGAGGATGCGCATGGTTCTTCCCTATCCTGAAATGCCGGCGTTTTCCAGCCAGGACTGGAACATGAGGACGGGCCACAGCCGGTACTGGCGGTTGAAGCGGCCGGACTGATGCTCGGCCCAGGCGCGGGCAACGGGCGCGGGCTCGAAGTAGCCCTCGCAGGCCAGGCGCTCGGGGTCGAGGAGCTCCTCGGCCCAGCTTTTCAGCGGCCCGCGCAGCCAGGCGTCTATGGGCACGCCGAAGCCCATCTTGGGCCGGTCCCACAGCTCGTGCGGCATGTAGCGGTCCAGCAGCATGCGCAGAGCCCATTTGCCCATGCCCCCGCGCACGCGCATGTGCGGCGGCAAACTCCAGGCGAAGGCCGCCACCCTGTGGTCCAGGTAGGGCGCGCGCGACTCCAGCCCCACGCGCATGGTGGCGCGGTCCACCTTGGTCAGAATATCTCCCGGCAGGTACCAGGCTGTGTCGAGGTACTGCATCCAGGCGGTGCCGCCCTCCGGGCACAGCGAGGGCGAGGGCCAGGTGGCGCTGTGGCGCAAGGCCCAGCCGGCCTCCGCCGCGCCGGGCACCACAAGCCCGGGGTCGGGCCAGGCGGAGACGAGCGCGGCGTAAAAGGCCGGGGCCACGCGCACGGAAAGCGCCGCCGCCAGCTTGTGCAGCTTTTCGCCCGGCAGGCGCTGCCGCGCGATTTTGGGCAGCAGCGGCCCGAGAATGCGGAACACCCGGTCCCAGGCGCGGGGGGACAGGCTCTGGATGAGGCCGGCCGCCGCGCCGCGCAGCCCCTGCGACACGCCGGAGAACTGGGCCCACAGGGCCGCGCCGTGCACATGCCGGTTATACCCGGCGAACAGTTCGTCGCCGCCGTCGCCCGTGAGGCAGACCTTGACCTGCCCGCGCGTGAGCCGCGCCACCAGCAGCATGGGCAAAAAGGATGCGTCGGCGAAGGGCTCGCCCGCGGCCTGCGCCAGCCGGGGGGCCAGCTCCAGGGCCTCGGCCGCGCGAAAGGTGAGGGTGGTGTGCTCCGTGCCGAGATATTTGGCCACCACGGCCGCCTGGGCGGATTCGTCGTAGGCGGCGTCCTCGTAACCGATGGTGAAGGTGCGCACGGGGCCGCCCGCGCCGCCCCTGGCCGCCTCGGCCATCAGCGCCGTCACCAGCGAGGAGTCGATGCCGCCGGAGAGCAGCGCGCCCACGGGCACGTCGGCCAGCATTTGTCCGCGCACGCTCGCGCGCAGGCGCTCCAGCAGGGCGTCCAGCGCCTCCTCGTCCGTGCCGGCGAAGGGCGCGGCCAGCCCTGTTTCCGCAACGGTCTTAAGCGACCAGTACGTCTTGGGCTCCGGCAGGGACGCCAAATCCTGCGCGCGCAGCGTGAGCAGCCGGCCCGGCGGCATCTTGCGCACCCCGGAAAGGATGCAGTGCGGCGCGGGCACGCAGGACAGGCGCAGGTAAAGCGCCAGCACGTTCTTGTCCACCCCGGGCGAAAAATCCAGCGCGGCGGAAAGTCCCGGCAGCTCCGAGGCGAACAGCAGCCGCCCCCCGCGCGCGGCGTAGTAGAGCGGCTTTTCGCCCATGCGGTCGCGGGCCAGCGTCAGGGCGCGCTCACGGCGGTCCCACAAGGCCAGCGCGAACATGCCCACGCAGCGCGACAAGCCTTCCTCCGGTCCCCACAGGGCCAGCGTCTCCACCAGCGCCTCCGTGTCCGAATGGCCGCGCCAGACAATGGGCGGGCGTCCGGAATAGGCCCGGGCCGCGTCGATTTGCGCGCGCAGATCCGCGTGGTTGTAGATTTCGCCGTTGCAGCACAGCACAAAGCGGCCGTCCGCGCTTGCCATGGGCTGCGCGCCAGCGTCCGAGAGGTCCAGCACCGCCAGCCGCCGGTGGCCCAGCGCCAGACCGCCGTCGGGATCGGCGTAGACGCCGCGTCCGTCCGGGCCTCGGTGGGCCTGGGCGTCGGCCATGCGGCCGGCGATGGACGCCAGCTCATCCAGCGAGCGGTCGCCCGTGGGGTCGAGAATGCCTGCAATGCCGCACATGTTGCGCCTTCTAGCAGTTCCGCGCGAGGGAGGCAATGCGGGGATCGGCATTCCTCCACGCGCGGGGGCTTATCGCATCTTTACATCAGCTTAGGGCGAACGTACACAAAGACGTTTGCCATCGCGCCCATGGCCGCCGGCGCTTTATTCACGGGCGGACCAGGGATAACCCCGGAGGATCACCCATGCTCACCGCTTGGCTCTTGTACATCGCCACCGGCGCCATCGCCGGCCTGCTCGCCGGCCTGCTCGGCATTGGCGGCGGACTCGTCATCGTGCCCATCCTGAACCTCGCCTTCACCGCCCAGGGGCAGCCCGCGGATTACATCCAGCACTTGGCGCTGGGCACCTCGCTGGCCACCATCATCTTCACGTCCCTCTCCTCCATGCGCGCGCACCACAAGCGCGGCTCGCTCATGTGGCCGATATTCAAGGCCATCACTCCAGGCATCCTCATCGGCAGCTTTTTGGGCTCCAAAGTGGCCTCCATGCTTTCCAGCCGCTTTCTCAGCGCCTTCTTCGTCATCTTCCTCTACTACGTGGCCACGCAGATGCTGCTCAACATCAAGCCCAAGGCCAGCCGCGAAGTGCCCGGCACCCTCGGCATGCTCGGGGCCGGCGGCGTCATCGGCTGCGTGTCCAGCCTCGTCGGTATCGGCGGCGGCACAATGACCGTGCCCTTCCTCACCTGGTGCAACGTGGGCATGCTCGGCTGCATCGGCACCAGCGCCGCCGTGGGGCTGCCCATCGCGCTGGCCAGCACCGCCGGCTACATTTACACCGGCCTGCACTCCAACCTGCCCGGCATCGCGGGCGGCTACCTGGGATTCATCTATCTGCCCGCCTTCTTCGGCGTGGTGGCGGCCAGCATCCTCACCGCCCCGCTGGGCGCTAAAATCGCCCACAACATGCCGGTGGCCAAGCTCAAGAAGATCTTCGCCTGCCTGCTCATCGTCGTCGCCAGCCGCATGCTTTGGGCGTTGGCTGCGCCATACCTCGCGTAGGGAAAGACGCAAAGCGCCGCTTTTTGCCTCCCCCCCCGGGGGGGGGCGAATGCCGCTGGAAGCGTCAGCCGTTGGATTCGTGGAGAACCGGCGGCTGACGCTTTTCCCTTGTCCCCCGCTCCTGCGCCCATCTGCGTTGTCGCCCGCGTCGTCGTCCACGTCGTCGTCGTCCACGAGGCCGTCCCGAGTCGCGCGGGGCGCGCGGGGCGCTTCACAAGGACCGCCTGTCGCCGCTGTCATTCGCATGAAGGGGAGGGGGCTTTCGCGTCGAACGTCGCCGCGGATCTGTTCAACACCGGTGCGGGACTCACAGGCTTTCAACGATCAGGCCACGAGGACCGCCTCGAAACAAACGAAAGCCCCCCA
>MNUQ01000111.1 GCA_001871085.1 Desulfovibrionaceae bacterium CG1_02_65_16
AAAGTCATAGCAGGGAATGTCCGCGGCCAAAAGGGCCGCGCGCCCGGCGCGCACCGCCGCCCCGCCCAGCATGCACGCGGCGAAGGGCTTGGCCTGCGGATTCTCCAGCCGGGCCACCTCGATGACTGCGCGGGCCGTCTCCAGCGGCCTGGCCGAGGCCGTGGGGGAAAGCAGCACAAGCAGGCTCGATATCTGCGGGTCGGCCACCAGCGCCGAGAGGGCCGCGCGATAGCGCTCCGGCCCGGCGTCGCCCAGCACGTCCACGGGGTTGTAGAGCGAGGCGAAGCCTGGCAACGCCGCGGTCAGGCGCGCCAGCGTGGCCGAACCCGGACGCGGCAGGGAAAGCGCGCTGCCGGCGCAGGCGTCGGCGGCGAGGATGCCGGGGCCGCCCGCGTTGGTGACCACGGCCAGCCCCGGCCCGGCCGGCGGCGGCTGGGCGGCGAAAATCTGCGCCAGGTCGAAAAGGTCGGCCATTTCCTCCACCTGGATGACCCCGGCCTGCCGGAAGGCCGCGCGGTAGGCCGCTGGCGAGCCGGCGGCGGCGCCCGTGTGGGCGGAGACGGCCCGCGCCCCCGCCGGGGTTACGCCGGCCTTGAGCAGCAGCACGGGCTTTTTCGCCGCCACCTCACGCGCGGCGGCAAGAAAGGCCCGGCCGTCCTCCACGCTCTCGCAGTAGCCAAGAATGACGCGGGTGTCCGGGTCGTCGCCCAGGGCGCGCAGCACGTCGGCCTCGTTCAGCCGGGCCTTGTTGCCCAGGCTCACAAACTTGGCGAAGCCGAGCCCCAGGCTCATGGCCTGGTCCAGCACGCACACGCACATGGCTCCGGATTGGGAGAAGAAGGAGATGCAGCCCGGCTTGGGATTCCCGGCGGCGAAGCTCACGTTCAGCCCCTGGCCGGTGTTGATGAGCCCCAGCGAGTTGGGCCCCAGCAGCAACATGCCCGAGGTGCGTGCGGTGCGGGTCAGCTCCTGCTCGGCCAAAAATCCCTGCCGCCCCGTTTCGCGAAAGCCAGCCGCCAGTACAATGGCCGCGCGCACGCCGCGTTCGGCCAAAACATCCAGCTCGGCCAGGGTGCGCTCGCGCGGGAGGCACAGCACGGCCAAATCCACGCCGCGCGGCAACTCCCGGGAGCAAGCCAACGGCGTAAGCCCATGCACAGTCTCGCCGGCTTCGGCCGCGGCGGGATTGACGGCATGGACGGCGCCCCTGTACCCTGCGCCCAGCAAATTGGCCAGAACCATGCCGCCCACCTTGGCCCGGCTGCGCGAAGCCCCCACCACCGCCACGGAGGAAGGGGAAAACAGCGGAGCAAGGCTTGGACGGTCAGACATCGGGGCAGCCTTCCGGGGGGCTTGATGGACGAGAATTTCACGACGGTACAGGAAGTCATCCACTATCGTTTCGGGCAAGTCAAGCTGCTGGAGTTGGCGCTGGCGCACAGCTCCTGGGCCAACGAGCAGTCCCGCCCGGACATGAGCAACGAGCGCCTGGAGTTTCTGGGCGACGCGGTGCTGGAGCTCTGCGTGAGCGAGGAGGCCTACCGCCGCTTTCCCGAGAGCGACGAGGGCCTGCTCACAAAACTTCGTTCACGCCTCGTCAAAACAAGCACGCTGGCCAGCGTGGCGCGGGGCATCGTCCTCGACCGGCACCTGCTGCTGGGCCGCGGCGAAGAGGCGCAAGGCGGGCGCGACCGCGACGGCCTGCTGGCCGACGCGCTGGAGGCCCTGTTCGGCGCGGTGTTCCTCGACGGCGGCTTCGAGCCCGCGCGCACGCTCATTCTCGGGCTGCTTGAACCGTTGTGGCCGGCCTCGCCCGCGCTGCCGGGCGGCAAGGACTGCAAAAGCCGCCTGCAGGAGCTGACCCAGGAGAGCCACCGCGAACGCCCGGTGTACACGCTGGTGGAGTCAAACGGCCCGGAGCACCACAAGGTGTTCGAGGTGGAGGTGCTCTTGCCGGACGGCTCGCGCCACCGCGCCACGGGGCCCAGTCTCAAAAAGGCCGAGCAGGCCGCCGCGAACCGCGCCATAGCCGCCCTGACGAAGCAAAACGCTTAGGCCGCGCGCCAACGCGCAAACGGACCGGAGGGAAAAACCTGCCGGTCCGTTTTGCTTTGGGAAAGTCGGGGAAACGGCGCCAAGGCCGTGCCGCGCTACCCCTGAATGAGCGTGAGGGCCATCTTGGGCAGGCTGTTGGCCTGCGACAGCATGGCCACGGCGGACTGGGCCTTGATCTGCTCCAGCGTGTAGTTGGTCATCTCGGTGGCCACGTCCACGTCGGAAATGCGCGATTCGGAGGCTTGCAGGTTCTCCGCCTGGATGGAGAGGTTGGTGATGGTGTTCTCCAGACGGTTCTGCATGGCGCCCAAGGCGGCGCGGATCTTGTCCTTGGAGACAATGGCCTGATTGATGGCGTCGAGGGCGGTCTGGGCCAGCTCCTGGGTGGAGATGCTCTTTCCGGCCGTGCCTGTGGAAAGCGTGCCCAGGCCAAGGGCCGAGGCGGTGACGCAGCCCACGTTGATGTAATAGTAGTCCTCTGCGGAGTCGTTACCGGAGCCGAAGTGGATCTTGAGCGCGCCGGTGGACTCGATGCCGTTGCCGTTGTGGCTGGTGGCGTCTCCGGAAAGATGTCCGTTGAGCAGATGGATGCCGTTAAAATCCGTGGCGTTGGCGATACGCGTGATTTCCGAGCACATCGCTTGGTACTCGGAGTCGATCATCAGGCGCTGGTCGGAGCTGTACGTGCCGGTGGAGGCCTGCATGGCAAGCTCCTTCAGGCGGATCAGCTTCTCGTCGATGACGCCCAGCGCGCCGTCTGCCGTTTGGATCATGGAAATGGCGTCGTTGGCGTTGCGCACGCCCTGGTTCAGGCTCTGGATGTCCGCGCGCATGAGTTCGCGAATGGCCAGGCCCGCGGCGTCGTCGGCCGCGGTGTTGACGCGCAGACCCGAGGAAAGCCGCTCAGTTGAGGTGGAGAGCGAACCATACGCGCTGCTCAAATTGCGCGACGCGTTCATTGCCATCAGGTTATGATTGATCACCAAAGACATGACGTAAACCTCCTTGTTCGAAAAACATTCCCTTTGGCCGCCTCAAATGCACAGGCGGTGCCAACTAATGTTTTTGCTTACAAACAAGGGTGTTACGTATCAACATATTGTCTAGAGTTGTTTTCAATTCCCCCGGCGGTCAAGAAAAACATGCCGCCTGTCAGGTCCTTGTCGGCGGCGGCCCGGGAATTTTGCGCCGCCCCCATCTCGACACGCCGCGCACTCTGTTTTATATATTCTCGGCCCCCCAGCACCAACTCCAACATTTACCCGCGAGAAGCAGGATTTACCATCGATGGCCAGCGCGACCAGATTCGATCAGGACCTCCGCGATTTCCTGGAGCCCCAGGGCGGCATGCTCGTCATGCTCTGCGACGACCCGTTGTTCGTGCGCGCCCTGCGCACAGCTATTTTCAAGACCCTGGCCGTCAAGACCGACTGTCTGGAGATTCACCAGGACCCGGCCCAGGCCATGAAAAGCATCCATGCCTACCTTTCGCGCAAGGCTCCTGTGCTCGTTTTGGCCGACAGACTGCTGCGCGGCCGCTCCACCCTCTCCTTTCTGCGCGACGTGAAAACCACCTTCACCCAGGCCCGCCTGCTCGTCATGACGCAGGAAACCACCAAGGACGAGCTCTCCCAGCTCTATGAAATCGGCGTGGACAGCATCCTCACCAAGCCGGTGAGCATCGACACCCTGGTGGAAAAAATGGCCGGCGCCATCAAGCCGCAGGGCAAAATCAGCCAGCTGGTGCAGGAGGGCAAGCGCCTGCTGGAGCTGGGCGACACCAAAAAGGTCATGGAGATAAGCCGCGAGATCCTGGCGCTTAAGGCCAAAAGCCCCGTGGCCCTCATGCTCATGGGCGACGCCTGCCTGAAGGAGGGCCGCCGCAATGAGGCCCTTGCGGCCTACGAGGCAGCCCACGAGGGCGCCAAGCTCTACCTGGAGCCCCTGAAAAAGCTGGCCGAGGCCAGCCGAGGCGTTGATGAGGACGCATACCTGCGCTTCATGCGCAAGCTCGATTCCATCAGCCCGCTGAACACCGAGCGCAAATGCGAGATCGGCAAGGTTTACGCCCGCAAAAGCGACACCGAGCGCGCCGACCGCTATTTCAGCGCCGCCATTGAGAACGCCAAGCGTGAGGCCATGAGCCATGTGGACCGCGTGGTGACGGACATCGCCGAATCCGTGGCGGAAAGCTCCCCGGGACTGGCGGAGAAATATTACGTGCAGCTGCTCGACATGAAGGGCGACAACCTGACCGAGGCGGACATGGTCACCTTCAACCGCCTGGGCATAGCGCTGCGGCGGCAGGGCAAGTGGCGCGAGGCGGTGGAGAACTACAAGAAGGCCCTTTCCGTAGTGGCAACCGATGAGCGCGTGCTCTACAACCTGGGGCTGGCCTACGCCGACGGCCAGCTGCACAGCATGGCCGCCGGAGCCTTCGAGCGGGTGCAGCGCATCAACCCGCAGTTCCACCGCACCGCTCCGGTGGTGGCCTTCAACATGGCCAACGCCTACGCCCTGAACAAAGACGTGGACATGGCGCGGCACCTCCTGGCCTCCGCCCTGGAGATGGACCCCAAGCACGCGGCCTCGCTGAGGCTTCTCGCCAAACTTGATGCGCTGAAAATGGGCTGATGACGGAAGGAACAGCCCGAAGGATTAGAACCGCGCCAGCCGCAGCACGCCCAGGGCAAAGCCCACGGCCCCGAGATCGCCGTTGTAGTTCACCAGCGCCGCGGCGGTGAGCACGCTCCACACATGCACAACCGCCCGCCCGGGAAGCAGCAGCGCCAACACCCCGGCGACCAGGCTCAGCCAGCCCCAAATGCTGTGCAGCTGGGCAAAGAGCACCCCCTGGCGCAAGGCGTCCAGCACGGCGTCGCCCGCCGCCCCGCTCACGGGCGTATCCACAACATAAATGCGGAAATAAAAGCCGGCCGCGTAAGTCAGCGCGAAAAGTATGGCGGTAAGAACAAAATTGCGGGACACTGGCACCTCGTTTCGATGACGGACACCGCCGTGCATGCCGCTAATTCCCCCTGGCAGTCAAGCTCCGGCGCGTTCCCCGACCACTTGGCCCGGGCCTCAGCAAGCCCAAAGGACGCCCCATGCGCCGACGCATTCCGCCCCATGCCGCCCCCTCCGCTGGCCCCGCACACCGCCTGATCGCCGCCGCCCTGCCGCTGTGCCCGGCCCTGCTGCTGGCCCTGCTGCTGGCTTCCTGCGCCGGCGCGTCCCGACCGGCCCCTTCCATAGCGGACCCCGCGGCCACGTCCCCCCAGCCCAGCGCCCAGACAGACGTCCAGACCAATACCCGGGCTAATGTCCAGACTGGTGTCCAGGCCCAGGCCGAAGCCCTGCTGGAAGACGGCCCAAAGCAGGATCCCGAGGCCGCGCTCGCCCTGCTGGCCGACCGCGCCGACCCCGCCGCCCGCCTGGCCCGCATTGAGGGGCTGCGCCTGCTGGGCCGCGCGAACGAGGCCGTGGCCGAGGCCAACCGGCAGATCCTCGACGGCCGGCGCCTGCCCGAAGCCTTTGTGGCCCGCGCCCGCGCCCTGGCCGACGCCGGCGCAAGCGACCGCGCGCTGGAGGACTGCGGCTCGGCCCTGCGCCTTGATCCAAAAAACCTGGACGCCCTGCTGACCCAGGGCGACCTCTTCTTCGCCATGGAGCTGCCTGTGCCGGCGGAGTTCAGCTACACCCGCGCCATAGAGGCCGCGCCCACCGAGCCCCTGCCCTACATCAACCGGGGCGTCGCACGCGACGACCAGGGCCGCTATGACGAGGCCATCGCCGACTTCGACCGCGCCATCACCCTCGACCCGTCCTCGGCCGCGGCTTACGCCAACCGGGGCGTGTCGCGCTCGCAGACGGGCGACCTCGCCGGCATGTGCGCCGACTACCGCCGCGCCTGCGCCCTCGGCCAGTGCCGCCGCCTGGAGGACGCCCGGGCCATGGGCTACTGTCCGGAGACAGCCGGAAAATAAAATCCCGGTTGACAAAACCACGCCGAAGGTTTTCTTCTTGCCCGTTTTCGTTGTAACCACAATGTCTCCAGCCGTCCCTCCGGCCCGGAGGCCCAGAGCTCCAAGGATCGGCGATGCGGCTCACCCTGCGCGAGGCGGCGGCCTCCCTTAATTGCACCGAAAAGACCGTGCTGCGCTGGATTGCGCACGCGGGGCTGCCCACGGTGCGCCTTGGCGGCCTGTACCATTTCAACCGCGCGGAGCTCATGGAGTGGGCCATCCACCACAACATCGGCTCCTCCTCCCTTTCCTGCGAGCTTGAGCCCGAGCCCGACGCCGGCTGCGAGCGCGTTTCCGCCCTGGCCGGGGCCCTGCGCGCCGGCGGCGTGCTGGCCGGCATCCCCGCCGACACCGTGCCCGACGTGCTGGCCGCCGCCGTGAAGCACCTGCTGCCCGACGCCGCCCCGGAAGACCGCGACCTGGCCCTGGCCATGCTGCTGGCGCGGGAGGCGACCGGCGTCACCGCCATCGGCGAGGGCATCCTGGTGCCGCATGTGCGCGCGCCCATC
>MNUQ01000164.1:0-27649 GCA_001871085.1 Desulfovibrionaceae bacterium CG1_02_65_16
ACGGGGTTTGGGACGAGGACTGGACGCCCTGCTGGGGAGCATAAAACCGGAGTCGGTCAACTCGGCGGAGGTCAAACATCTGCCCATTGCCGCAATCCGGCCAAACACCAACCAGCCGCGCAAGGAGTTCGACCCCGAAGCGCTTGAGGATCTCAGCAACTCCATCAAGGCCCAGGGGGTTCTGCAGCCCGTCCTGGTGCGGCCTCTCAGCGGAGAGGACGCAGCCTATGAGCTGGTCGCCGGCGAACGCCGCATGCGCGCCTCGAAAATGGCGGGGCTGACAGAGATTCCCGCACTGGTCCGCGTGCTCACCGACATGGAGACGCTGGCCATCGCGCTCATCGAGAACCTGCAACGAGCGGACTTGAACGCCATTGAAGAGGCGCGGGGCTTCCAGCAGCTGCTGAAGGACTTTGGCCTGAGCCAGGAGGAGCTGGCGCGACAGGTGGGCAAAAGCCGCTCCGCCCTAGCGAATTCGCTCCGTCTGCTTAACTTGCCCGAAGACATCCAGGTGGACATCCAAACCGGCGTGCTCACCGCCGGGCATGGCCGGGCCATCATGTCGGTTGACGCCGAGTCCTGCCACGACCTGTATCAGCGCATCAAGTCCTTCAACCTTTCGGTGCGCCAGGCCGAGGCCGAGGCCAGCTTCGTCAAGGAGAACGGCCGACTCGCCGAGCCGGAGGAACTCTACGGCAGCGAAAAGCCGCGCGGCAAGGCCCCGCGTGGGGCGCGCAGCGCCAAGACAACGGACGAGCAGGTGCTAACCCTGCAAGGGCAGCTTGCAAACGCCCTGGGCGAACAAGTCAAAATTTCCGGCAGCATGGAGCGCGGAGTGCTGGCCATCCACTACCAATCGTCCACGCAGCTGGGGGAATTGACGCGTAGATTGGGTGTCGTCACTGATTGATCGCGATAATCATCAGATCATCATCACACAAAACACACCTGAATAACAACGAGTATTCCAGAGCGCTGCAGCGTTTTGGGACAATGCAGAGGCAGAATGATCACACCACAAATGGACGCGCTGTTGCGCAACATCTCGGGCAAGCGCGTGATGATTGTGGGCGACGTCATGCTCGATCACTACACGTTCGGCACGGTCTCGCGCATATCGCCAGAGGCCCCGGTGCCTGTGGTGGAGGTGATCGACGAACAGTATCTGCTCGGCGGAGCCGGCAATGTGGCGCGGAACATCGTGGCGCTTGGCGGGCGGGCCACCATGATCGGACTCATCGGCAATGATCACGATGGCGACATTTTAAGCGGCCTGCTCACGCAAAGCGCAGTGGATACCGCCCTTGTTCACGACGATCGCCGCCGCACAACGCGCAAGACGCGGATCATCGCCCAGAATCAGCAGATCGTCCGCGTAGATCGCGAGCACACCGCCCCCCTTGCGGAGCCAATCGTTGGAGCCCTGCTGGAGATCATCTCCGATCAAGCGCAACAACACGACATCATTATTGTTTCAGATTACGGCAAAGGACTTGTCTGCCAGACGATCATGAATGCCTTGCGTGCGCTCAAGGGAAAAAACGGGGTGCGTCCGCGCATCCTTGTTGACCCCAAGCCGCAAAACTACGACCTCTACCACGGCGTGGACATTTTAACGCCCAACACCAAGGAGGCCGGCGAAGGCGCCGGCATACCCTGCCTCTGGCCAGACGGCCCGGCAAGGGTCGGCCGCGCGCTGTTCGACCGCTTGCGCTGCCGTGACCTGCTCATCACCCTTGGAGCGCAAGGCATGGCGCTCTTCGAAGGACGAAATGCGGCCAGCCACATTCCCACGTTTGCGCGCAAGGTTTTTGACGTCACAGGCGCAGGCGACACGGTCATTGCGACCCTGGCGCTGGCCATGGCGGCCGGCGCGACGCTGCTCGACGCCGCTGTGCTGGCCAACCACGCCGCAGGCATTGTGGTGGCGCAGGTTGGCGCGGCGACCCCCACGCCGGAAGGCTTGCGCGCCGCCCTGACGAATTCAGCGCAACCAGAGATAACCGCCCTGCCCGGCCTCTAGGACCGCAAACGAGGCAGCGTTTACGCGGTCCGGCAAGTGCGCTACAAAAAGGTGATCAAACCCTGCAGTGATGGAGGAAGCACCATGGTGAAGAGCGGTACCGCAAAGAAGAACGGACTCGACACGACCATCCAGACCCTCGGTGCGGCAAAAATCCCCTCCCCGCTCAACCATGCCCGCTTTGTGGAGCAGGACGAGCGGCTGGAGTTGAACCTGACCGAGGAGGAATCGGACGTCGACGGCGCGCACGGCCTGCCGCTGCAGTTCGAAAAGGCCGGCCCCAGCGGCAAATTATATTTCGACTCCAGCAAGGTCAAATGCGCCATTGTGACCTGCGGCGGCCTGTGCCCCGGCATCAACGACGTCATCCGGGCCATTGTCATGGATGCCTACCACCACTACCACGTGGCGTCGGTCATTGGAATCCGCTACGGATTGCAGGGGTTCATCCCCAAGTACGGGCACGACATCATTGAGCTGACGCCTAAAAACGTCAGTAATTTCCACGTATTTGGTGGGACAGAGCTGGGCTCCTCACGCGGTCCGCAGGCTGCCGACGAGATTGTGGACGCCCTGGAGCGCATGAACGTCAGCGTGCTGTTCATGATCGGCGGCGATGGCACCATGAAGGCCGCCGCGCGCATCGTGCAAGAGATCAAGGCGCGTAACGCCCGCATCGGCGTCATCGGCATCCCCAAGACCATCGACAACGACATCAACTTCGTCAGCCGCTCCTTCGGGTTCGACACGGCCGTGGAGAAAGCGACGGAGGCCATAGCCTGCGCGCACGTCGAGGCCACGGGCGCGTACAACGGCATCGGCATGGTCAAGGTCATGGGCCGCGAGTCCGGCTTCATCGCCGCGCAAGCCACCCTGGCGCTCAAGGAAGTCAACTTCGTCCTCGTGCCCGAGAACTGCTTCGCCCTCGAAGGGCCCGACGGCCTGTTAGAGCAGTTGGAACAGCGCCTGCGCAGCCGCCGGCACGCCGTCATCGTCGTGGCCGAGGGCGCAGGCCAGCATCTGTGCGAGGTCAGCGGCCGCTCTGACGCCTCCGGCAATCCCGTGCTCTGCGACATCTGCGCCCTTCTCATCAGCCGCATCAAGGAGCACTTCAAGGCGCGCGACCTTGAAACCACAATCAAGTTCATCGACCCGAGCTACATCATCCGCTCTGTGCCGGCCAACGCCAACGACCGCGTCTACTGCGGCTTTTTGGGGCAAAACGCGGTGCATGCGGCCATGGCCGGAAAAACAGGCATGGTGGTGAGCCGGCTGCAATCGCGCTTTGTGTATGTCCCCCTGGAGCTGGTGACCATGAAGCGCAAGAAACTCAACACAGAATCCGACTACTGGCGCGCCGTGCTGGAATCCACCGGCCAGGAGACCCTGGGCGTGCTGCCCGCAGCCGCCAAGAGCTAGAAACGGCCCGCGCTGCCACAACAAAAAAAGACGCCTGGTTCTCCAGGCGTCTTTTTTTGGGCGAAAGGAAAAGAAACGCTAGTCTTCGTTCACAGCCGGGCGCATCTGCACATGCTCGCCCACAGTCTTCCGGGCGTCCTCGTCCTGAAGGGCCATGACAAGAAACTCATGCAGGCACGTGACATCAAGCTCCACAACAAAGTTGCCGTTGTCCGCAAGAACGGTGTCGCCCTGCTCCTCCAGCAAATACGCCCGGCGCTCACGGCTTTCGCCCGAGGCGGAGATGATGCCATAAGCGGTCTTGCCCTCAGCCGAGCGGTACAGCTTCTCCACGGTCAGCACGCCAGTATCGGTGCTGAAGTGGATGTCCTCCGCAACCATGCTGGCTGTAATGCCGATGGGCGCCCCAAAATCATTGGGCAAGGTCACCGGGCGGGGGGCCAGGGGCTGATTATGCTGTGGCATGCGGTTCATAGGCTCTCCTCGGTATCCGTATCGTCAAGGGGCAGTTTGCACTGCCGCGGTTGCCTCGTCCTGGCGCGGGCGGGTTCAGGCTTCCAGTGCCGCCACCCTTTAGCCACATAGTCGTGCAAGGCTTCTTCGGTGACCCGCCACTGTGTGCCCACCCGAATGGCGGCCACATGGCCATCCTTCACAAGCCTGTAGGCTGTTCTGGGATGAATGCGCAAGATGTCGGCCACCTCTCGGATGGTCAGCAGCCTTGGAAATCCGGCCCCCGATTCCTGCGCGCGAGTATCAATGTCATCCATAAGACACCAATGTATAGTGGTGTGCACTGGATGTCAAAGAATGTCAAGAATTGTCATTCACGCATCACCGTAATCACACAAAAACGCGCAAGCAAAAAGACGCCGCCAGAAGAATATCTCCCGGCGGCGCGGCATGTTGCGGAAAATTGTTGCTAGAACGGGGCGTTGTGCTGAACAGGCCAAACGCCTGTGTAGCCATAGCAAAGATAATAGTAAAACGGCCGGACTGGAACGTCCCGATACGTGGCAACATAGCGAAACGGTCCGGAAACATTGCGGAACATTTCCGAAATGTCCGCCGGGGCATTTGGAGAATCGCCCCGGAGCACGAGCACGGCGTTCCAGCCGATATGATTCTGCGGACCACCCCACAAGTCATACTGGTTCATGCGGCGGTCGGGCCCCCACAGGCAGTATGCACGCGCCTGGCCCGGCACGTAAAAGGCGAGTTCTGCGGTGATGTCATAGACATTGCTGAAGAAAAAGACACGAGAAGGGTCGTCGAAACGGCTATGCACAACCTCATGCATATGCTGGCCCATGTCCTGCCAGCCCTTGAGACGGTTTGCCGGGTTGAGCGAGGGCGGAATGGGCAGCATCTGGTGCACATGGATAAAAAGCGTGAGCACGATGCTGGCCGCAAAGCCGGCCTTGACCCAGCGCCAGCCGGCGCTTGAAAAATCGGAGAGCATGATGCGCTCAATCTCCAGCCCGCAGAGAATGGAGCCGGCGACAAAGCTCACCGTGTTCCAATTGGCCAGCACCTTGGTGTGGAAGCTCCAGGCCAAAAAGAACAGTGTCACGGGCCAAAAGAAAACCGTCAGCAGCGTGGCCGGCACCACCTCAAGGGCGATGGGCTGGTCCGCCCTGCGGGCCGGGTTGCTCCAGCAGCGGCGCGCGGCGCGCCAACCGGCGATAAGCGTGAGCGCGAACCACCACGGCAGGGCGAATCCAAGCTGCGCGCCAACATACTCCGGTACGCGGGAGAGCCTGATGATGCGCTCCGCGCCCTTGCCCTCAATGCCGATGAGGTACAGCACGTGTTTGTAGCCGACATAGCCATTGGCCATGTTCCAAATCAGCGTGGGCAAAAAGCCGATGACGACGCCGACAGCCAGGGCCAGAACAAGGCGCGGCCAGAATCGGCGCGGAAGCAAGGCCTGACGCTGGAGCAGCAGTCCATGGAGCACGGCCAGGCCAGCTAGGCCGAGCATGGTGTACTTGGCCAGAATACCCACGCCATAGGCCGCGGCAAGCAGCGCAAAAGGCCACAATCCGCGGTCGCGCCCCTGGCTGTCCGGCGTGGAGCACAAGTACAGGGCGATCATGGCCAGGGCCCAGCACAGAACAAACGGGTTGTCCGTGGTCATGAGAATGCCAAGCGCCTGGAAAAGCGGGGCCACGGCGATGGCGAAAAGGGCGAAAAGGGCCGCAACAGGGCGCTTCCACAACCGAGCCACAAGAATCCACACAAGCCCAGGGAAAACAGCCATGCCGACAATGGCACCAAAGCGCACGCCAAGCTCGGTGTCGCCAAAGACAAAGGTGCCGCAGCGGATGATCCAGGCGATGAGCGGACCCTTGGAGTAGTAGGTCAGCTGCAAATGGCGGGTCCAGTCCCAGTACTGCGCCTCGTCCTGCACAAGGCCGAGCTGGCTGGTGGAGACAAACCACAGGCGCAGGGCCGCGCCAGCGACGACGATGAGAAAGGCCCATAGCCCGGGTTGGGCGGAAAGGCTGTTGACTAGCCGGGTACGGCTCATAGGTGGCCTCAGCGTGTCGGGGGGGTGAAAGGAGCGCTGCCTTCTTCGAGACGCAGCGCGGAGATGATGACATCCTTGCCGTAAAAAAGGTCGGGACCGGTGATGACGTCCGCGACAAAGGCGTTATAGGCCCGGTTCAGGGGCACGGTCTTGTCATGCTCCTCCGCGTGGGGCTTGCGGTGCAGCACGGCAAGAGACGTCGTAAAGCGCACCAGCCACCGCAAGGGCTCAAGAAAACGGTCCAGCAACACAAAGTAGCTGCTAGAGACTCCGGTGACCGTAAAACCCGCTTTACGGAGAAAATAGTCCATTTCAGGGTAACCAATGAGGTTGATGTGCGCCTCGCCGAAGGGCACGTCGAGATTAATGGGCGAGGCCATGCCCCGGTAGAAGCCCGAAAAGAGATGGTAGATGCGCGAGCGCACCTGCAGCCGATTGGGAAAGGTCAACACGAGCCTGCCGCCTGGGGCGAGCACGCGGCGGAACTCGCGCAGGGTGTGCGGCACGCTCTCTACATGTTCAATAACCTCGCGGCAGAGCACAACGTCAAAAGAGCCGTCGGCAAAGGGCAGCGGCAGGTTGAGGTCGCACTGCACCTCGCGCACGCCGGGCGTGCCGAGGAGCCGGTAGTTGGAGACGGTGACATCATGCCCGCGTTCGGCCATCTCACGGGAAAGATACGCCTCGCCGCCGCTGGCCTCATAAATACGCAACAGGGCGTCGCTACGGCTCAGCTCGGGCGCAAGCCTCACCATGACAGCGTCCTTGGCGATATCACGGATATGCTTGATGACGGTGATGCCGCCAAGACGAATGGGCAGGCGATTGCTCATGATGTGGAAACCCTCGGCGCTGTAGCGCGTGCCGGTCTTCTAACGTGGGGGGCGCGCTTTGGCAAGGACGCGGGAAAACCACGCGGCAGCTGCAAATTATCGTATGTAGGTGGGCAGGTTGATGAGCAGATTTGTCGTATACGTCATCATCTTATCCATAATCCATGGGAAAGCCAATATTAGCGCAACGAACATGGCTATAAGCTTCGGCACAAGGGAAAGGGTGGCGTCCTGAATCTGCGTGGCGGCCTGAAAAATGCTGATCAGCACCCCAACAAGCAGCCCGACACCCATCATGGGCAGGCAGATGACGAGCGTAAGCTCCATGGCCTCGCGGGCGAAGCCGACAACAAATTCGGGTGTGATGGCCACGGCGTCAACCGAAGGAGTTGACCAGCGAGCCAATGAGCAGACTCCAGCCGTCAACCAGAATGAAAAGCAGGATTTTAAAAGGCAGGGCCACAGTGGCGGGCGGCAGCATCATCATGCCCATGGAAAGCAAAATGCTCGCCACAACCATGTCCAGAATAAGAAACGGAATGTAAATGAGAAACCCAATGGAAAAGCCCGTCTTGAGCTCGCTGATGGTATAGGCGGCGGTGAGCATGATGGTGGAGACCTGCTCTTTGTTCTCGGGCCGGGGCTCCTTGGTGATGGTGTAAAAGATCGAGAGGTCCTTCTCGCGCGTGTGCTTGAACATGAAGGCCCGGATGGGCACCTGCGCCCGGTCCAGCGCATCCTTGAAGCCGATTTCCTCGTTGAGATAAGGCTGAAGGGCGTTAGTGTTCACATCGCGGATCACGGGACTCATGATGACAATGGTCATAAAGAGAGCCAGCGAGGCCATGATCTGCGCGGGGGGCATTTGCGGGGTGCCCATGGCCTGGCGCAAAAAATGGAACACGATGATGATGCGCGTGTACGAGGTCATGGTGAGCACAATGGACGGGGCGATGGACAGCACCGTGAACAGGAACATGAGCTCCAGCATCACGGAGACCTTGCCCGGCTCGGACTTCCCTGCGGAAAGAGACATGGTGAGCGTGGGCGAACTGGGCTGCGAAGACGCCGGACCGGGCGCCGCCTGCGCCAAAACCGGCAGCAGCACCAGAACGAGAAGGAACAGGGCGGGCAGGCTAGCGCGGATGGCGTTCGCCAGGGGCGAAGAGCAGCGGCCCCTCGCCGGGGTCGTCGTCGGAGTCGTCAAAGTCTGCGTGCTGTTTGGCGCCATTGCGTCCGCCAAGGTCAAGAGAGGCGGGCTCTGCCGGTTGCGGGCCGTCCTTGCGCCACGATAAGAGATCGGCAAAGATTTTTGGATCATCAGCTTCCTTCTGGGCCGGGCTCTGGGATGACAATTCCGCGAGGGTGTTGATGGAGCCCTCGGTAATGCCGACAAGCAGCGTGCGGTCAAGCACCCTGAGCACGCACACGCGCTGCCGGGAGCCGAGCGACAACTGCCCGAGGATCTGCAAGTCCACGCGGTCCGCCGCGGAGCGCGCCGCTCCGGGCATAACCCGCTTCAAAACAAGCACGACGCCAAAGATCAGGCCCACGATGCACGCGAGCGCCACAACCATCTTCACGATGTCAAAAAAAAGCTGATCAGGCAAGCTGCTTCACCCTCTCAATGGGACTGATGATGTCGGTAAGACGGATGCCGAATTTCTCGTTGATGACCACCGCCTCGCCCCGCGCAACCAGCTTACCGTTGACGAAGATCTCCAGCGGCTCGCCGGCGAGCTTGTTCAACTCCACAACGGAACCCTGGCCCAGCTGGAGCAGCTCGTTGATAAGCAGCTTGGTGCGGCCAAGCTCCGCCGAAACCTCAAGGGGGATGTCGAGAATGAAGTCGAGGTCGCGCTTGGTGCCGGGATTCTGACGCTGAGCCTTGTGCTCGGCCGTCATGTCGCGGAACTCAGGCTCATGGGTCTGGGTGCGCAAAAAGGACTGATCCTTGTCCTTTTTGACGTCATCGGCCTCCTGAGTGGCCAGGGCTTTCGCCCATTCATCAGCCAGGGCCTCGTCCGAGCCAGCCGGAGCGCCTGCCGCCGGGGCCGCATCAGCCGGAGCGCCTGCCGCCGGCTCCTGCTCAAGGAGGGCGTTGGCCCATTCCTCGGCGAGCTTGTCCTGGTCCTTGTCGTCGGCCATGCTGACCTCTTTTCTGCTGAAGGGTTCGGCGCGCGAAGGAAACGCCCATTACGCGAGCCACTTCCCGACCTAATGCAAAAGCCGTGCAGAAGCAAGCCGCACCGTAAAAAGACTCCACGCCCGCAACCGCGCCCAGGCTACTGGATGACAATCTCCGTGATGTACACGCGCTGGACCTTCTGCTCGCCCAACACAAGGGTCAGGCGCTCCACAATCTCCTTCTTAAGCAGGATCTTGTTCTCCAGCGTGGCCAAATCGTCGTAGGTCTTGCTGGAAAGCAGCAGCAGCAGCGCGTCCTTCACCTTGGGCATGTTCTTGTTCAGCTCGTCGCCCGCGAGCTTGTCCCTCATCTCAATATCCAGGGCTATCTTCAGATAGCGGCGTCCCTGAGGATCGGCAAGGTTCACAAGCAGGGGCGGAATGCTGACGATGACGCCGGAATCGGCCGCAGCCGCGCCGGCGCCGGCATCGTTCTTATCCCCGTGCCCGCCCTCGGCCGCCGCGCCGTGGGCGTCGGTTTTCTGCTCTGTCGCGTTGGCGTCTGCGGCGGGAGCGGCCTTTCTGCCCATCCACCATTTGTAGCCAAAATACCCGCCTCCGCCCAGCGCGCCTAGTAGCACGAGGAGCAGCACAAGCATGATGACCATCTTCTTTTTGGACTTCTTGGGAGCCTCGCCGTCCAGGGCAACTTCCTCGGCCGGGGCCTTCTCAGCTTTTTTCGCCATGAGAGTATCCGCCTTGTTCAAATCTGTGCGGGCTTCCGGCGCCTGCCGCCGGGTTGAAACCCGTCTTATCGGACATCCACAAAAAACATATACACGCGCGCGGGCAGTAAAGACAAGGCTGCGTGGAATTCCCGGTCGCAGCGAGCCTATTTCGCATGCACCCGGCGCAGTTTGACATGGGAGCTGCCGGCGTTGGCCATATCCGAGGCGGGGGAATCGCCGGGCTGCAAGTGGGACATGGCCGGGCTTTCATTATGCTGGCCGAGGTTGGCCAGGCGGTTGATGATGACCTCGGGGTTGGGGTAGCTGTCCTTGATGGAGAGCAGCAGCTCCCTGGCCTTGGGAAGATTGCGCTCAGCCTCGTAGGCGTCCGCCAGCAGAAAGACGCTCATGATCTTGAGGTCCTGCGGGGCCTTGTTCATGGCCAGAATGCTGTTGAGGATCTCCCTGGTCTTGCCCCAGTTCCAGGTAAGCGAATAGGTCTGCGCCAGCTCGTACATGATGCGGCTTTTCGTTGCATCGTCGCCGGCCTGGCCAATGGACCGGGTGAGTAGCTCCACGGCGAGGTCGGTCTTGCCCAGAGCGCGGTCGGCAATAGCCATGCGCGTTTGCGCCTGCACAATTTTGACCGCGTCATCGCCGGCGGTGTCCAGACAACGGCCCCACACATCAAGGGCCTTCTTGCGCTGGCCGCGCTGCTCGTACAGTTCGCCCAGGCGGAAAAGCAGGGGCCAGTTCTCCCTGGGCCGCGCGGAAAACTCCAGGGTGGCCGTTTCCAGCAGGGCCACCGCCTTGTCCGGGTCGCCCTTGACGCCGGAGCAAATGTCCACAAGCCGCGTCCAGGCCTCAAGCCTGTGGCGGCCTTGCGGATCGGCCTGCAAATAGCGCTCGTAGGCGGTTTCGGCCTCCAGGAAGTACCCGCCGGAGTAGGCTTCCCTGGCGATATTCAGGTCCACCTCGGAGCCCTGGTCGGCGCTCCGCCCGCAGGCCGCCCCAAGGGCGGCCAGAAGCAGAACGCAGACCAGGGCTGCAATGCGCGCGCGGGTCATCTCTCGGCTACTCCTCGCCAGGAAGCTCCTCGCCGGGCAACTCAATGTCCAGGTCCTCCACAGGGTCGAGCCCCTGGCGCTGCACTAGGTCGAAGCCGGCCACCACACCGCCCTCGCCCAGATTCACCAGACGCACGCCCTGGGTGGCGCGGCCAAGGTTCAGGCTCACCTGGCTCACCGGGAAGCGCACGATCTTGTTGGCGCTGGAGAGCACGACCATCTGGTCGGTATCGGCCACCATCACGGCGCCCACGACCTTGCCGGTCTTCGGGGTCACCTTCATGTTGATGATGCCCATGCCGGAGCGCGATTGGGCGCGGTACTGATCAAGCGGGGTACGCTTGCCGTAGGCGTATTCGCTCACGGTGAGGATCTGCGAGCGGTCCGGATCGCCAGTGACGACGCCGGCCACAACGCGGTCCTTACTGCGCAGGGCTATGCCCTTGACGCCCTCGGTGGCGCGCCCGGTGGCCCGCACCTCGCTCATGGCGAAGCGGATGGCGGTGCCCTGCTCGGTGATGAGCAGGATCTCAGACTCGTTGTTCACGTCGCAAACCATCATCAGCTCATCCTCGGGCTTGAGACTGACTGCCCGGATGCCCGTGCTGCGGCTGTTGGCGTAAAGCGCGGCGCTGGTGCGCTTCACCATGCCCCGGCGGGTGATGAACAGGAACTGCCGGTCCTCGGCGAATTCGCGCAGGGTGATGGCCGTGGCGATGTTCTCGTCCTTCTCCAGGGGAATGAGGTTGGCGATGTGCGCGCCCTTGGCGTAGCGCCCGGCCTCCGGAACCTGGTGCGCCTTGAGCTGGAGCATGCGGCCCTTGTTGGTGAAGAACAGCAGGAACTGGTGGTTGCTGGTCAGCAAAAAGGTGTGCACAAAATCGCCATCGCTGGTGGACACGCCCGCAATGCCTTTGCCGCCGCGCTTCTGCTGCTGGTAGTGCGAAAGACTGGTGCGCTTGATGTAGCCACGGCGCGACAAGGTGATGACCGCCTCCTCATCGGGGATCAGGTCCTCGATGGCGATGTCGGTGGCCTCGTCCGCCACGATCTGTGTCTTGCGGGGGCTGGCGTACTCCGTGCGGATGCGCTTGAGCTCGTCGCTGATGACGCCCTTGAGGATAGCCTCGTCGGAAAGGATGCTCTTGAGGTAAGCGATGAGCTTCATAAGGTCGGCCAGCTCGTCCAGCAACTTTTGCCGTTCCATATTGGTGAGCCGCTGCAAGCGCATGTCCAGAATGGCCTGAGCCTGCACGTCGGTGAGGGCGAAGCGCTCCATAAGGCCGCTCTTGGCCTCCACAACAGATTTGCTGGCCCGGATGAGGGCCACGACCTCGTCGATGTTGTCGATGGCGATTTTGAGGCCTTCCAGAATGTGGGCGCGGGCCTCGCTCTTGTCCAGGTCAAAACGCGTGCGGCGGATGACCACCTCGCGCCGGTGCTCCAGAAAGTGCGAAAGGATCTGCTTGACGTTGAGCAGCCGGGGCCGGTTGCCCACAACAGCCATCATGTTGATGCCAAAGGACGTTTCCAGCGGCGTGAATTTATAAAGGGCGTTGATGACGATCTCGGCGATGGCCCCGCGCTTGAGCTCCAGCACAATGCGGATGCCCTTGCGGTCGGATTCGTCGCGCAGGTCGGCCACGCCGTCGATTTTCTTGTCATTCACCAGCGCGGCGATCTTTTCCACCAGACTGGACTTGTTGAGGGCGAAGGGGATTTCCGTGATGACCACGTTCTCCTTGCCGCCCTTCTTGACCTCCTCCACATTGAGCACGCCGCGCATGCGGATGGAGCCGCGGCCTGTGGTGTAGGCGTCGAGCAGGCCCTTGCCGGCAAAGACCATGCCACCGGTTGGGAAGTCCGGCCCCTTGATGAAGGGCAACAAATCGCGCGGGCCGCAATTGGGATTATCCAGCACGTACAGGGTGCCGTCGATGAGCTCACCCAGATTGTGGGGCGGAATATTGGTGGCCATGCCCACCGCGATGCCCGAGGTGCCATTCAGAAGCAGATTGGGCACGCGGGCCGGCAACACCACGGGCTCTTCCAGCGTGTTGTCGTAGTTGGGCCTAAAGTCGACGGTCTTCTTCTCAATGTCGCCCAGAAACTCGCTGGACAGCTTGGACATGCGCACTTCGGTATAACGCATGGCCGCCGCGGAGTCGCCGTCGATGGAGCCAAAGTTGCCCTGGCCATCCACCAGCGGGTCGCGCATGGAGAATTCCTGCGCCATGCGGACGATGGCGTCGTACACCGCCGTATCGCCGTGCGGATGGTATTTGCCGATGACGTCGCCGACGACGCGGGCGGACTTTTTATACGAGCGGTTGTAGGCGTTGCCGAGCTCGTGCATGGCGAAAAGGATGCGCCTGTGCACGGGCTTGAGGCCGTCGCGCACATCCGGAATGGCGCGGCCCACGATGACCGAGAGCGAGTACTCCAGATAGGATTTCTGCATCTCGCGTTCAAGGGTGACGTTCTGACTCACGTATATCCTCCGTATGCGGCGGGCTGGGTGAAACCGGGAGCCAAGGCTTCGCCTCGTCCCCCGGACCCCCTGCTCCGCCAGGGAGCCCGAGCCCTCCTGGAATCCTCAAAGCGGACCCGGAAGCGCTGCTCAGGCATATCTACAACAAACTCCAATAGCTTGGGATTTCAAAGGGCAACAGCTCTTTGAAAAGGGGATCCAGGGCTGTGCGCCGCCAAACCTCATTTCCCTAAATATCCAGTTCTTCCACAGTCATGGCGTTGCGTTCGATGAACTCCCGGCGCGGCGTCACGGAATCGCCCATAAGCTCCGTAAAGATGCGGTCCGCCGCCACGGCGTCGTCCACCTTCACCTGGAGCAGGGTGCGTTTGTCCGGATCCATGGTGGTTTCCCACAGCTGCTCCGGATTCATTTCGCCCAGGCCCTTGTAACGCTGCACGGTGTAGCCCTTGTTGCACTCATCCAGCGAGGTGGACAGCAGGTTGAAGAAGCCCATCACGCTAATGGACGTTCCGTCGGACCGGGAGAGGATGAAACCGTCGCCGCCGCAGTCGGCCATGAGGGCGTGGTACATCTCCTGGGCCTTGATGTAGGCCTTGGCGTTGAAGAACTCCAAACCCAGGCGGGTGCGGTGGCCGTTAACGTTGGTGAAGACGACGAAGCTGCGGCGCTCGGTCTCGTCCTCGCCCTGCTCAATATCCATATGTACGCCATAGCCGGCGGTCACCACATGATGAAGCAGCTCCTCCACCGGACCCTCCTCGAAAGAGGCCGGCGTGAGGGTGGGCGCCTTGACCAGGGCCAGGAAGAGCGGCTCCTCCACGCCCATGTGCAAAGCCTCGCGCACGCGGTCTTTCAACGCGCGGATCATGTCGAGCAGACGGCGCAGCTCCTTGCCCTTGAAGGCGCGCGGCCCGGCGACATCCCCAGCGGCGGCGACCGCCGTGGCCGCGTCGCCCTCGGCCGGCTGATTGGCCGTGGTGGCGGTGAGCTCGCGCTCGGCCTGGGCGAGCAGAAAGGCGTGCAGCTCTTTTTCGTCCTTGATGTACTTTTCAAATTTGCCCTTGTGCGCGCGAAACAGCGGCGGCTGGGCAATGTAGATATGGCCCTTCTCGATAAGTTCGCCATACTGACGGAAGAAGAACGTGAGCAGCAGGGTGCGAATGTGGCTGCCGTCCACGTCTGCGTCGGTCATGATGACGATCTTGTGGTAGCGCAGCCGGTCGAAGTCCGGCGCCTGATCGTCATCAGCGCCGTTGCCGGGCACGCCCACGCCCATGGCGGTTATGAGCGCGCGGATTTCCCGGTTGCCCAGCATCTTGTCGTACCGGGTCTTCTCCACATTCAGAATCTTGCCGCGCAGAGGCAAAATCGCCTGAATGCGCGGATTGCGGCCCTGTTTTGCAGAACCGCCTGCGGAGTCACCCTCGACGATGAATATTTCGGACTCGCTGGGATCCTTGCTCTGGCAGTCGGCCAGCTTGCCGGGCAGCGCGTTGTCGGAAAGCGCGCCCTTGCGGCGCACCAAATCACGCGCCTTCCGCGCGGCCTCGCGGGCTCTCGCGGCGTCCACCACCTTCTCGATGATGGCCTTGGCGTCCTTGGGATTCTCCTCAAGGAACTGCGTAAGCTTTTCATACACCAACGTGGCCACAAGCCCGGCCACCTCGGAATTGCCGAGCTTGGTCTTGGTCTGGCCCTCGAACTGCGGCATGGGCAGTTTGACGCTTACCACGGCGGTAAGGCCCTCGCGCGCGTCGTCGCCGGACAGCTTTTCCTTGAGCTTTTTGGAAAGTTCGGATTTCTGGATGTAAGTATTCAGCGCGCGGGTGAGGGCGGTCTTGAAGCCGGCCAGGTGCGTGCCGCCCTCAATGGTGCGGATGTTGTTGGCGAAGGTCTGGACGTTTTCCTTGTAGCCCTGGTTGTATTGCACGGCTATTTCGGTGACCACGGTGCCATGCTCGCCAGAATCGCTCTCGCCGATGGCGTAGATGATGTCGTGCACGGTGGGCTGGCCCTGGTTCAGATCCTCCACAAAGGAGCGAATGCCGCCCTCGAACTTGAACTTGTCATGGTCGCCGGTGCGCTCGTCTAAAAATTCAATCTCCATGCCCCGGTTGAGATATGCCAGCTCCTGGAAGCGTTTTTTGAGAACGCCGTAATCGAACTGGTTGGTCTCAAAAATCTCGTCATCGGCCTTGAAGCGAACCTTGGTGCCGGTGCCGGTGGCCGGGCCTATCTCCGTCACGGGGCCGGTGGGTTTGCCGCGCTCGTAGGTTTGCTGGTAGGCAATGCCATTGCGCTTGACCGTGGCGACCAAGATCTCGGAAAGGGCGTTGACCACGCTGACGCCAACGCCGTGCAACCCGCCGGACACCTTGTAAGCGTTGTTGTCGAACTTGCCGCCCGCGTGCAGAATGGTCATTACGACCTCAAGAGCGGTCTTGTGCTCCTTGGGGTGCATGTCCACGGGAATGCCGCGGCCGTTGTCCGAAACTGTGACGGAGTTATCCATATGCAGCGTGACCTTGACGCGGGTGCAATACCCGGCCATGGCCTCGTCGATGGCGTTGTCCACGACCTCGTAAACCAAATGATGCAGACCGCGTACATCAGTGGAGCCGATATACATGGCCGGGCGTTTGCGGACCGCGGAAAGTCCTTCAAGAACAGTAATGCTGTCCGCAGTATAAGCCGCGGCGTTCTTTTCCTTGTCGGTCATTTAGGCGTTTTCCTCTGCGTAATACGTCTCTTCCTGAATCATCATGGGCATGATGATCACATTGTAATTCTGGTCCTTGACGCCGGAGACGCCACAAGGCGCCTCGGCTCCGGTAAGCGTCAGGGTCACTTCCTCGGACGCGTAATGGCTCAATATCTCCATAAGGTTCTTGGTGGGAAAGGCTATGCGCTGCAGGTCGCCCTGATAGGTGGCGGCAAGCGGCTCCTGCGCCGTGCCCACGTCCTGCCCCTGGCTGTACAGCACCACCTCGCCGGGGCTGAAGAGAAAGTACGTGCAGCGGTTGGATTCGGTGTTGAAGATCAGGATGCGCTCCAGCGTGTCGATGAGCTCCAGCCGGTTCACGGTGAGACGCGAGGCCGTGGGATCCTTCAGTTTGGACAGGAAGCCCTGATAATTCGGATACTGATAGAAGGAAAGCGGCAGGCTGAAGGTCTCGCGGTGGTCGCCCGTGCGCAGGAACATGCGCTTTTCCCCAAGGGCCAGCTCAATTTCATCCGCACCGAGCCATTTTTTTAACTCGGAAAGGTACTTGCGCTGAATAAGCGCGCCCTCGCGGGGGAGCAGGCCAAAAATGTCATCGTTAACGAAGGTGAACATGGCGAACTGATGGCCATTGAGCCCGCATACCTCTATGCGCTTGCCGGCCGCGTCCTGCTCCGGCTTGAGGTACAGGCAGGCGATGGCCTCCATGCTGTCCTCCTCGCTGATGCAGAAGCCGATCTTCTCGATGACCTCGTGCAGAAAGTCGCCGCTCCAGAACACAGTGTCGCCCTCAGGGAAGGGGGCGAAGGGCTGAAACCACTCCGGCTCATTGGCGGGCAGCTTGTACTTGCGGCGGCCCTGCTCGATGAGCACGTTCTTGCCCTCGGCGTCGGCCTTGATGATGAGCTCGCCCTTGGGCAGATTGCGCGCCAGGTCGCAAAAGGCGCGGCCCTGCACGCCAACGCGGCCGGCCGTTTCCACCTGGGCGGGATATTCGCCGCAAAACTCCAGGCTGGAGTCGGTGGACATGATTTTGAGGCTTGCCCCCTCGGCCTCCAGCCATATGCTGCGCAAAAACGCCGCGCCGGTCTTGGCGGGAATGATGCCGGCGGACTTCTGCAGGCCCTCGATGATTTCGTCGCGGTTTACCTTAACAAACATAGGTATTCTCCTTGATGGCTATTATTAGCCGCGCCGTTTTGTTCGCAACTGTTGCAACACGCTTATTTCAAACAGTTTATTTGGAACAATCATTGTTGCTTCACAGGAACAGCCGCGCGTTTCACGGGGGTTGAAGCGCCCCTAAACCGGTTGCCGACAACGAAGCTTCAAATCTTTCAACACCTGTTTCATTTCCTTAGCATCTTCCTGTAATTCATGAATTTTTTTTACTGAATAGATGACCGTGCTGTGGTCCTTGCCGCCAAAGGACCGGCCCAGGGCCGGGTAGGAAAGTCCCAGCATGTGCCGGCACAAATACATGGCCACCTGCCGCGCCAGCGCGATGTTCTGCCGCCGGTCCTCGCCAAGCACGTCCTTCTTGCTTACCTGGTAGTGCTGGCACACGGTGTCGATGACCACATCCACGGTGATCTGCGGCTGGTCGCGTTCCTCGGTGTTGGAGAGGATCTGCTCGAAGTCGCGCGCGGAGATGTCGCGCCGGACCAGTTCGCGGAAGGCCAGCAGTTTGATGAGGATGCCGCCCAGCGCCCGAAAATTCTGGAAGCGCTGCGCCAATGTCAGCACCTGTTCTTTGGAGAGCGGCAATTTTTTGGCCCGCACGCGCTCTTGAATGAGCGCCACACGCACTTCCATGTCCGGCTGCTTGAGACCCACGACAAGCCCGCCTTCAAGCCTTGAGCGCAGCGTGGGCAAAAGTTCTTCCCAGGCGCCGATGCGGTCCTGGCAGGTGAAGACCATTTGCCGCCGCGCGTCCTGGAACTGGTTGAAAATGACGAGCAGCTCCTGTTGCAGGCGCTCGTCCCCGGCCAGCCAGTGGATGTCGTCGACCAGGAGGAACCGGTGCCGGCACACGTGCTCCCTGGCGGCCAGAATGTCCGGCCCGGAGAGCATGGCGCGCAGCCCCTCGCCCGTGGTCACAATAATATCCTCCACTGTGTGGGTCTTGGCTATCTCGTTGGCTATAGCCTTGAGAAGATGGCTTTTGCCAGAGCCGGACTTGCCGCAGATGACGAAAGGGTTGAACTGCGCGCCGTCGCTTCTGGCCACCTGCCGGGCGGTCTCCAGCGGAAAATAGTTTTTGGAGTTGGTGAGGAAGCTTTCAAAACTGTATTGGGCGTCAAAGGGGAAGGCCAGTTTGCGCGCCGTCCTGGGGCCGTCTAGGCCGTTTTTAGAGGCGTCGCCGTTGCCGCCGTTTTGCCGGGCTCCGCGTCGCACGGCCGCCGTTACGTAGCGGATGTCGCAGGCGCGGCCCTGAAAGCGGAACAGCTCGGCCTCAAAGCGGTCCTGCATGCGTCCGGCGAACCACTGGGCGAAATAGCTGTGGGGAAAGGTCACCCGCACCTCCTGCCCGCCCTCGGACAGTTCGATCTCCAGCGGATCGAACCAGCGTTTGAGCTCCTGTTCGGAGCAGCTGGCGGACAAATGTTCACGCAGGGCTTTCTTCACGGCCGGGGATGCCTCACAGTGGCGGTCCAATTTGTGGATAAACAAGGAGAAATTTTCCGGTTTCGGCGGTGGGGCAAAAACCTCGCGCCATCGCTTGGCCTTATACCGCAAAACCCTTTCATTGCCAAGCGAAAGAGCGAATGCCGATCAGGATTAGTCGTTGCCTTCCGCGCCGTTTTGGGACATCCTGCCCACCACGGGGAACCAAGGGGTTTTCCACATTTTTTGGCGGGTTTTCAAGAGTGATTTCAAACGTGCCGGGCAGGTCGATCGTGGGAAGCGTCCATAGCACCACCGGCCTTAGGCGCAGCAGACGGAAGTACGGACATGAGCGGTAAAAAAAGCAAACGCACGGCATTCACCCTGGTTATTCCGGCCACGGCGGCCGGTGTGCGCAAACGTTTCGCCCCGGCTGGTTGCGCGCAGGAGGATCTGCGCCGCAAGAAACCGCGCCGCCGTCCGGATTTCATCGCCGAAATGGACGAGTGCCCCCGCGCAGGCCGGGCGGCAGCGGAGGAATAGTGGCAGCCAAAAACAGCAAGACCATCGCCGAGATCAACGAACGCATCAAAAAAGGCAAGGCCGTCATCCTCACCGCCGAGGAGATGGTGGAGACCGTGAAGCGCCTGGGCAAGACCAAGGCCGCCAAAGAGGTCGATGTCGTCACCACCGGCACTTTTTCCCCTATGTGCTCGTCTGGCATGCTTTTTAATTTCGGGCAGGAGCCGCCGCTCATGCGCGCCAACGAGGTGTGGCTGAACAACGTGCCCTGCATGGGCGGCCTGGCCGCTGTGGACGCCTATCTTGGCGCCACAGAGACCTCCGCCGATGATCCGCAGAACAAGGTCTACCCCGGCCGCTTCGCCTACGGTGGCGGACACGTCATCGAGGACCTGCTGCGCGGCAAGCCCGTGCGCCTGCGCGCCAAGAGCTATGTGACCGACTGTTACCCCCGCCGGGAGCTGGAGAAGGACGTCACTTTGTCTAGCCTGGCCTATGCCCAGCTTTTGAACCCGCGCAACTGCTATCAGAATTACAACTGCGCGGTGAATATGAGCGGGCGCACCATCTATACATATATGGGTCCCTTGCGGCCCGATTGCCGCAACGCCAATTACGCCACCTCGGGCCAGCTTTCGCCGCTGCTGAACGATCCCTACTTCCGCACCATCGGCCTGGGCACGCGCATTTTCCTGGGCGGCGGCGTGGGCTACGTCATCGGCGCGGGCACGCAGCACAACCCCAAGCCCCCCCGCAACGAGCGCGGCATACCGCTGTGCGGCGCGGGCACGCTCATGCTCAAGGGCGACCTCAAGCACATGGACCCGCGCTATGTGCGCGGCCTGTCCCTTATGGGCTACGGCTGCTCCCTCAATCTGGGCGTGGGCATCCCCATTCCCATTCTCGACGAGGACATGGCCTGGTTCACCGGTGTTTCCGACGCGGACATCCAGGTGCCCATCAAGGACTATGGCTTCGATTATCCCACGGGCGGACAGCGCGTCATGGGCTATGTCACCTTCGAGGAGCTCAAGAGCGGCACCATCATCGTCAACGAGCGCAAAACCCAGACAGTGCCGGTGACGAGCCACACCATGTCGCTGGAAATAGCGCAGACGCTTAAAAAGTGGATAGAGGCCGGAACATTCCTACTTACGGAAGCGCAGGAAGCCATACCGTCCATGTAGAATGCAAGGGAGGCCGCAAGCCTCCCTTTTTTTGGCAAAAACCTTGCGGCTGCGGATGGGCTTCGATGTGCGGGGCGCCGCGACGAAGGGAAAGGAGGAGAAAAATGCCCGAACTGTTGCGTGCGGCCCAGATGTTGGTAATGACGCCCGGCGCGCCGGTTGTAAAGGACGCGGCCGTGGCCGTGGAATCCGGCGAGATCCTCGCCGCCGGCCAGTACGCCGACGTGCGGCGCGAACATTCCGGCCCCGTGCGCGACCTGGGCGATGTGGTGCTCGCCCCCGCCACCTTCAATAGCCATGTGCACCTGGAGATGTGCCACCTGCTGGGCAAAACCCATGGCGGCGAGGGGTTCGTGCCCTGGATAAAGAGCCTGCTGGCCCAGCCGTTGTACGATCTCGACGCCGCCCGCGTGCGCGCGGAGCTGTTGCGCGCGGAGCAGCGCGGCGTGGCCTTCATGGCCGACATCAGCACGCATAACGCTCCGGCCATTGGTCCGATCATGGCGGGCTCCGGGCTGGGCTTCGTGTCCTTCCGCGAGGTCATTGGCAACGACGTGCCGGCGGATTCCGCCGAGCTGCTGCCCCGGGTGCGCGAGGTGGACGAGTGCGGGCGCGGCGTCATGTCCGTGGCTGGGCACGCGTTGTACAGCACCGGCATGGAGCGTTTGCGGGCGTCCAAGCAGGCGGCGCGGGCCGCGGGCGGTCTGCCCTGGTCTTTGCACCTGGCGGAGAATACGGACGAGGATGACATGCTGCTGCGCGGCGAGAGCGACTTCCTGGACCTGCTGAAAAGCCGGGGCGTGCTCAGCGGCTACGACGCCCCGGGCGAGCGTCCGGCCCCGCTGGCCGAGCGCCTGGGATTGCTCGATGCCGACAGCCTGCTCGTGCACTGCGTCACCCTGACGCCGGGCGACATAGAGTTGGTGGCCAAAAGCGGCGCCACCGCGTGCCTGTGCCCGCGCAGCAACGAATTCATCGCCGAGGGAACGCCGCCGTTGCGGGCCCTGCTTAACGCCGGGGTTAATCTGTGCCTGGGCACCGACGGTCTGTGCTCCAACGCGGATTTGGATCCTTACGGCGAAGTGGCCTGGGTGCTGGCGCACGAGCCGGACCTGAGCCTGACCGACGCCCTGGCGCTGGTCACCACCAACCCGGCGCGGTTTTTTGGCCGGGGCATTCCCTACGCCACGCGTCTGGGCCGGCTGGAGCGCGGGTTCGCCGCGCGGTTCTCGGTCGTGCCGGCATCTGTGCTGGAGATTCTTTCGCAAAGGTAACCACCCGCCCCCACGGGGGAGACGCCCGGCATTTGGCCGGGGGAGGAAGGCAGCCGATATGCAATGGAGACATAAGGACTTGCTGGATGTCTCCCAGCTCGACGCGGACGAGGTGCGCCACATTCTGGCCACCGCCGCGTATTTCAGGGAGATCAACAGCCGACCCGTGAAAAAAGTGCCCACGCTCAAGGGCCGAAGCGTGGTGCTCTTTTTCGCCGAGCCCAGCACACGCACCAAGACCAGCTTCGACATGGCCGGCAAGCGCCTCTCGGCGGACACCTTCGCCCTGGGCAAAAGCGGCTCCAGCCTGGTCAAGGGCGAAACCCTCAAGGACACGGCGCTGACCCTGCAGGCCATGAACCCGGACGGCATCGTCATTCGCCACAGTTCAAGCGGCGCGGCGCAGTTTTTGGCCGAGCGGCTCGATTGCAGCGTCATCAACGCGGGCGACGGCCGTCATGCCCATCCCACGCAGGCCCTGCTCGACGCGCTGACCTTCTCGCGCCAGTGGAAGGGCGACTTCGCGGGCAAAACCGTGCTCATTCTGGGCGACATCGCCCACAGCCGCGTGGCGCGCTCCAATGTCATCCTGCTGACCAAGCTGGGCGCAAAGGTGCGCCTGTGCGGGCCGCGCACCCTCATGCCGCCCCGGCCCGACACTTGGCCAGTGGAGGTCTTCTCCGACCTCGGCAAGGCCTGCCAGGGGGTCGATTCGGTCATGTGCCTGCGCTTGCAGTTGGAGCGCCAGCACGCGGGCCTCCTGCCGGACCTGCGCGAATACGCGCGCACCTTCGGCCTGGGGGCGCGCCACATGAAAGATGCCGCGCCCGGCTGCTGCATCCTGCACCCCGGGCCCATCAACCGGGGGGTGGAAATCGACTCCGACCTGGCGGACAGCGCCGAGAGCCTGATTCTGGAGCAGGTGGAGAACGGCGTTGCCGTGCGCATGGCGTTGCTGTTCCTGTATCTTACCCGCAAATCGCCGGAGGCCAGCCAAGCCATGAGCCCGTCCGGCATGCCCGAATAGGAGGCCGCCCATGCCCGAGAAGCAGAAGAAACTTGACCTCGCGGTGCGCGGCGCGCTTTGGTTCGGTCCGCTCAAAAACGCCGCCAAGATCGGCAAGGCCGCAAGAACGGCCGGCAAGGGCGCGCTCAGGGGACAGCTTGTGGACGTGCTGGTGGCGCGCGGCAAGATCGTGGCCCTCACCCCCGCCGGCAGTCTGGATTTGCGCGCGGCGCACGAGGTGGAGGCGGCCGGCCGGGTGCTGCTGCCCAGCCTCACGGACGTGCATGTCCATCTGCGCGAGCCCGGCCAGGAGTACAAGGAGGACATCGCCAGCGGCCTTGCCGCCGCTGCGTTTGGCGGCTTTGGCAACATCATGTGCATGGCCAACACCAAGCCGGTGAACGATACGGCGAGCGTTACTGAATTCATGCTCGATCAAGCTCGCAGGAGCTGGCCGGCCGGCCCGCGCCTGTTCCCAATCGGCGCGCTGACGCGCGGGCTCAAGGGCGAGGATCTGGCCCCCATGGCCGAGCTGGCCGCCGCCGGCTGCCGCGCCTTCTCCAACGACGGCCGCCCGGTGGTCAGTACGGAGCTGTTCCGTCGCGCCATCGAATACGCCCAGGACCTGGACCGGATCGTCATTGACCACTGCGAGGATCCGTTTCTTGCTCCCGCAGCGGGCATGAACGAGGGCGTGGTCTCCAGCCGGCTGGGCCTGCCTGCGCAGCCCAACGTGGCCGAGGCCATTCAGGTTGCGCGCGACGTGCTGCTGGCCGAATACCTGGGCGCGCCCATGCATCTGGCGCACATATCCTGCGAAAAAAGCGTGGCGCTCATCCGTTTCGCCAAGGCGCGCGGCGTGAATGTCACCGCCGAAACCTGCCCGCATTACCTCACGTTGACTGAAGACGAGGCCGGAGGCTTCAGCGCGCTGGCCAAGGTGAACCCGCCCCTGCGCACCCGCGCCGATGTGGACGCCGTCATTGAGGCCCTTTCCGACGGCGCCATCGACATGCTCGCCACGGACCATGCGCCCCACGCCGCTCACGAGAAGGAAGTGGAGTTCGATGAGGCGCCCTGCGGCATATCCGGCCTGGACACGGCGCTCGCCACCACCTGGGAGCTGGTGCGCGGCGGCCGGCTGCCCTTCGACGCCTTTTTGCGCGCCTGGACCACGGCCCCCTGCCGGCGCTTCGGCCTGCCCGTCAACACCTTCAACCCCGGCGACCCGGCGGATTTTGTGCTCTTCGACCAGGACGCGCAGTGGGTGGTGGACGCGGCGGGCATGAAGAGCAAAAGCAAGAACACCCCGCTCTACGGGCGCACCCTGCGGGGCCGGGTGGCGGCCCATTTCCTTGCGGGCAAAACCGTGGTAGGGATTGAGACGGCGGGCGCGTAGCCCCGCCAGGACGCGATCGCGAGAACACCGGACCCTCTCCCTCCTGTTTTATCCGGGGGTCCGCAAGCGGAGGAAGAATGAGCCAGCCTTTCAAAGACGCTGTGGGTCTGTGTAAGACCATCATGCGCAATGGCTACGACGCCTACGTCATCAACGCCCGGCTGCAAAAGTCCATTCTGGCCGAGGCCGGCGCGGAGCTGGCCATGGACATCAGCACCGAGCTGGATTTCGACGGCCTCAAGCGTCTGTTCCCGACCATTGAAACCTGTGGCGAGGATGGCGTTGTCGGCTTCATCCGCCAGGGCGAGACCACTTTCTTTTTCCACCCGGCGGCGGTGGAGGATGGCGGCCACCCCGAAGAGTGCGTGGCCCGGCTGACCCCCAGGCTGCTGCGGCTGCTGCAGGAGAAGGGCGAGATTCCCCTTTCCGCCGCGTGCCCCTACCTGCCCTCCGCGCCGGAGCAGGACCACGGCCTCACCTTCGAGGGCGGCGAGGTGCGCATCAAGGGCTTCGCCGACCAGGCCCTCAAGCAGGATTATCTGCTCGCCGTGCGCGTCATGCGTTTTGCCGCCAACTACCATCTGCCCATTGAGCCCAACACCTGGCTGGCCATCATCCGGGGGGCGCGCCGCGTGCTGGACTACTGCCCGGTCAGCGATGTCATGGACGAGTGGCGCAAGGTCGAGGCCGAGAACATGCACGCCTTTGTGCAGCTGCTGCTGGAATGCCAGATTCTGCACGGGCTCATTCCGGAAATCGCGGCGCTTGCGCGCGTGAAGCAGATTAAGAACCCGGAGGAGGGCGAGGAGACCGTTTTCGCTCACACCATCCAGGTGATGCGCCACTACCCGGAGGTGCTGCCCTTCGACTGGTACGGCACGCTGGCCTGCATGTTCCATGATGTGGGCAAGCTCTACACGGCGGAATACAGCGACGGGCAGTGGAGCTTTTTGCAGCACCACCGCGTTGGCGCCAAGGTGACGCGCAAGATCCTGAACCGCCTGCACTTTCCGCCGGAGGACATCGACCTCATCTGCACCCTTGTGCGCGACCACATGCGTCCGCACTTCATGCTCACGGACAAGGGCATGCGCCGCCTGAAGGCCATCGACGAGTACCCGCGCATTCTGGAGATGGTCCGCGCGGACATCAAGGCGCGCAACGGCTCCTATCGCGAGTTCAATCACAACCTCAAAATGCTGGAGCGCGGCGACACGCCCGAGGAGGCCCTGGAGCCGTTCCTCAATGGGCGCGACATCATGCTCGCCACTGGTTTGCAGCCCGGCCCCACCGTGGGCATGATCCGCGACGAGCTGCTCAAGGCGCAGATTGCGGGAGACGTGACGAACATCGACGAGGCCAACGCTTTCGTGGTGCGCTACGCCAAGGAAGAGGGCCTGGGAAACTAGCCCGGCTGGGCGTTTTCGACAAAGAGCCAAGGGCAGCGGGAGCGATTCCGCCGCCCTTTTTTTGTGCCTATTGGTGGTTGTTGCGGATGCTTGCGGAAGACGGTCGCCTAGGCCTGCGGCATGTCAGCCTGTGGAGCGGACGCGGCGTGGCGGCTTTCGGCCTCCACCGATGGGGAGGCGTTGAGCAGAGCGGCATACGCGGTCACCCCGCGCGCGACGCCGTAGCCGTCCACCACGGTTTTGCGCGCCGCAGCGCGCAGCGCGGCATAGTCCCCCGGCCGGGTCAGCGCGTCCGTCACCCGGGCCGCCAAAGCGTCGGTGTCGAAGAAGTTGAAGGTCAGACCGTTTTTTTCGTGCTCCAGCATCTCCAGCACCGGCGGCGTGGCCGAGGCCGCCACCAAACAGCCGCAGCTCATGGCCTCCAGCATCGACCAGGACAGCACGAAGGGGTAGGTGAGGTACACGTGCGCCGCGCTGACTCGCAAGAGTGCGCGGTAAGCGGCGTAGGGAATCCGTCCTGTGAAGACCACGCGGGAGAGGTCCAGCCTCGGGCCCACCTCGGCCAGCAGCTTTTCGCGCCAGTTTTTTGCGTCCCTGGGTTTGGCGCCGTAGCTCACGCCGTCGCCTCCGGCGATGACCGCGATGGCCTGCGGATTGCGGCGTTGGATTTCCGGCAGGGCGCGCATGAACACATGGAACCCGCGGTAAGGCTCAAGGTTGCGCGCGACAAAGCTCACCACCGGGTCGCCGGGCGCAAGCTCCAGACCGGTTGAGAGCTTCAGCCGCGTTTGCGCGTCCGGCGTCAAGAGGTCCGTGTCCACGCCCTCGTGCGCCACGAGGATCTTGTCCAGATACGCGGCCGGATGCAGGGACTTCTGCCAGTGCGTGGGCGAAACAGCCGCGTCGCAACGCTCCAGGTTCATCAAGTGCAGCATGTTGCGCGAGGTGAGCCGCGCCGCGAGGTCAAAATCCGCCGGCTGCGCCGGTTTGCCGTCGGGGCCGGGCTCAAAGCCCACGTCCGCGCCCTGGGCGTGGTAATAGAACTCGAACAGCGAGACCAGCCGCGCGTCGGGGAACACGTCCTTCACATACAGCGCCTCGCCCCAGCCGGGATGCGCCAGAACGGCGTCCGGCGTCCAACCCTGCTTTTTGAGCTCCAGCAGCAGCTTGCCCACGGCCTCGCCGCGCACGGCGGCGTTGGTCACGGTGCCGAGATAGCGGTGTGCGGCTTTGGGCGGGTTCCGTATCTCGTAGCGGATGAGGCGCACGCCGGGCAGCCCCGGAGAGTGCTTTGCGCCAACGCCGAGGACATCGTGCCCGGTTTTGGCGAGGTGCGCGGCCACGTGGCGGAACTGCCCGGGGAAATTGGGGTGCAGAATGAGGATGTTCATGCCCCGCCTGTAGCCCTTTTGCGCGCGGGCTGGCAACAGATGCGCGGGCGGGACCGGGCGTGAGCGCCGCATGATCACGGCGCGATCCTCCCGGGTGTCCCGCCCGTGCGAGACAGTGAGCGGCAAGTGGCGCTAGCCGACCACCTCAAAGCCGATTTTCTCGATGGCTTTTTTGACCAGCGCGGGGTCAAGGAGGGAGGCGGCGTCGAACTCGGCCTTGCCGGAAAGCAGATCCACCTGCACATTGGACACGCCGGGAAGGGACGACAGGGCCTTGGTGACGGACATGCGGCAATGGTCGCAGCTCATGCCTTTCACGATGATGCTGGGCATAGGGGGGCTCCTTGCGTGTGGTTGGGGGTTGCGGTTACGGGTTGTGGTCAGGGATTGAAAAAGCGCAGGCGCAGGGCGTTGCCCACCACTGTGACGGACGAAAGCGCCATGGCCGTGCCCGCGAGCATGGGGTTGAGCGTGGGCCCGCCAAAGGCGTGCAGCGCGCCCGCCGCCACCGGAATGCCGATGGCGTTGAAGGCGAAGGCCCAGAAGAGATTTTGTCGGATGTTGCGCATGGCCGCGCGCGAGAGGGCAAGAGCGGTGAGCACGCCGGCCAGCCCGCCGGAGAGCAGCACCATGTCGCCGCTCTCCACCGCCGCGTCGATGCCCGACCCCATGGCCAGGCCCACGTCGGCCACGGCCAGCGCCGGGGCGTCGTTGATGCCGTCGCCCACCATGACGACGCCCGACTTGCCGCGATTGCCCGGGCCCGATGATTCCGCGCGCAGGCGCTCCACCTCGCGGGCCTTGCCGTCGGGCAGCACGCCGGCCACAACCTCCGTTATGCCCGCCCGCGCGGCTATGGCCCGGGCGGTGCGTTCGTTGTCGCCGGTGAGCATGACGAGACGCAGGCC
>MNUQ01000164.1:27664-37002 GCA_001871085.1 Desulfovibrionaceae bacterium CG1_02_65_16
GCCGGGAGAGCGCGTCGGGCGTTTCGGGCCGCAGCTGGTCGGCCACGCCGAGCACGGCGGCAGGCGTGCCGTCCACCTCCAGGCATAGCGGGGTCTGGCCGGCGTCGGCGAGTCTGACCACGGCCTCGCCCAGCGCGCCGCCGGAAAAAGCCGGTCCGGCCGAGGCCATGTTGCCCAGGCGCACCGCGTGGCCGCCAACGCGCGCCTCAATGCCCTGGCCGGGCAGGGCGGAGAAGGAATCTGGCACGGGCGCGTCGAGGCCGCGTTCGCTTGCCGCGGCCAGCACGGCTTGCGCCAACGGATGCTCGGAGCGGCTCTCCGCCCCGGCGGCCAGGGTCAGCAGTGCGGCCTCGCCAAGAGGGCTGCCCGGGGCGATGACGAGTTCCGTGAGTTCCGGCTTGCCCTTGGTGAGCGTGCCGGTCTTGTCGAAGACCACCACGCCGGCCTGTCCGGCGGCTTGCAGCGCCTCGCCACTCTTGATGAGCACGCCGAGCTGCGCGCCCCTGCCCGTGGCCACCATGATGGACATGGGCGTGGCCAGCCCCATGGCGCACGGGCAGGCGATCACCAGCACGGCGGTGAAGATCTTGAGAGCGAAGGGCGCGCCGGCCCCGGCGGCCAGCCAGGCTAGTCCGGCCAGCACGGCAATGCCCATGACGGCCGGCACGAACACCGCGCTGATGCGGTCGGCCAGGCTCGCAATGGGCGCCTTGGTGCCTTGCGCCTGCTGCACCATGTCCACAATGCGCGCGAGCATGGTGTCCTCGCCGGTCTTGTCCGCGCGGATGGTGAGCGCGCCCGCGCCGTTGAGCGTGCCGGCGGCCACGCGGTCGCCCACGGTCTTGGCCACGGGCATGCTTTCGCCTGTGAGCATGCTTTCGTCCACGCCGCCCGCGCCGGTCAAGACCACGCCGTCCACGGCGATACGCTCGCCCGGGCGGGCCAGCACCACGTCGCCGGGGGCGACCTCGGCGGCGGGCACGCGCACTTCCTCCGGCCCAAGCGCGCCCTGGCGGAGGAGCGTCGCCGTGTCCGGCGCGAGGGACAAGAGCGCGCGCACCGCGCCGGTGGTCTTGAGGCGGCTTCTGGCCTCCAGATACTTGCCCAGCGAAATCATGGCCAAAAGCACGGCGGCGGACTCGTAATAAAGGTCGTGGGCGTGGGCGACCCTGTCGGCGGGGATGCCGCTCAGCAGAATGGCGGCCGTATTCCACAGACTGTGCAGAAATGCCGCGCCGGTGCCCACGGCCACCAGCGTGTCCATGCTGGGGGCCTTGTGCAGCAGGGCGGGCACCCCGCGCAGATAGAAGCCGCGCCCTGCCCAAATCACCGGCAGGGTCAGCAGCAGTTGCGCGCAGGCGAAGATCGCCGGAGAGGTTTGCGGGTCGAGAACAGCGGGCAAAGGCAGGCCGAACATGTGGCCCATGGACAAAACAAGCAGCGGCAGGGCGAAGCCGAAGGCCGGGATGAGCTCGCGCTTTTGCGTGGCCAGACGTTCTTCGGCGTCGCGTCGCCGCTCCTCGAACATGGCCGCCGAGCGCGAGACGATGCGCGCGCCGAAGCCCGCCTCGCCGATGAGCTGGATGAGAGCCGAGGGTCGCACCACGCGCGGGTCGTAGGTAAGGCTGGCGGTTTCCGTGGCGAGGTTGACGGCGGCCTCGCGCACGCCGTCCGTCGCCTTGAGCACGCGTTCGATGCGCGCGGAGCAGGCGGCGCAGGTCATGCCGCTGATGGCCAGATGCAGGGCGGCGGAGTCCGGCGCGTCCGGCTCGGCCGCCTCGAACAGGGCCTCGAAGCCGGCGTCGGCTATGGCTTCGACCATGGCTTTTTCGCTGTCGCTCTCGGGGTCGTATACAACCTCCAGGCTTTCGGCGGCCAGGCTCACGTCCGCGCGGCTCACACCCTCGCGCCCGCGCAGAATGCGTTCGATGCGTGCGGAGCAGGCCGCGCAGTGCATGCCCTTGATGCGCGCCCGCGCCAGAATTTCGCTTGCCATGTGGACCTCCCGCTGTTTCCGGTCGCCATATGCTCCGGAGGCTTAGGTAAGGCCGCAGCGGGGCATGTAAAGCCTCTCGCTACGCGTCGGCAGCCCATGCGGCGGCGTGCGGAGCATGATTTGCTGATTCCGCAGCTTCCTGTCTGACTACCCGCGTGTCCGCCCGCTTGCAAGGTCGGGTCTAAAGGGCCCGCAATAGCGGGCATGGCCTTGTATTGCCTCTTATTAGCGGTTTTGATAGATACATCGCAGAAGGTGGAGAGGAGAAGCTTGTGCCGGGGCATCGCGTTCAGAACATCATCAAGGCATCGGCGCGTCTTTTCCCTGGGACAAAGCGCGCGCTGCCCGGCATAGCGGCCGGCCTGACGGCCGGCGCGTTGCCTTGCCCGGCCCTGGCCGCCACGTCGGCCGCCACGTCGGCCACAGTGCCGGCCGCCATGTCGTCGGTTGTCATGTCGCCGGCATTTTGGTTCGCTTTGGCCGCCGCTCTCGGCCTTGCCCTGGCCTATTTCCGCAAGCGCAAGCAGCTGCCGCGCGCGGAGCGCATCCGCGCCGAACCGGGCGAGCGCGAGTCCGCCCGCGCCAACCTCGCGGGGGTGCTGCGCGCGGCCAGCCGCCTGTCCATCATCGCTACGGACATCCATGGCGTCATCCGCGTGTTCAACTCCGGCGCGGAGGAGCTGCTCGGCTATCAGGCCCAGGAGCTTGCAGGCCGCGCCACGCCGGAGATTTTTCATCTGCCCGCCGAGCTCGATTCTTGCGCGCTGGCGCTCGCTCGGCGTCTTGGCAAGCCCGTGGCCGGGTTCGATGTTTTTGTCGTGTTGGCGCGGGAGGGCGGCCCCAAGGGGTTTGACCGGCGCGAGTGGACCTATGTGCGTAAGGACGGCTCGCATGTGCCCGTGGAGCTCACCATCACCGGCGTGTACGACGATTCCGGCGTTCTGAGCGGCTTGCTCGGCGTGGCGCAGGACCTTTTCGGCCGCAAGGCCCTGGAGTCGGAGCTGCGGCAAGCCCAGCTGAGTGTGGACAACGCCGGCGACATGATTCTTTGGGGCGACCTGGAGACCGGGCGGATCGTCTTCGCCAACAACGCTGTTTGCGCGGCGCTTGGCTACACGCGCGCGGAACTGCTCGCCCTGGCCATTCCCGACATCAGCCCCACGCGCAGCCTGGAGACCTGGCGCGCCCATGGGCAGGCCCTGCGGGACCTGGGCCCCACCACGGCCGAGCTGCCCTTGCGCCGCAAGGATGGCGGCCGGTTCTTCGTGGAGACCTCCTCCTCCCTTGTGGAGCATGAGGGCTGCGTCTACTCCCTGAGCAGCATGCGCGACATCACCGGGCGCAGGCTGCTTGAGGCTGATTTGCGGCAGGCCCGGCTCGGCATGGACAGCGTGCGGGACATGATTTTTTGGGCGCGGGTGGAGGACAGGCGCATCGCCTATGCCAACCGCGCCGCCTGCCGGGCCCTGGGCTACGAGCGGGAAGAGCTCATCGGCCTCGACGTGGCGCGGGTGGACCCTGAACGTGGCAAGGAGAAATGGAGCGCGGCCTGCGCCCAGCTGCGCCAGCACGGGGAGCATACCTTTGAAACCCGCTACCGCCGCAAGAGCGGCGGCTTCTTCCCGGTGGAGATCAGCGCCGCCATCGTGGTCCACGAGGGTCAGGAATACACAGTGGGCATCGCGCGGGACATTTCCGCCCGCAAAGCCGCCGAGGAGCGCCTGCGCCTGGAGATGCGCCTGAACGCCAGCGTGGCCGAAGCCGCCCGCACCCTGCTCGGCTCCGCGCCGGACATGCGCGCCGTGGCCGGGCTGCTGCTCGCCCGCGCCTGCGAGCTCACCGGCAGCCGCCATGGCTATGTGGCCTTTGTGGATCAGGACACCGGAGGCGTGCGCCCCCTCGCCATGAGCGACATGACGCAAAGCGGTGCATGCGCCATGGGCTCGCCGCCTGTTTCCTTTTCCGCCCAGGGCGATGGCGGCTACCAGGGCCTGTGGGGGCACAGCCTAAACACGCGCCAGGGCTTTTACACCAATACGCCCGGAGCGCACCCCGCTTCGGCCGGCCTGCCCGCCGGGCACTTGGCCCTGCGCCAGCTGCTCTCCGTGCCGGCCATGAGTAAAAAACGCCTGGTGGGACAGATAACCCTGGCCAACCCCGGCCGCGACTACACCTCGGCGGACCTGGAGATCGTTGTCCCCCTGGCCGACATTTTCGCCCTTGGCGCGGAGCAGCAGCTTTCCCAGCGGGACCTTGTGGCCGCAAAGGAGGAGGCCGAGAGCGCCAGCCGCGTCAAAAGCGAGTTTCTCGCCAATATGACCCATGAGGTGCGCACCCCCCTCAATGGCGTGCTGGGCATGCTCCAGGTGCTCCAGGGAACGGACCTGACGCCGGAGCAGCGGGACTACGCTGGCATAGCCCTGCAGGCCGCCGATCGCTTGAACCAGCTTTTTGGCAATGTGCTTGAGTTTGCCCGGCTCGACGCCCTGCAGGAAGGCGTGCCCGAGTGCCTGCTTTTTCCGCCCACGGACCTGCTCAACGCCATGCGCGCCGTGTACGAGCCGCAAGCTGCGGCCAAGGGGCTCGCCTTTCATATTGAGGTTGCGGCCGGATTGCCGGAACTTGTGCGCTCGGACCCGCAGGTCCTGCGGCAGGTGCTGGCCAAGCTGCTCGACAATGCGCTGAAGTTCACCCCGGCGGGAGAGGTGGTCCTGGCCGCCAGCTCCGCGTCAGAAGGTCCCGCGCGCTTCGAGTTCCGTGTGGAGGACAGCGGCATCGGCATTGCGCCGGATATGCGGGAGCATATTTTTGAGGTCTTCCGCCAAGCCGACTCCAGCTTCACCCGCAGTTACGGCGGGGCCGGGCTCGGGCTCGCCATAGCCCGCAAACTGGCGCGGCGGCTGGGCGGCGACATCAAAGCCGCCGACCGGCCTGGAGGCGGAACCGTCATGTGTTTGACTATTCCCATTGACTGCACAACGGAAAACGCCGCATAACAAGGCCCGGCGGCCGATTGGCTATGTTGGAACAAACATTGCTAACGCCACAGGGGGAACATGCGCGGTGCGCGCTCACACCCTTCAGGATTCAACCGCTTCCCGAGGAGGCTCCCATGACCCGGCATCTTACCATCGCCGTGCTCCTGGCCCTGGCCGCCGCGCTCGTCTGCACGCTGGCCGCCCTGGCCGCACAGGCCAGTGAGCTCGACGCCCTCAAATACTCCACCGGTCCGGAATACCGCGCCGAGGTCGCCCGCATCTTTGTCACCGACCAGGCCTACCTGCGCCGCCTGGAGGTGCAGAACAAGCCCGTGGCCCTTGTCACCGTCACCGCCTACAACGCCGAACCCATGCAGACCGACTCCGACCCCAATGTCGCCGCCTCCATGCGCCGCGTGCGGCCCGGCACCATCGCCGTCTCCCGCGATCTTTTCGATAAGGGCTGGGTGTTCGGCCGCAAGGTCCGCATAGAGGGGGTAGGCATCTTCGAAATCAACGACCTCATGGCCGCCCGGCACGACAAGAGCATCGACATCTTCATCGGCAACAACCAGCAGTGCCAGGCTTTCGGCAAGCGCCACATCCGCGCCGCGTTGCTGAGCATTTAGCTTTTCCCCACGGCCGAGGTTCCCCCCTCCCCGCATCACGCCAGCATTGCTGTCCTTCCGCCCCGCCATTCGCTGAGGGCCGCGGCATCTGGTGTCCCGCAATCGGGTTCAGAGCCAGCGCCGCGTTTTTTCCCTCGAAAAATATCGCACCCGGTTAGCCTGTTCCGATCTCATCCCACCACTCACGCGAACAGTCCCCGAGGCGCAAGTGCGCGTCGGGGACTGGTCGCGTGCATGAGGGGGCTTGGGGGGCATCATGCCCCCCAAAAGAATCTTTCCCTTACAGCTTTATCTTCTTCTGATATCTGTCGAATTCGCTTAGCACGCAGCCGCAGTACTGCTGCCGGTAGATGCCCCATTCCTTGGACAGGCGGATGCCCTCCTGCCAGCCGGGCCTGAAGTCCTCGCCGACGAATTCGAGGCTGGCCTCGGCGTGGCGGGCGCCGGCTTCGAGGATGGCCTGGTGGTTCTGATATTTGCTGTAGAGCAGGGTGGTGCTGAAGCGGACGAAGCCCAAGGCCCGGGCGGTGCTGGCGGCGCGGGCCAGGCGGATGTCGTAGCACAGCGGGCAGCGGCGGGCCATGTCGGCCATGGCGTCGCCCAGGGAGGCGATGCGGGAGAGCCAGGGCGCGGGGAAGGCGTCGCCGGGGTCCTGCTGGTCGGGCAGGATGACCGGCACGGACAGGCGCCCGGCCACGGCGATGAGCCCCTCGCGGCGGCGCAGATACTCGGAAAGGGGGTGGATGTTCGGGTTGTAGAAGTAGAGCGTGGGGGCGAGTCCCATGTCGCGCAGGCGCAGAATGCAGGTGATGCTGCACGGGCCGCAGCAGGCGTGTAGGAGGATGGCGTTTTTTTCGGGTAAAGTGTTGTTCATGGTTTGGACATAGTTGTGGTGGATTGTTGTGCTTCCGGTCCGGGATCGATTTTGGGCGCTGGCGTGGCGGCTTGGTCGGCCAACGGGCCTTGCTCCCCGCGCGAAAGAGCGCGTCGCTCTGTGGGGGTGCGCGCCCTCTTTTTATGGCCTTTGGTTTGGCTGCGGCCCACAGAACCACGAACAGCAGGGTCAGCCCCGCTTCCCCGGGCCTACCCCGCGGAGCTGGCCGGACGTTACGGCAGCTTGGGGTCGACGACGATCTCCACGCGGCAGTCCACGCGGGAGCCCATTTCAGTCAAGAGCTCGCGCTTGTTGTTGAGCATGTATATGGCCAGCTCCTGGCGCACGGGGAACTGCAACGGACTGGGGCAGTTGGGACGGCGCAGCAGGCGGTGAATGGACTTCATGGCCTGCAGGGCCTGCCACTCCAGGTTGCGGCGAATGCCGGTGCCGCCGCAGCAGGGGCAGGGCTCTGTGGAGACGCTGATGGCCGAGGAGCCGAGACGCTGGCGCACCAGCTCCATGAGGCCGAACGGCGAGATGCCGGAAACGTCGGTGCGGGCGCGGTCGCTTTTGAGGGCTTGCCGCATGGTCTTCTCCACCTCGCGCAGGTGCTTCTGGTCCTTCATTTCGATGTAGTCGATGACGACCTGACCGCCTATGTCGCGCAGCTTGAGCTGGCGGGCGATTTCTTGCGCGGCCTCGGTGTTGGTCTTGAGGGCCATTTTGGCGAAGCTTTGCTCGCCGCCGATTTTTCCGGAGTTGATGTCCACGCTGGTGAGGGCCTCGGTGTGGTCGAACACGAGGCGGCCGCCGGAGGGCAGGGTGACCTCGCGCGAGTATATCTGCTCCACCTGCCGGGTGAGGCCGAAGCGCTCCCAGAGGGTGCGGTCGTGCTCGGTGTGGACCTTGACCATGTTGGGGCTCTTGGGAAAGGCCAGGGCGACGTACTCGCGGATCTGCGCGGCGGTGTCGGGATCGTCGACCCAGACTTCGGAGACGTCGGAGGTGAGGTAGTCGCGCGCGGCGCGCACGGAGAGCTCCATCTCCTTATAGACGAGGGACGGGGCCTTTTCGACCTGGACCTTCTTTTTGATGTCGCCCCAGAGGCGGTGCAGGTACTTGTAGTCGCGGGTCAGCTCGGTTTTGGCGCGGCCAATGCCCGCCGTGCGCACAATGAGCCCCACGCCCTCGGGCGGGGAGATCTGGTCGATGACGCCCTTGAGGCGCTCGCGCTCCTTTTCGTCCTCTATCTTGCGGCTTACGCCCTGCTGGTCGCGGCCAAGGGTGTAGACGAAGTAGCGGCCCGGCAGGGAAAGATAGCTGGAGAGGAAGGCGCCCTTCTTGCCCGTGGGCTCCTTGACCACCTGGACAAGGACCTCCTGCCCGGACTTGAGGACCTTTTGGATGAGCGGAAAGCGCGCGCCTTTTTTGAGCGGGTAGGAGCCCTGATAGTACTCGGGGTGGACTTCGTCGATTTGCAGAAAGCCGTTGCGCTCCGCGCCGTAGTTGATGAAGGCGGCCTGCAGGGCGGAATCGACGTTGTGGATGTAGCCTTTGTAGATGTTGCCCTTGGTTTTGGCCTGGTGCATCATCTCCACGTAGTATTCCTGCACGAGGTCATCCTCGGTGAGGACCACCTCCACAAGCTCTCCCGGCAGTACGCCGATGAACATCTTTTTGCGTTTCTTTTTGCAGTCGGCGCGGGCGGCCGCCGGAGCGTCCGCAGGCAGATCCTCGCAATATTCGCGCGGCTGCTCCTCGGCCTTGTCCGCCTGGGCCGGCGCGCTGGCCTGGGCGCTTTTGCCGCCGCGGCGTCCGCGACCGCGGGAGCGGCTCTTGGCCTTGGACTCCTGTCCGGCGGGTTCGGCGGCAGGCTGGTCGGGCTCGGCCTGGTCTGCGGGCAGTCCGTCGGTCTGGTCGGCGGCTTGTCCGGCGGCTTGTCCGGCAGGGCCGAGTCCGTATGCGGCGTCGATGGCCCACGCCTCGGCGGAGGCGGGCGTTTCGGCCCGGGGGGCGGCTTGCGTGGCCGGAGCCTCGTCGGCGCTTTGGCCGGAGGGTCGGCCGGCGGCGCCTTCCGCGTCCTGACCGGCGGGTTTGTCCTTGCGGCGGCGTCCGCGTCCGCCCCGGCGTCCGCGCGAGCGCTTTTTGGGCTGCGCGTCCGTGTCGGTCTGGGCTTCCGCTCCGGGGCTGAAGCCCTCGCCGCTGGTCTCGTCGTTGCTCTGGCTGGCCGGTCCGTTCTGCGGGATTTGCGAAGCCTGTGGGACGTCTGTCTGGCCCGAGGGCCGGTCGTCGCTTGAGTCGGTCATGAAAGAACCTCTGTCCTGCGAAAATTAAAGAAATTCGGTCTGCGCGCACAATGCGGCAGCAGAGCCATCGATGGGGACCGGGCTCGGCGGGCGTGGTCAGTTGCGCGCCTGATAAAAGACGTCGGTGCTCGCCGGTGCGGATGCTTCGGGCTCTTTGGGCCCTGCTGGCGTCTTTTGCGTGCCCGCGCTGCTGGTCCCGCGGGCGGTTTGCCGTCCGGTCAGGCAGACTTCCTCCGCAAGGCCCTGGGCCAAAAGTTCTGTCAGCGCGCTCGCCACGTCATCCGCGGAAGCTAAAAGCGCGCTTGACAGCTGCGCGGCCGTTTGCGGCCTGCGCGCCAGCGAAGCCAGAATGCGCGCGCGGATGTCGGCTTGATCCACAGCCCCCAACTGTTCATGCCTCTTTTCCGGCGGTCCTGCAAGTGCCGGGGCTGCGCCGGCTGCCTGCCCCGGCCGTGACAAAGGTCCCAGCCGTTCGCGCCAGCGCGTCAGGGTTTCGGCGTCCACCGGCAGGGCCCAACCTTCCGTGCCCGGGCGGGAAAGGGTCGTCACGTC
>MNUQ01000164.1:37008-51303 GCA_001871085.1 Desulfovibrionaceae bacterium CG1_02_65_16
CACCCGGTCGGGCCGCAAGCGGGCGCAGTAGTCCGCCAGCAGCTCCAGGTTGCGCGCCGAATCGTTGACGCCGGCGACGAGCAGCACCTCCAGATAGATTTTGGCGCGGCTCTCGCGGCGGAAGGCCAGAATGCCCTCGGCGATGGCGGCGGGGTCCAGGCCGGGGTGGGCGCGGTTCACGCGGGCGAACTCCTCCGGCGCAAGGGCGTCCAGGCTGGGCAGAATGATGTCGGCCTCGGCCAGCTCCGCGCGCACGGCGGGGTCGGTCATCAGGCTGGCGTTGGTCAGCACGGCCACGGGCACGCCGGGCAGAATGCGCCGCACGCCCTCAATGATGCGCGGCATGTCGGAATTGAGCGTGGGTTCGCCCATGCCGCCCAGGGTGGCGGCGTCGGGCTGCGGATCGCCCCGACGGCTGCGCCCGGCCTCCCAGGCGGCCAGCTCGGCGAGGAGTTCATCCGCCGGCACGTATGGCGCGCGGGCCAGCGTCAGCTTTTCGAGCGGACCGGACTCGCAGTAGGCGCAGTTCATGGAGCAGATGCGCGCGCCCAGCAGGTCCAGCCCAAGGGACCGGCCCAACCGACCGGACAGCACCGGGCCAAACACATAGCGCAGCGCGTCGCGCTCCATTTTGCTCCCTTGCCCGGCCGGCTTGACGCGGCGCACGGCGCCCTGTAGGCCCGTTTCAACGCGTCCGGGCATCGGCCACGCGGCGCCCGCATCCACTCGGAGGAATCATGATCGAAGCCGGACAGCTTGTCCTGGTCATCAGCCCGCAGGGCAAGCGCTACATGCACGTCCTGGATCCCGCCAAGGAGATCCACACCCATGACGGCCGCATTCTCATGTCCGACATCGCCGAGGTCGGCTTCGGCGGCATCGTGCGTTCGCACCTGGGCCATCCGTACCGCATCCTCAAGCCCACGGTGTACGAACTCATCAAGGGCGTCAAGCGGCAGACTCAGATCATGTATCCCAAGGAGATCGGCTACCTGCTGCTGAAGCTGGGCGTCGCGCCGGGCTCGCGCATCATCGAATGCGGCACCGGCTCCGGCGCGCTCACCCTGGCGCTGGCCACCTACGTGGGCGACGCGGGCAAGGTGTACACCTATGAGCGCCGCGAGGAGTTCTACAAGAACGCCGCCAAGAATCTGGCCCGCGTGGGCCTTTCCCACCGGGTGGAGCAGCACCTTTGCGACATTGAGGAAACCGGCTTTCAGCAGACCGAGGCCGACGCGCTGTTCCTGGACGTGCGCGTGCCGCAGGACTGCCTGCACTACATTCAGCCCGCCGTGCGTCCCGGGGCCATGTGCGGCTTTTTGCTGCCCACCTGCAATCAGGTGAGCGATTTGCTGCGCGGCCTGGAGCAGGGGCCCTTCACCGAGCTGGAGGCGCTGGAGATTCTGGTGCGCCGCTACAAGACCGTGCCCGACCGCTTGCGGCCGGAAGACCGCATGGTGGCGCACACGGGCTTTTTGGTGTTCGCCCGCTGCATGGAGAACCCTGCGCCCTTTGTGCGTCCCCCGAAGGCGGAGCCCGTGGCGGAAGCCCCCGAACTCGGCCCGGAGACGGACAGCGAGCCTGACGCCGGCCCCGACGCCGGTCCCGACACGGACGACGAGACCGAGGCCACGGAGTAGACCGTGGGCGCGCGGGCGGAGGATTCCTCGGAACTGCGGACCATCGGGCTCATCGGCGGCATGAGCTGGGAGTCCAGCGCGGAGTATTACCGCATTCTCAACGAGGAGGCGCGCGAGCGCCTGGGCGGCGCGCACTCCTGCCCGTGTCTGCTGCTCTCCCTGGACTTTGCCCGGGTGGAGGCCCTGCAGCACCAAGGCCGCTGGGACGAGCTCGGCGAACTCATGGCGGATTCGGCCCGCAGCCTGGCGTGCGCGGGAGCGCAGGGCCTCGCCATCCTCACCAACACCATGCACAAGTTCGCGGACGAGGTGGAGCGCGCGGCCGGCCTGCCGCTCATCCACATCGCCGACGCGGCGGGCCAGGCTGCGGCGTCGGCCGGTTTCTCCCGCGTGGGGCTGCTCGGCACGCGCTTCACCATGGAGCAGGACTTTTATTCCGCCCGTCTGGCCGAGCGTTATGGCCTCGATGTGCGCATTCCCGGCGAAAAGGACCGCGAGCTGGTCCACCGCGTCATCTATGAGGAGCTGGTGCTGGGCCGCGTGCTCGAAGCCTCGCGTCGGGCTTATGTGGAGATTATCGGGCGTCTGGGCGAGGCCGGGGCCCAGGGCGTCGTTCTCGGCTGCACGGAGATTCCCCTGCTTGTGCGGCAAAAGGACAGCCCCTTGCCGTTGTTCGACACCACGCGCCTGCATGCCGAGGCCATAGCCGACTTCTGCCTGGGCCCGCGCGCCTGAGCGGGGCAACCGCGTTCAAATTCCCCAGCACTTGACCTTTGCCCCTACATAAGGGAAAGTGCCGCGATTTTGTTTGCGGCGGGACGCGCCTTGCGTCCGCCGCTCTTTCTTTGGAGCACCCGTGACCGATCCTCAATTTCTCAAAGATTTGGCCCGTGAAGCTGGCCGCCGCCGCACCTTTGGCATCATCAGCCACCCGGACGCCGGCAAGACCACACTGACGGAAAAATTGTTGCTTTTCGGCGGCGCCATCCAAATGGCCGGCACCGTCAAGGCCCGCAAGGCCGCCCGATACGCCACCAGCGACTGGATGGCCATGGAGCGCGAGCGCGGCATCTCCGTCACCAGCTCGGTGATGCAGTTCGACTACCGCGACTACGCCGTGAACCTGCTGGACACCCCCGGCCACCAGGATTTTTCCGAGGACACCTACCGCGTGCTCACCGCGGTGGACTCCGCCGTCATGGTCATCGACTCCGCCAAGGGCGTTGAGACGCAGACCAGAAAGCTCATGGAGGTGTGCCGCCTGCGCGACACGCCCATCATCACCTTCATCAATAAAATGGACCGGGAAGGCCGCGAGCCGCTCGAACTGCTTTCCGACATCGAGGAGAGCCTGGGCATAGAGTGCGCGGCCATGACCTGGCCCATCGGCATGGGCAAGAGCTTCAAGGGCACCTGGAACATCCTGAAAAATGAGCTGCACCTGTTCTCCGCCACGCACGGCGGCAAGATTCAGGAGGGCCTCACCATCAAGGGGCTCGACGACCCCCGCCTGGACGAGCTGCTGGGCGGGCAGGCCGGCGACCTGCGCCGCGACATGGAGCTGGTGCAGGGCGCGGGCTATCCCTTTGACCGCGAGCGCTACCTGACCGGCAAGCAGACTCCCGTGTTCTTCGGCAGCGCCATCAACAACTTCGGCGTGCAGGAGTTGCTGAACGCCTTTGTCGAACTTGCGCCGGCCCCGCGCCCGCGCCTGGCCCAGCTGCATAACGATGACACTCGCCTGGTGGACCCCGCCGAGCCCGAATTTTCCGGCATCGTCTTCAAAATCCAGGCGAACATGGACCCAGCCCACCGCGACCGCATCGCCTTTCTGCGCATTTGCTCCGGGCGTTTCACCCGCGGCATGAAAATGCGCCACCACCGCATCGGCAAAGACATCACCATCGCCAACGCCACCATCTTCATGGCGCAGGACCGCAGCAACGTTGACGAGGCCTGGCCCGGCGACATCATCGGTCTGCACAACCACGGCACCATCAAAATTGGCGACACCTTCACCGAAAAGGAATTCCTCAAGTTCACGGGCATTCCCAACTTCGCGCCGGAGCACTTCCGCCGCGTCATCCTCAAAAGCCCGCTTAAGGCCAAGCAGCTGCAAAAAGGCCTGTCCCAGCTGGCCGAGGAAGGCGCCGTGCAGGTCTTTCGCCCGCTCTCCGGCAATGACTACATCCTGGGCGCCGTGGGCGTGCTCCAGTTCGATGTCATCATGGCCCGGCTGAAGGATGAATACAGCGTGGACGCCCTTTATGAGCCCGTGCAATACAATTGCGCGCGCTTCATCACCAGCCAGGACAAGCACAAGCTCGCCGACTTCGAGCGCGCCATGCACAGCTCCCTGGCCAAAGACGCCGAGGACAACCTCGCCTACCTTGCCCCCAGCCAGTGGCGGCTGGAGGACACCCAGGAAAAATGGCCCGAAATCAGCTTCAACACCATCCGGGAAAATGAATAAAACAGACGCCGCCTCCCTGCAGCTTATGGCCCCGGTGCGCGAGGGCGCCGAAATGCCCGAGGAGCACCGTCGGGCCTTCACCTCCGAAGAAATCGGCCTGCTGCCCCTTACCGCCTTCGTCGGCAAGATCATCCTCGTGGAATGCGACCGCCAGCTGCATCAGGCCATGCACGTGCTGCACGAGGAGGAGCTGCTCGGTTTTGATACCGAGACCCGGCCCATTTTTAGAAAAGGCCAGATTCCGCCGCCCGCCTTGCTCCAGCTGGCCGGGCACAAGGATGTCTACATCTTTCAGCTCGCCAAGCTTGCGGACAAGGCCGTGCTCGCTGAGCTGCTCGCCTCGCGCCATACCGTCAAAAGCGGCGTTTCCGTGCGCGACGACCTCAAAGGCCTGAAGCAGCATTTCGAGTTCACTGAGCGGCGCTTCGTCGACCTGGGCGAGGTGGCCAAAAAGCTGGGCATGATGACCCACGGCCTGCGCAATCTTTCCGCCAATCTTATGGGCGTGCGCATCAGCAAGGGCGCCCAGTGCTCCAATTGGGCCCGCGAGGCCCTTTCCACCAAGCAGATCGTTTACGCCGCCACCGATGCCTGGATCAGCCGCGAACTGTACCTGCGCTTCGTCGAACGCGGCGTGCTGTAACTCCCCGCGAACGCGGCCCCTCGCCCCAGCCAGGGGCGCGGCCCCCGCTCCCCCGCCAGAGGGCATGCGCCCTCTGGACTCCCTGTGCCAAACGAAAGGACCGGGATGGCGGATGCCATCCCGGTCCTTTCGTTTGGAGGACGGGGCAAGGAGGAGCGACCCCCCTCCACAGCCCCCCCCGCCGGAATCCTCTTTTCCTTTACAGCACGGGCAGGTAGCGCTCGATTTCGTACTGCGTCACCTGGGTGCGGTAGTGGTCCCATTCCATGATCTTGTTCTCGTAGAGCTTGGTGAAGATGTGTTCGCCGAGGGTCTCGCGCACGAGGTCGCTTTTGCGCATTTCCTCGGCGGCCTCGTACAGGCTGCCTGGCAGGGAGGAGATGCCGTGCATGTCAAGGGTGGCCTGGTCCATGTGGAAGATGTCGGCCTCGACAGGGTCGGCCAGCGGGTAGTTGTGCTCCATGCCCTTGAGCCCGGCGGCGAGCATGATGGCGAAGGTGAGATAGGGGTTGGCGGCCGGGTCGGGGCAGCGCAGCTCCATGCGGGTGGCTGCCTCCTTGCCGGGCTTGTACATGGGCACCCGCACGAGAGCGGAGCGGTTGCGCCGGGCCCAGGCCACATAGACCGGAGCCTCATAGCCGGGCACCAGGCGCTTGTAGCTGTTCACCCACTGGTTGGTGATGCAGACGAACTCGCGCGCATGCTTCAAAATGCCGGCGATGAAGCTTTTGCCCTCGCCCGACAGATGGTATTTGTCGGCGGGGTCGAAGAACAGGTTTTTGCCATTCTTGAAGAGCGACTGGTGCACATGCATGCCCGAACCGTTTTGCCCGTGGATGGGCTTGGGCATGAAGGTGGCGTAAGCCCCGTGCTTGCGGGCCACTTCTTTGACCACGACGCGGTAGGTCATGGTGATATCGGCCATTTTGAGGGCCTCGGCGTAGCGCATGTCGATTTCATGCTGGCTGGGCGCCACCTCGTGGTGGCTGTACTCAATGGCGATGCCCATTCTTTCCAGGGCGAAGATGATGTCGCGGCGGATGTTGTTGCCCAGGTCCAGCGGGGGCGCGTCGAAGTAGCCGCCCTGGTCCAGGGGCTCGGTGGCGCGGTCGTTGGCGAAGAGGAAAAATTCCAGCTCGGGGCCGCAGTAGTAGGTGTAGCCTTTTTCCGCGCATTTGCGCAGCACGCGCTTGAGGCAGTAGCGGGAGTCGGCGGTGTAGGGCTGGCCGTCGGGGGTGTGGATGTCGCAGAACATGCGCGCCACGGGCCGGTCGCTGGGTCTCCAGGCGGCCACCTGGAAGGTGGTGGGGTCGGGCATGGCGACCATGTCGGACTCGTCGATGCGGCAGAAGCCGAGGATGGACGAGCCGTCGAAGCCCATGCCCTCCTCGAAGGCTGCCTCCAGCTCGCGCGGGGTCACCTGGAAGCTTTTGAGCGTGCCCAGAATGTCCACGAACCAGAACTGGACGAAGCTGATGTCGTATTCCTTGACGGCCTTGAGCACGTCGTCCGCGTTGCGGCAATTGAAGACCGGGGTATCCATGGGGCAGCCTCCTGGGATACGGGTTGAGCGCGCCGGTGGGACCTTGATTCCGGCGGGTGTGCTGATGGATGAATTCTAGCCTTGGTGCACAAATATGTAAAGGCATACGGCGCTTCGGCCGGCTTCTGACTTCATTTTTGTGCCTGCCGCCGGGGAAACCGCCCGGCCCGGATGATGGACGCCGGAGCCGAATGGGCGTAACAGGGCCACAAGTCACACCCACCCCCGGAGGACCTGTTGCGCGGACGGATATGGAAACTGCTGCTTGTGGCGGCCGCTTTGTTTCTCGCTTACATGGCGTCGTTTTTCGTCTACCCGGACGTTGGCGCTCTGGCGAAGAAGAATCCCGGCAAGACGGCCTTCATGGAGTGGCGCGAGGCCCAATGGGCCAAAGAGGGCGTCAAAAAGACCATTGTGCAGCGCTGGGTGCCCATAAGCCGGGTGTCGCCGCTGCTCATCAAGGCCGTGCTCATCGGCGAGGATGACAAATTTTACCACCACGAGGGCTTCGATTATGAGGCCATGGAGCAGGCTTTAGAAAAGAACATGCGCGAGGGGCGCTTCGCGGCCGGGGCCAGCACCATCAGCCAGCAGCTCATCAAGAATCTCTATCTTTCGCCGGAAAAAAGCCTCACGCGCAAGGTCAAGGAGGCCATTCTCACTTGGCGCATGGAGCACACGCTGTCCAAGCGGCGCATCCTTGAGCTCTACGTCAACGTGGCCGAATGGGGCGACGGGATTTTCGGCATCGAGGCCGCCAGCCGCCACTATTTCCATAAGTCCGCAAGCGCGCTTTCCAGCACGGAGGCGGCGCGGCTGGCCTCGGTTCTGCCCAACCCCATCAAGTTCAGCGCCGTGGGCGGCCAGCGCTACGTGACCTTCCGCTCAGGGCTCATCCACTCCATCATGGTGCGGCGCGGCATCGCCGTGGCGGGCTTCCAGGAGGTCATGGAGACCAAGGACGAGCCCGGCGTGGAGCAGACCGCTCCCCCGGCCGGGGCGGACAGCGCCGTGGACTCCGCTGCGGACACCGCCGCTGGCGGCGCCGCAGACAACGCCGCAGGCAACGCCAGCCGGGGCGCGGGCCAGCCGGGCGGCCCCGGCGAAACCACTGCGCCGCCAACCACGCCGTCCGCCGCCCCCAAGGCTGCGCCAGCGGCGACGCCCACGGCCTCGCCGTCCGCGGGCCCGGGCAAGCCGGCCGGGGCCCCGGTCCAGCCGTAAATGCAGCACAAGGAGACATCATGCGTCCAATGATCATGCTCATCGCCCTTGTGGCCGGGGCGCTCATGCCGGTGCAGGCGGGCGTCAACGCGCGCCTGCGCGGGTATCTCGGCGACCCGATCATGGCCTCGCTGGTGAGCTTCGCCGTGGGCACGGTGGTTTTGTTCGGCTACATCCTGGTGGCGCGCATTCCCTGGCCGGGCATGGCGGCCGCCGCGCAGGCCCCCTTGTGGAGCTGGCTGGGCGGGGCGCTGGGCGCGTTTTTTGTGGCCGTCACCATCATTCTGGCTTTTAAGCTGGGGGCCACGGGGCTCATGGCCTGGATCATCGCCGGGCAGCTGGTGGCCTCCGTGCTGCTGGACCACACCGGGGCGTTGGGCTTCCCGGTGCGCGAGATCTCGCTGCCGCGCATCGCCGGGGTGCTGTTGCTCCTCGGCGGGGCGGTGCTCGTCAACGAATATTAGCAAAAGGAACGCGCTCATGAGTTTTTACAGCGACACAAAGGCCGTGTGCCGCATGATCAAGATTGAACATTCGGTGTTCGCCCTGCCCTTCGCCTTTACCGGGGCCTTTTTGGCCGTTGGGCCGGGGCCGCAGTGGCGCGTTCCCTCCTGGCGGACCATGATCGCGCTCACCGTGGCCATGGTGGCCGTGCGCTCCTTCGCCATGGCCTACAACCGCTTGGCCGACCTGGACATCGACCGGCTGAACCCGCGCACGCAGAACCGCCCGCTGGTCACAGGCGAGCTTTCGGTGGCCTTCACCCGGCGTTTCCTGCTCCTCTGCGCCATCATCTTCACCACGGCCTGCGCGGCCATGAACGCCACCTGTCTGCTGCTCTCGCCGGTGGCGCTCATCTGGAGCGCGTTCTACAGCCATACCAAGCGCTTTACGCCCCTGTGCCACTATGTGTTGGGCAGCGTGCTGGGCCTGGCCCCGCTGGCCGGGTGGCTGGCCGTTTCGCCCACGCATCTGGGCTACCCGGCGGTGCTGCTGTTCTTCGGCGTCACGCTCTGGGTGGCCGGGTTCGACATTCTCTACGCCTGCCAGGACGTGGACTTTGACAAGGCGCAGGGCTTGCACTCCCTGCCTGCGCACCAGGGGGTGCCGCGCGCGCTGTTTACGGCCGCCCTCACCCACGCCTGCACGGCGATGCTGTTCCCCATGGTGGGGCTGGCGGCGGGGCAGGGCATTGTGGCGCTGTTCGTCTCCGTCGTGGTGGGCGGGGTGCTGGTGTGGGAGCACAAGCTCATCAGCGCGGATGACCTCTCGCGCATCAACGTGGCCTTTTTCACCTTGAATGGCGTCATTTCCGCAGTGGTGTTCCTTGGGGCCTGGGCCGACCTGGTCCTGGGCTCGCCGTGGATGCTGTCTCTGTAGGGCTTGTCGCTGGAGCACCAAACCGCGCGGCCAATGGCCGGGAGGGGAGCGCGCATGGCGGAAATCGTTTTTTCGGGAGACCCGGCGGAATGGGCCGACCGGATTTTTGACTGGGTGCGGATTCATCTGACCGGCCGCGTGGCGCTGACGCAGGCGCTGCTGGCCCTGGTGCTGTTTCTTGCGGCCTATGGCCTGTGCCGGGCGCTGAACCTGAACGTCCGGCGTGAGACCCCGGCCACCGGCTGGCGCTCCGACGCGCTCACAGCCGCGCTTTTGAATGAGCTGCGGCACTGCGCCTGGGCGGGCGTTTCCGGCCTGATCCTTCTTTTTGCCGACGCTGCGGCCCGGCACTTCCACCTGCCGCACCAGGTGCTCTCCATCGCCACGGCGGGCGCGCTGGCCTGGGTGGTGGCGCATGTGGCCGGCGCGCTGATAAAAAGCCGCTTCCTCGGGGTCATTGTGGCCGTCGTCGTGTGGCTGCTGGCCGTGCTGCACGCGCTGGGCGTGTTCGACGTGGCGCTGGAGTTCCTCGACGACCTGAGCATGTCCGTGGGGCGCACGCGCGTTTCACTTTTGCTGGTGCTCAAAGGCTTTACGCTCTTTGTGGTGCTGTGGCAGGGGGCACGCATTCTTTCCGGCGTGCTGGACGACCGTTTGTGCAAGGCCGACGGCATTTCGCCCTCGGCGCGGGTGCTCTTTTCCAAGGGCGCGCGCATTCTGCTCTACGCCATCGCCATTACTGTGACGCTCTCCACCGTGGGCGTGGACCTGACGAGCCTGACCATCTTCAGCGGCGCTGTCGGCGTGGGCGTGGGCTTTGGCCTGCAGAAGATCTTCTCCAACCTCGTGTCCGGCGTCATCCTTCTGCTCGACAAGTCCCTCAAGCCCGGCGATGTCATCGACCTGAACGGCGTGCAGGGCCGCATTATGCAGATCAACGCGCGCTACACCGCGGTGGAGACCCTGGGCGGCAAGGCCCACCTCATTCCCAATGAGAGCCTCATCGGCAACGAAGTCATCAACCTGAGCTACAACGACTCGCTGCTGTTTTTGCAGGCGGACGTGGGCGTGGCCTACTCGTCGGACCCGCGCGAGGTCATGCGGATTATGGAGCGGGCGGCCACCAGCGTGCCGCGCGTTTTGGCCAACCCGGCCCCGTGCGCGCGGCTTACGGAGTTCGCCGACTCCAGCGTGAACCTCTACGTCGGCTTCTGGATAAGCGACCCCGAGGCCGGCACGGTCAACGTGCGCAGCGATGTGCTGCTGGCCATCTGGGACGCCTTCAAGCAGGCCGGGGTGGAGATTCCCTTCCCGCAGCGCGAGGTGCGCCTGCTCGGGGAACATTAGCCCGCCCCGGCGGAGAAAATCCGGGCCGGCACGTATTGATGTTTGGGGCGCGAAGGGGTACCGACCCCCCCTTCCGCAACCCACCCTGAAAAAGGACATCAATGCTCGGTCCCATCGTCAATAGCGTTTGTATTCTTCTCGGCTCCATCATCGGCACCTTCAGCGGCTCGTCCGTCACCCCGGCCTTCCGCAACAAGCTCATGTACGTGTTCAGCTGCATCACGCTGGGCATCGGCGTCTCCATGACGGCCAAGGGCCACGCCCTGCCGCCGGTCATCGTCTCGCTGCTGTTCGGCACGTTGCTGGGCGAGGCCCTGCGCTTCGAGGCCGGCGTCATGCGCCTGTCCTGCTGGGTCGCCGGGCTGTTCCCGCGCCGCAAAACGACGGTTTCGGATTTGCCGGCCAAGGCCTTCCGCGACCAGTTCGCTGTGGCCACGGTGCTCTTCTGCGTCAGCGGCCTGGGCATCATGGGCGCCATGCGCGAGGGCATGACCGGCGACGCATCACTGCTCTTCATCAAGGCCCTGCTCGACCTGCTCACAGCCATGCTCTTCGCCTCCAGCGTGGGCGCCGTGGTGGGCGTGCTGGCCCTGCCGCAGTTTCTGGTGCAGGCGGTCATTTTGCTGGCGGCCACCGCCGTGGTGCCGCTGACCACGCCGGAGATGCTGGCCGATTTTTCGGCCTGCGGCGGCATCATCATGCTTGGCGCGGGCCTCCGGCAAAGCAGCCTGCTGGAGGTGCCCATTTTAAGCATGCTGCCCAGCCTGCTCATCGTTATGCCCATTTCCGCCCTGTGGGCGCGCTTTCCCCTTTAGGGCGCCGGTCTTTCAATCGCGGCGCGCCAAAGAAAAGGGCCGGATGTCACGCGTGCGACATCCGGCCCTTTGGCGTTGGTTTTGAGCGGAGCTAAGCCTCTGCGCCCAACAGCCGCTTGGCGATCTCCTTGGCTGCGCGGCGGCCCGCGCCCATGGCGCTGATGACCGTGGCGGCCCCGGTGACGATGTCGCCGCCGGCGAAGACGTTGTGGATGCTTGTTTCGCCCGTTTCCGGGTTGGCCTCGATGTAGCCGCGCTTGTTGAGGGCCAGCCCGCGGGTGGCCTCCAGCAGAATGGGATTGGGCTTGGTGCCCACGGCGATGATCGCCAGTTGGCAGGGAATCTCCCGCGTGTCGCCCTCGATGGGCTCGGGCCGGCGGCGGCCGGAGGCGTCGGGCTCGCCGAGCTTCATGTTCTGCACGGTCATGCTGGCCAGGCGGCGGTTTTCGTCGGCGTTGAGGGCCAGCGGCGCGCACAGCAGCTCCAGGTTCACGCCCTCCTCGATGGCGTGCTCCAGCTCCTCCAGGCGCGCGGGCATTTCGGCCTTGGTGCGGCGGTAGACGATGGAGACCTTTTTCGCCCCAAGGCGCAGGGCGGTGCGCGCGGCGTCCATGGCCACGTTGCCGCCGCCGATGACGCAGACCTCGTCGGCCTTGAAGATGGGCGTGTCGTAGTTGGGGAAGTCGTACGCGCGGCCCAGGTTCACGCGGGTGAGATACTCGTTGGCGGAGAACACGCCGATGTTGTTCTCGCCCGGAACGTGCATGAACTGCGGCAGGCCCGCGCCCACGCCGATGAACACGGCCTTGCAGCCGTCGTCGAAGAGCTCCTGCACGGTGATGGCCTTGCCGCCGACCCAGTTGGTCTTGAACTCCACGCCAAGCTCGCGCATGGCGTCCACCTCGCGGCGGACGATCTCCTTGGGCAGGCGGAACTCGGGGATGCCGTAGACGAGCACGCCGCCCACCTCGTGCAGGGCCTCGTAGACCGTGACCTTGATGCCCAGACTGGCGAGGTATCCAGCCACGGTGAGGCTGGACGGCCCCGCGCCGATGCAGGCGACCTTCAACTCGTCGTGGGTCATGCGGCAGGCGGCCTCGCCGGTGATTTGCAGGCAGGCGGCGTCGCCCCCGGCCAGGCGCGCGGCGAAGGTATCGGCCACGAAGCGCTCCAGCCGGCCGATGGCCACGGCCCCGCCGGTCTTCTCCGGGTTCTTGCCCAGGATGCACATGCCTTCGCACTGGGTTTCCTGGGGGCACACGCGGCCGCACACGGAGGGCAGGGAGTTGTATGCGCGCAGAACCTTGTAGGCCCCGGGCACGTCGCCCTTCTGCAACTGGCCGATGAAGCCCTTGATGTCGATCTCCACCGGGCAGCCCTGCCGGCAGCTGGGCTTTTTGCATTGGATGCAGCGGCTGGCCTCGGCTTGCGCGTCGGCCTCGGAATAGCCCAGCGCCACCTCAAGATAGTTCTGGATGCGCGCAAAGGGCGGCTGGACCGGCATGTTGGTCCGGGGAGTGGATTTTTTTGGGGCCTTTTTCTCGGGTGTGGCGCTCATGTTACTTGCCCTCCCCGCAGTGGCATTTGTGCTGGAACAACTGCATGGACTCCTGCTCCTGCGAGCGGAACTGCGAAAGGCGCAGGCGCAGCTCGCCGAAGTCCACCTTGTGGCCGTCGAACTCGGGCCCGTCCACGCAGGCGAACTTGGTCTCGCCGCCGACCGTGCAGCGGCAGGCGCCGCACATGCCGATGCCGTCGACCATGATGGCATTGAGGCTGACGGTGGTTTTGACGCCGAAGGGCTTGGTGACCTTGCTCACGGCCTCCATCATGGGCACGGGGCCAATGGCCACGACCTCGGAGACGTCCTTGTCCTCTTCCAGGCGCTGTTTCAGCACCTCGGTGACAAAGCCGTGGTGGCCCTGGCTGCCGTCGTCGGTGGCGATGAGCACCTCCGGGCAGAAGTTGCCGAGCTCGTTGCAGAACAGCAGCAGATCTTTGTTGCGCGCGCCCACAATGGCCACCACGTGGTTGCCCATGGCCGCGTGTCCCTTGGCGATGTGGTGCATGGCGGCCACGCCAGTGCCGCCGCCCACGCAGATGACGGTGCCTTGCTTTTCGATGTGGGTGGGACGGCCCAGCGGTCCGCAGAAGTCGTGCAGGGCCTGTCCTTCCTCAAAGGTGTTCAGTTCCGCCGTGCTTTTGCCCACCACGAGGAACACGATGGTCACGGTGCCGGCGTCGGGGTCGCAGTCCGCGATGGTGAGCGGGATGCGCTCGCCCTTTTCGCTGGTGCGCAGAATGACGAAATTGCCCGGTTTGGCTTTTTTCGCCACGTGCGGCGCGTCAATGACCAGGAGCGTGGTTTGTCCTGGTATCAACACCTTCTTTTCCAGGATGCGATAATTCATGTCTCACCTTCCGGGGTTTATGAGGATGCGTCTATGTAGCCCGGCGGACAAGCGATTGCAAGGCGCGCGGAATTTCAGCCCCCGGCCTCTTGCCAATATGACGCGGACTGGTTACACATAATTCCTGGTGTCTCCGTCTTTGCCGAGGGCGTTGACGGAGCGCCAGGCTTCCACGGACGGAAGACGCCTCTGCCTCGGCTCCCCGCAGGACTGCGGGCGGCGCGGCCCCGCAAACAGGGGGCGGCGCGGGCCATGGGCGGTTCACGCGGCTTCCGGCTTTTTTTTAAGGTCGGACGCCCGGGCAACCCGGGAGACGCCATGTCCGCTTCCATCGGCGGCGCAAGCACAACCTCTTCGGGCCTCACGGAGGCCTTCGACGCCGCGCGGCCGCAAGTGCAGTCACGCCGGGTGTCGCTTAAGCTTGGGCCGCTCGGCATTACCTATTCCACCGACCAGGTGCTTTGGGGCGCGGCCGCAAGCGCTGCGGCTTCGGCCACATCCGCAAGCGCGGCCGGCGGCGTGCTCAATGCGGACGCGGACGCCATTTCCGGCTCCACTGCCGGTCTGCTTGGCGCAAACGCCGATGCCGCCGCCGCGCGTCAGGCTGAAAATGAGCAGGCCGCGCAGACCGAGGCCCAGCAGGCCGGGCGCAGCTTCAGCCAGGAGATGTTCCAGGCCTGGCGCAGGCAGGTTGCCCAGCGGGAGGAGGGTTCGGCCACCTATGGGCCGGACGGGAGTTTGAAGGGATCGGACGTTGGCGCGGCCGATTCTGGAGATGACGATGCCGTGGAATCCATCGCCGCGAGCCAGCCGGCCGGC
>MNUQ01000083.1 GCA_001871085.1 Desulfovibrionaceae bacterium CG1_02_65_16
TAGGCGGCCTGTGGGAACGGTCCTTGCGGCCTATTCCGGCTCCCCGGCATCCTCCGCCGGGTTGTACAGGGCAACGCGGTTGCGGCCCAGGCTTTTGGAGCGATAGAGCATGCGGTCGGCCTGGCGCAGCATGTCATCCAGACTCTGGCTTATCTCGCAGCACAGGCCGATGCTGACGGTGTAGCGAACGGTGTCCTCGCCGAAACGCACGGGCGTGGTCTCAAAAAGCTTGCGCAGATCCTCAAACAGCAGCAGGGCCTGGTCCGCGGAAATATCCGAGGCCAGCACGCAGAACTCCTCCCCGCCGATGCGCGCCACGATGTCCGAGACGCGGAAGCGCGAGGCCAGCAGCTGGGCCATGGCGCGCAGCACGGCGTCGCCGGCCTCGTGCCCCACCAGGGTGTCGTTCACCTTTTTGAAGTGGTCGATGTCGATCATGGCCACGGTGACGGGCTGCCCGCGCCGGGCAAGCAGCGCCAAAAGCTGCGCGCCCGCGGAAAAGAAATAGCGGCGGTTGTACACGCGGGTCAGGTAGTCGCGCTCGGCCATGTCGCGCACCTGGGCGATGTGCTCCAGCATCTCCAGATTCTGGGTGATGCGCGTGTAGAATTCCTCGGCCAGAAAGGGCTTGTGCAGATAGTCGTTGGCGCCGCTTTTGATGAACCGGGGAGAAAGCCTGGTCCCTGCCTCGCCGGAAACGCCGACGATGGCGAGCGTGTCCTTGCCATGGTTGCGGCGGATTTCTCGCGTCAGGGCGAAGCCGTCCATGCCGGGCATGTTGTAGTCCACCAGCACAAGACTCGTGTCCGGGTGTTCGCCCAGCACGCGCAGGGCCTCCTCGCCGCTGCCGGCCTCCAGCACATGGTAGAGGTGGGTGGAAAGCAGCCGCCCCACGGCGTGGCGGTAGCTGCGCGAGTCGTCCACCACGAGGATCTTGGTCTGCGGATTTTTTTGCAGCCGCGCCAGCAAGGCCACCACATAGTCCACGTTCTCCATGCTGTCCTTGAGCACGTAGTCCACGATGTGGCGGTTCCAAAAGCTTTCGCGCAGGGAGTCGGAAAGCACTCCGGTGAAGACGATGGCCGGCACCTTGTGGGCCAGAACCAAGTCCACGCACTCGCCGTTGGGGGCGTCGGGCAGGTTGAGGTCGAGCAGGGCGGCGAGGAAGTCCGCGTCCTGCTCAAGCACGCCCTTGGCGGCGGCCAGATTGGCGGCCACCACCACCTCGAAGCCCAGGTCCTGGCGGACATGCTTGGACACATGGGCGGCAAACGAGCGGCTGTCCTCGACGATGAGCACCTTGGTCATAGGTTCCCCGAAGCAGGAGGCCAGAGCCGCCGCAAAATGCGGGCGGCCTTATGCAATGCAGCAAAGCTTAAGAATACCACGCCCGCGCCCTTCCATCAAGCGCCGCGATGGTCTAATGCTCAGGCTATTTCCCGCAGCAATTCTTGAATTTCTTGCCAGAGCCGCAGGGGCAGGGTTCGTTCCGGCCCACCTTGGCGGCGGCGCGCTTCACGGGCTTCTTTTTCTTCGGCGCGCTCTCGTCGGCGGCCGAGCCGTGGTACTCCAGCTCGGCGGCGGACTCCTTGTGCTGGAACTCCTCCTCGCTCACCTCCTTTTGCATGCGCAGCCGGCAAATGATGCCCATGGACTTCTCGGCGATGGTATAGAGCATGGCGCGGAAGAGCTCAAAGCCCTCGCGCTTGTACTCCTCCTTCGGGTCCTTCTGGCCATAGCCGCGCAGGCCTATGCCGTCGCGCAGGTGGTCCATGGAGAGCAGGTGATCCTTCCACACGCGATCGAGCGTCTCCAGAATGAAGTAGCGCAGAATTTCCTGATACTTCTCCTGCGTCGCGGCGGCCTCAAGAACGCCCAGTATCTCATTGATCCAGGCCTCGGCCTGCTCGCGCGTGGGCAGCGCGGCCGCAAAGCCCGGGAAGCGGGAAAGGTCGAACACCTCGTCCAGGCGGGAGGCGACAATGCCCTCGGTCTCGTCGTCCAGCGCGCCGTGGGCGTGCTCCACCATGGAGTAGATGTCGGTGAGCAGCTCGTCGATGTACTCCTCAACGATGTCGTCGAGGGTTTCGGCGTACATGATCTCGCGGCGGCGGGCGTAAATGACCTCGCGCTGCTGGTTCATGACGTTGTCGTAGTCGAGCAGCTGCTTTCTGATCTCGAAGTTGTGGGCCTCCACGCGCTTCTGCGAGCCCTCAATGGCCTTGCTGACCATGCGGTTCTCGATGGCCTCGCCATCCTCCAGGCCCAGCGTGTTCATAAGCCCGGAGATGCGGTCGCTGCCGAACAGGCGCATGAGGTCGTCGTCGAGCGCGAGGTAGAAGCGCGAGCTGCCGGGGTCGCCCTGACGGCCGGAACGGCCGCGCAGCTGGTTGTCGATGCGGCGGGACTCGTGGCGCTCCGTGCCGAGGATGTGCAGGCCGCCCAGCTCCTTGACCCCCTCGCCGAGCACAATGTCGGTGCCGCGGCCGGCCATGTTGGTGGCGATGGTGACTTTGCCCTTCTGTCCGGCCTCGGCCACAATCTCGGCCTCCAGCTCATGCTGCTTGGCGTTGAGCACGTTGTGCGGCACGCCGAGCTTTTTCAGCATGTCCGAGACGAGCTCGCTTTTTTCAATGCTGACCGTGCCCACCAGCACAGGCTGGCCCGTCTTGTGGCACTCGGCTATCTCCTCGGCGATGGCGTGGAATTTCTCATGCTGGGTCTTGTAGATCATGTCCGCGTTGTCCTTGCGGACCATGGGCCGGTTGGTGGGAATCACCGACACGTCGAGATTGTAGATTTCCTTGAACTCCACGGCCTCGGTGTCGGCGGTGCCGGTCATGCCGGAGAGCTTCTCGTACATGCGGAAGTAGTTCTGGAAGGTGATGGAGGCCAGCGTCTGGTTCTCGGCCTCGACCTTCACGTTCTCCTTGGCCTCCAGGGCCTGGTGCAGCCCGTCGGAGAAACGGCGGCCGGGCATGAGCCGGCCGGTGAACTCGTCAACGATGACCACCTGCTCGTCCTTGACGATGTACTCCACGTCGCGGTGGTACAAATGGTGGGCTTTGAGGCCCTGGAGCGCGTGGTGCTGCAGGGTGGCGTTGGCCGGGTCGTAGAGGTTCTCCACGCCGAGGAGCTTTTCGCACTTGGTGACGCCGCGCTCGGTGAGCGAGACGGTGCGGGCCTTTTCGTCCACCACGAAGTCGCCGGTGGGCTCCGCGTTCTCGTCCTTGTCGTCCTTGACCTTTTCGCCGCGCACCAGCATGGGGATGATGGCGTCGACCTTGCGGTAGAGCTGGGTGGATTCCTCGGCCGCGCCGCTGATGATGAGCGGGGTGCGCGCCTCGTCGATGAGGATAGAGTCCACCTCGTCCACGATGGCGTAGTTCAGCGGCCGCTGCACCAGCGATTCCTTGTAGAACTTCATGTTGTCGCGCAGGTAGTCGAAGCCGAACTCATTGTTGGTGCCGTAAGTAATGTCCGCGGCGTAGGCCTCCTGGCGCTCCTCGTCCGTGAGGCCGTGGACGATGACGCCGACGGTGAGGCCGAGGAAGCCGTAAAGCTTGCCCATCCAGGCCGCGTCGCGCTTGGCCAGGTAGTCGTTCACGGTGACGAGATGCACGCCCTTGCCGGAGAGCGCGTTGAGCACAACCGGCAGCGTGGCCACAAGCGTCTTGCCCTCGCCGGTCTTCATCTCCGCAATGCGGCCCTGGTGCAGCACAATGCCGCCGACCATCTGCACGTCGTAGTGGCGCATGCCCAGCGCCCGCTGGCCAGCCTCGCGCACGAGGGCGAAGCACTCGGGCAGCAGGTCGTCCAGGCTGCGGCCCTGCTCCACCTCCTCCTTCCATGCAACGATTTTGGCCGGGAAGTCCTCGTCGGCCAGCGCCTGCATCTGCGGCTCGAAGGAGGCGATGCCGGCCACCGTGGGCTCCATCCTTTTCAGATAGCGCTCGTTGCTCGAACCGATGATCTTCTTGATAATGGAGGTGAACATGGGCGGAGGCTCCTCAATCCGGCGGCGGACAAGCCGCCCGGCCGGTGAATTTCAACGTGTGATGACGGACGCTTGGGTTTACCCCAAGGCGTTGCAGCCGCGCCGGACGGCGTTGCCGCCCCGGGCCGCGCCCGCGCTGTTCTTTCGGATATTTCCGGGGCCGCGTCAAATCTTGGTGTGCAGATAACCCCGGCGCACGATTCGTCAACCCGCCAGGCGGCGTTTTTCCACGCGGCCGCGCCCGGGCAAGGGCTTAATTACGCCGCACAATCTCCAGCCAGTGGCCCACGCGCGCGCCTTGCGGCACATTGGCCGGAGCCGTGGCCGCAAGCTGCATGACGCAGCCGCTGCACCCGGAGAGCACATACGCCGGGACCACTTCCGGCGCGGCGCTGTACCCCAGCGTCCTGTCGAGATTGGCCCAGCAGACCGCCCCCACCTTGGCCGAAAGCTCCGGCGCGCCCAGCTGCATGATGCCGCCGAACCCGCAACAGCCGCCGCTTGCCGGCGTGCGCAACCGCGCGCCCAGCAGCCCCTTCAGCAGCGCGAAGTCCGCATCGCCGCCGCCGGGCAGCTCCGGCGCGTGGCAAGGCCGGTGGTAGCCCACAATGCTTGGCGCCCCGCGCGAAACCTTGCCCCGCGCGCCACTAAGCAGCAAGGAAAGCGGCGTCACCGCATCCTTCCAACGCGCGGCCTCGGCGGCGTCGGCGAAAAGCTCCGCGCCCTCGCCGGCGTAGTCCGCCAGCCCCTTGCGGCAGGTAGCGCAATAGGTGACGAGCAGCGGCCGGCCGGCGTCGCGCCAGGCCTTGATGTTCGCGCGCCGCACATCGCGCTGTTCGCCGGGCAGGCCGGCCACGCCAAGGGTGCTGCCGCAGCAGGAGAACGCCGCCTCCGCCAGCTCCGCCCCCAGCCCGCGCAAAAGCCGTCGCGCCGTTTCGCCCCAGGCCGCGCGCGGACCGCGCCCCACGCAGCCGTCAAAGACCGCCAGCGGCCGGCCGGAAAATTTCGCCGCGAAGTCCGCCTCGGGCAGATCGGTGATGGAGAGCCAGGGCGTCAACCCCGCACCGGGCCTGAGGCCCTTGAGCCCCTTGAGCGCCAGGCTGAACTGCGCCGGCGCGAACGATTCCGGCACGAGCGCCGCCCCGCGCGCGGCCAGCCCCCAACACGGCCCGAGTTTGGTTATCCACTGCTTCCACAGCCATTGCTTGAAATTCGGGTGCGCCGCGCGCAGGGCCGCCATGAGCTGCGGCACCTTGACCCCCTGCGGGCAGAGCTTTTCGCAGCGGCCGCAGGCCAAACAAAGGCCGGTCAGCGCGGCCACGTCGGCCTCGGGCAGGGGGTGTCCGTCCGCGGCGTGCCATTTGGAGGGCCCGGCCAGCAGCGCCTTGGCCCGGGGCGACAGCTCCTCGCGCCCGGTCGCGGCCAGCAGCGGACAGCCCGGCAGGCAACAGCCGCACAGCACGCAGTCGGCCATTACACCCACCCCTTGCCGGGATTGAGAATGCCGTTCGGGTCGAACACGTTTTTGATGCCCGCCATGACCGCGCGCTCGTTTTCGCCCAATTGCCAGGACACATACGGCCCCTTGGTGATGCCGGTGCCGTGCTCGCCGGAGAGCGTGCCGCCGAGGGACAGCGTCAGCCGGAACACGGCCTCTTTGCACTGCTTGGCGCGCGCGGCCTGGTCCGGATCGCTCGCGTCGTACACGATGTTCACGTGGGTGTTGCCGTCGCCCAAATGTCCGTAGCACACCACATGAATGCCGTGCTCCCGGCCGATGGCCTGGAAACCCTCCACCGCCTGCACGGTCTTGCCGCGCGGCACGGCCACGTCCTCGCCCAGCTTGTCCGGGCCGAGGTGAAAGCTGGCGGGGCTGACGAGCCGGCGCATCTCCCACAGCGGCTCCTCCTCCTCTGTCCCCAGGCCCTTGAACAGGCACAGCGGACGCGAGGGGGCCAGCGCCTCCTCCAGGCGCGTCAGCTCGGAGGCCAGCGCGGCCCGGCTGCCGTCCACCTTGAGCACCAGCACAGCCTTGGTGGCGGTCTCCCCATGCGCGCCGGTGGGCCAGGGCACGTCCCTGATCTGGCTGATGCCCCAGCAGGCCTTGTCGTCCAAGAACTCCATGGCCGTGGGCAGAATGCCCGCGCGGAACACGCCGCGCGCGCCCTCCAGCGCCTCTTTGAGCGAACCGAAGGCGGCCAGCACCGTGGCCGAGCTTTCCGGCAGAGGCAGCAGCTTCAGCGTGAGCTTGGTGAACAGCCCCAGCGTGCCGCAAGAGCCCACGAACAAGCGCGTGAGGTCGAGCCCGACCACGTTCTTGTGCGTGCGGCCGCCGGCGTTGACAATGCGCCCGCCCGGCAGCACCGCGCGCACGCCAAGCACGTACTCGCGCGTGACGCCGTACTTGACCGCGCGCATGCCGCCCGCGCAGGTTGCCACGTTGCCGCCCAGGGTGGACATTTTGAGGCTGGCGGGATCGGGCGGGTAAAAGAGCCTGCGCTTTTGCACCAGGG